>NZ_UPHU01000001.1:4800000-5101668 GCF_900566075.1 Mycobacterium pseudokansasii | reverse complement strand
CTACCCATCACCTGCGGGTCGCTGGTCAGCCGCACCAGCGGCAGCACCGCGAACGGTATGCCGAACGACAGCACCACCTGCGAAAGCACCAGCGTGCGGGTCGGGTCGACACCGATCGCCAGGAGCGCCACCGCAGGGCACAACGTGACCAACCGGCGCACCGCCATCGGGACAGACCAGTGCAGCAGTCCCTGCATGATCGTCGCCCCGGCGTAGGCGCCCACCGAAGCCGACGCCAGACCCGACGCCAGCAATCCGATCGCGAACAGCGCCGCGATCGTCGCACCCAACGTGGCGTGCACGGCGGCGTAGGCGCCTTCGATCGACGCGGTATCGCCGCGACCGCGCATGTTGAGGGCGGCGACCAGCAGCATGGCGGCGTTCACCCCGCCGGCCAGCACCATCGCCAGGCCGACGTCCCAGCGGGTGACCCGCAGCAGCCGCCGCCGGAACGGCCCCGGTTCGGGGTGCCCGTGCCGGTCGCGGGCCAGACCCGAATGCAGATACACCGCGTGCGGCATGACGGTGGCACCCAGGATGGCGGCGGCCAGAAGCACGCTCTCGGTTCCGCGGAACCGCGGGATCAAGCCGGCCAGGACGGCATCGGATGGTGGTGTCGCAACGAAGAAGCTGGCGGTGAAGCCGACGGCGATGACCATCAGCAAACCGGTGATTACCCGTTCGAACAGGCGCTGGCCGCGGCGGTCCTGCACCGTCAACAGCAGCAGCGAGATGACCCCGGTGATGATCCCGCCGATGGGCAGCGGCACGTCGAACAGGATGCGCAGCGCGATAGCCCCGCCGATGACCTCGGCCACGTCCGTTGCCATCGCGACGGCCTCGGCCTGCGCCCAGTAGGCGAGCCGGGCCGGACGGCCCATCCGCTTGCCGATCGCTTCGGGCAGGGAGTCGCCCGTCACCAGCCCCAGCTTCGCCGACAGGTACTGGACCAGTCCGGCCATCACGTTGGCGACGACGATCACCCACAGAAGGAGATAACCGAACTGGGTGCCGGAGCTGACGTTGGCGGCGACGTTTCCGGGGTCGACGTAGGCGATTGCCGCGACAAAGGCCGGTCCCAGCAGGTACCAGCTGGCCTTGAACGAAGCCTGGGTGTCCTGCGCCAACTCACCGACCTTTGATCCACGGCACCTAATAGAAAAGTGAGGCTAGCCGAAACCTGTCCGGCGGGGCCACCGCGCGCGGTCCGATCAGTCACCCGCGGCGTATAGGCCCTTACCGGTGATCAAGGGCAGGTCGAGCGTCGTGCGGATACCCGGTTCGGCGGCCACCACCGCCGGGATCGCGTTGACCAGCCGCATCGCCGTGGCGACCAGTCCGGCATGGTTGTGGTCGCCGTGGCGGCTGCTCAGACAGATGTCCACGGCGTAGGAAGGTTCGCCGGTGATCTCGATGCGATACGAGCCGCCCGGCTGTGCGGGCTGCGGCCAATCCGGGCACAGGTCTTCGCGCAGCCGGGTGACGTGTTCGAGTACCACGGCGGGTGCGCCGTCGACCAGACCCAACACCTCGAACCGCAGGGCGGCGGCACTGCCTTGGGGAATGTGACCCGCGGCGATGTCGAAGGCCTCCGGAGCCGGTTCCCGGACGTACATCTCCTCGACGACGCCGACCGAAAGGCCAAGGCCGGCAGCAAGCTGGCGCACCACCGAACCCCACGCCAAACTCAGCACACCGGGCTGCAGCAGCATCGGAATCTCGTCGATCGGCTTGCCGAATCCCATCACGTCGAACATGACCACGGCACTGTCATAGGTGGCGTAGTCGACGATCTCCATGCAACGGATTTGCTCGATGCTCTGGCAGGTGCCGGCCAGTGCCAGCGGCAGCAGGTCGTTGGCGAAACCCGGGTCGATGCCGCTGACATAGAGGCTCGAATTACCTTCGCGCGCAGCATCTTCCAGGGGCTTGACGAGCTCGTCGGGAATTACCTGCCACGGGTACTGCAGGAAAACCGGTCCACTGCCGACGACGTTCACCCCGGCCGCCAGGACCCGCCGATAGTCGTCCAGCGCCTCGGAGAGCCGGTTGTCGGCCATCGCGTTGTAGACGGCGCACTGCGGTCCGCTCGCCAGTACCGCGTCCAGGTCGGTGCTGGCCTTGACGCCGGTGGCTTGGGTGAATCCGGCGAGCTCGGCGGCGTCCTTTCCCGCCTTCGCTTCCGACGACACCCACACCCCGGTGAGCTCGTAGGCCGGGTTGGTGATGAGCGCCCGCAGCGAATGAATGCCGACGTTGCCGGTGCCGAGCTGGACGACGGGTATGGGCATGCTGGCTCCTTACGGGTTGGACCGCGAGCAGCCGCAAAAGCGCTCGACACGCCGGGCGTGTCGGGGCTTTTGCGGCTGCTCGCGGGTCACGGGCTTACAGGTCCGGGACGGGGATGTCCAGGTTGGGGCGAGTGAGGCCGCCGTCGACCTCCAACGTCTTGCCGGTCAGAAAGCTGCTCGCGGGCGATGCCAAATACACTGCGGCAGCGGCGATGTCGACGGGATCGCCGAGCCGGCGCAGCGGTGTGGCCTGCTCCATCGGCGCGCGCAGCTCGTCGTTGGCGGCCACCACGTCCAGCGCGGAGGTGAGGATCGACCCCGGGGCGATCGCGTTGACCCGGATGCGTGGACACAGATCCAAGGCCGCCAGCCGGGTGTAGTGGGCCAGGGCGGCCTTGGCGGTGCCGTAGGCGGCGAAACCACGTCCGGCGAGCCGGCCCATGGTCGAGGTGATGTTGATGATGCTGCCGCCGCCCGAGTGCTCCAGCATCAGCGGCACGGCCGCGACGGTGAGCGCGTGGGCGGTGGCGACGTTGAAGGTGAAAGCGTCCCTGAGGTCCTTGGTGGAGGTGGTCAGCAACGTGTTGGGCATGGTGCCGCCGACGTTGTTGACGACGATGTCCAGTCTTCCGAACGCCTCGACCGCCTGACCGGCCAGCTCCGCGGTGACCTCGGGATGGGCCAGGTCGGCCGCAACGACGTGGGCGCGCCGCCCGATGGCGCGCACCCCTTCGGCGACCTCGTCCAGCTGGGATCGCGTTCGCGAGGCGATGACCACGTCGGCGCCGGCCTCGGCGAAAGCCAACGCGATAGCCGCGCCCAGGCCGCGGCCACCTCCGGTGATGACGGCGACTTTGCCGTCGAGACGAAACCTGTCGAGGATCACTGCGGCCTCGCTTCAGTTGTCGGCCGAGACGGCAGCGACCCTCGCCGTCTGGGCTGCAGGTATTTCTGGAACGGGTTCTACTTTCTCACAGCGGCGCAAAGATGTAACGGCTCCGGATACCCCGATCGGCCCGGTCGGGTTAGACGAACGCCATGTGTCTGCACGGCGGCTGACTGATGAACTGGTTTAAGACTGCCGATTGTTACGGTAGCCTCGTGGCTGCGAGGAAAGCGGCTGGTTTGCGGGCCGTGGCCAAGTGCGGTCCGGCGAATGTCTACCGTTAGGAATTGAATTGAAACTCAACGGATTTGGCGCCACGCTGAGTATCCTGGCTTCGGGCGCTCTGCTCTTGTCGGGGTGCGGCAGCGACAACAACCCGAGCGGGGGCGGCTCGGCGGCAGGCCAATCGTCGGGCAACGTGAACTGCGGCGGGAAGAAGACACTCAAGGCCAGCGGGTCCACGGCCCAGGCCAACGCGATGACGCGCTTTGTCAAGGCATTCGAGCAGGCCTGCCCGGGTCAGACGCTCAACTACACGGGCAATGGTTCGGGTGCCGGAATCAGCGAATTCAACGGGAACCAAACCGATTTCGGTGGTTCGGATTCACCGCTGAGCAAGGACGAGGCCGCGGCGGCGCAACAGCGCTGCGGCGGCTCGCCGGCGTGGAATCTGCCGGTGGTGTTCGGTCCGATCGCGGTCACCTACAACATCAGCGGTGTCAGCTCGTTGAACCTGGACGGTCCCACCCTGGCAAAGATCTTCAACGGCACCATCACCACCTGGAACGATCCGGCGATCCAGGCCCTCAACTCGGGCACCAACCTGCCCGCGACCCCCATCCACGTGGTGTTCCGTAGCGACGAGTCCGGCACCACGGACAACTTCCAGCGCTACCTTGACGCCGCCTCCAACGGCGCGTGGGGCAAGGGCGCCGGAAAGGCATTCGCAGGCGGTGTCGGCGAGGGCGCCAAGGGCAACGACGGCACATCGGCCGCGGTGAAGGGCACCGAAGGGTCCATCACCTACAACGAGTGGTCGTTCGCTCAGGCGCAGCGCCTGAACATGGCCAAGATCGTCACCACGGCCGGTCCCGAAGCGGTGTCGATCAGCGCCGAGTCGGTAGGAAAGACGATCGCGGGAGCCACGATCAAGGGACAGGGCAACGACCTGGTGCTGGACACGGTGTCGTTCTACCGGCCGACGCAGCCCGGTTCTTACCCGATCGTGCTGGCTACCTACGAAATTGTCTGTTCCAAGTACCCTGACTCCCAAGTCGGTACCGCGGTGAAAGCGTTCCTGCAGTCGACCATCGGCGCCGGTCAGAATGGGCTGGCCGACAACGGCTATATCCCTATTCCGGACGGGTTCAAGTCGAGGTTGTCGACCGCGGTGAACGCCATCGCCTGATCTGGGGTCGACGTGGTCCGAGGCCCGCTGGCCAAGCCTGCGCTGGTAGAGGTCGACGCGCGCGCGTCGCGGCGGGCGGACCGGCTGTTCAGGTTGGCGGCATCGGCCGCCGGATTGACGATCGTGATCGCAATCCTGCTGATCGCGGTATTCCTGTTGCTTCGTGCCGTCCCATCGTTGCGCGCCAACCACGTGAATTTCTTCACCAGCGCCGAATTCAACACGGCCGACGACGAGAAGTTGGCGTTCGGCATCCGTGACCTGTTCATGGTCACGGTGCTCAGTTCGATAACCGCGCTGGTGCTGGCCGTACCGGTTGCGGTCGGGATCGCGGTGTTCCTGACTCAATATGCGCCCAGAAGGTTGTCGCGTCCGTTCGGCGCGATCGTGGATCTGCTGGCCGCGGTGCCGTCGATCGTGTTCGGGTTGTGGGGAATCTTTGTGCTGGCGCCAAAGTTGGAGCCGGTCGCAGATTTTCTCAACCGTAACCTTGGCTGGCTGTTCTTGTTCAAGAAGGGAAACGTTTCGCTGGCCGGTGGGGGCACCATCTTCACGGCGGGGATCGTGTTGGCGGTGATGATCCTGCCGATCGTCACCTCGGTATCCCGGGAAGTGTTCCGGCAGACGCCGCTTATCCAGATCGAAGCGGCCCAGGCATTGGGCGCGACGAAATGGGAGGTGGTGCGGATGACCGTGCTGCCGTTCGGCCGCAGCGGCGTGATCGCCGCGTCGATGCTGGGGTTGGGGCGTGCGCTGGGCGAAACCGTGGCGGTGCTGATCATCTTGCGGTCGGCGGCCCGGCCCGGAAACTGGTCGCTGTTCGACGGCGGTTACACGTTTGCGTCCAAGATCGCCTCCGCGGCGTCCGAGTTCAGCGAGCCGCTGCCGACCGGCGCCTACATCTCGGCCGGGTTTGCGCTGTTCGTCCTGACCTTCGTGGTCAACGCCGCCGCGCGTGCCGTGGCCGGCGGAAAGGTCAACGGATGAGCATCGACGCCCTCGACCGGCCGGTCAAAGCGGTGGTGTTCCGTCCGCTGAGCCTGGCGCGGCGGATCAAGAACAGCCTGGCGACCGTGGTGTTCTTCAGCTCGTTCGCCATCGCGTTGGTGCCACTGGTCTGGTTGTTGTGGGTGGTGATCGAGCGCGGCTGGTATGCCATTATCCGGCTGGACTGGTGGACTCATTCGCTGCGCGGCGTGCTGCCGGAGGAGTTCGCCGGGGGCGTGTACCACGCGCTGTACGGGACATTGGTGCAGGCCGGGGTGGCGGCCGTGCTGGCCGTGCCGCTGGGCCTGATGACCGCGATCTACCTGGTCGAATACGGCACCGGCCGGATGGCGCGGGTGACCACGTTCATGGTCGACGTCCTTGCCGGGGTCCCTTCGATTGTGGCGGCGCTGTTCATCTTCAGTCTGTGGATCGCCACCCTGGGATTTCAGCAGAGCGCCTTCGCGGTGTCGTTGGCGCTGGTCTTGTTGATGCTGCCGGTGGTGGTGCGCTCTACCGAGGAGATGCTGCGGTTGGTTCCCGACGAGCTGCGCGAAGCCAGTTATGCGTTGGGCGTTCCGAAATGGAAGACGATCGTGCGCATCGTCGTTCCGATCGCAATGCCGGGCATTGTGTCCGGTGTGCTGCTGGCGCTGGCGCGCATCATCGGCGAGACCGCCCCGGTGCTGGTGCTGGTCGGCTACAGCCGCTCGATCAACCTCGACATCTTCAACGGCAACATGGCCTCGCTGCCGTTGCTGATCTACACCGAACTCACCAACCCCGAACACGCCGGCTTCCTGCGAGTGTGGGGTGCCGCGCTGACGCTGATCATCCTGGTGGCGGTAATCAACGTGGTCGCGGCGGGGATCCGCTTCGTGTCCACCCGAGCGTCGACGATCGGCGTGATCCGGGCGGGGATTCGCCTCATGGTCGGTCGGTAGCGGCCATCGGCGCGCCCGGCCTGCCTACGAACCCTGGGCGAGTTTCAGCACCCTGCCGTTGCCGCGGTCGGCAACGTAGACGTTGCCATTCTTGTCGACCGCAACCGACAGCGGCGTGTTGAGTCCGGTGAACGGCAGCTCGGTGGAAGCGGTTGCCCCGGCCGGCAACTTCGCCACCGCGTTGTTGTCGTGTTCGGTGACGTAGACGTTGCCGGCACCGTCCACGGTGATACCCCACGGAGCGGTCAGGCCGGTGAACGGCAATACGGATTGATTGCTGGTGCCCGCTTCCAGCTTTACCACCCGATTGTTGTCGGTGTCGGTGACATATACATTCCCGTCGGTGTCCACGGCCACACCGTCGGGGTTCTTCAGACCGTTGAACGGCAGCACCGTCTGGCTGGTCGAGCCGGCCGCCAACTTCACCACCCTGTTGTTGCCCCGGTCGGCGACGTATACGCCGCCCTGGGCATCCACTGCGATGCCCTCGGGATAGTTCAGTCCGCTGAAGGGCAGCTCGACCTGGCGATTCGACCCGGCCGCCAACGACACCACCCGGTTGTTGAAATCGCTGACGTAGATGGTGCCGGAGCCGTCGACGGCCAGGCCCTGCGGCTCGTACAGCCCGTTGAACGGTTTCACGGTCGGCGTGCTGGAGCCCGCCGGCAGCGTCACCACCCGGCCGTACATGGTTTGGTTGGTGACGTACACGGTGCCCTGGTCGTCGACCGCGACCCCGCCCGGGGAGAAGCGGAAGTTGAGCCCGTTGAACGGCAGCACCACCTGACCCTGCGGTGGTGTCGAGCCTTTCGGTCTGGTGGCCACGAACTCGCTGATGCCGGCCGCCACCAGGATGACGGCCGCGATGACGGCCGCGACGGTCCACGTCTTGCGCTTGTTGCGTGGCTGGCTCGTGGGTTGAGGTTGCGACGGCTGGCTGAACGACGGTAAGCCCGCGGAACCGGCACCCTGGCCGGCGGGCCCCGGGCCGACGGGGGACAGCCCGGGCTGGCTGGGCCAACCGGTGCCGGTGACGACGGGGGCAGCCTGGGTCCGTTGGTCGGAAGTGTGTGGTTTGGATCGCCATCCCTGGAGGCTGGGCGGCACCGGCCGGACCGCGGTCTCGTCTTCGGTGGGGTACCGCGGTCGAGGAGCGATCGGCGGCGGGGGCTGTAGTTGGGGTTGAGGCTGGGGCTGGGGACCCGCACCGGTGTAGTTGGTCCACGCGCCGCCGAAACCCGCATTGGCGATCAGCGTCGCGTTGTCGCCCCGCTCCAGGATGGTGGCTTCCTGGCGCTGTTCGGGCATGGTGAGCGCATCGTGTGCGGCGATCGCCAGGTCGCCCGCGCTCATATAGCGCTCCTGGGGATTCTTCGCCATGCCCTTGGCGATCACCTCGTCCAGAGCCGGCGGTACTCGGCCGGGTCGTAGCACGCTGGGCCGTGGCGGCGGCTCCATGAGATGTGCGGCGATCAACCGTTCGACGCTGTCGGTCCGGTAGGGGGGCGCCCCGGTCAGACATTCCCCCAAAACGCAAGCCAGCGCGTAGATGTCGGCGCGGTAGGTGATGTCGTCGGCGGTGAATCGTTCCGGGGCCATGTAGTTGTAGGTGCCCACGGCCATACCGCTCTGGGTCAGCCCGGGGTCGTGGGCGGCACGTGCGATGCCGAAATCAACCAGATAGGCGAAGTCGTTGGCGGCGACGAGGATGTTTTCGGGCTTGACGTCGCGGTGGGTAACCCCGCTGGTGTGTGCGGCGTCGAGTGCGGCGGCGACCTGCCGCACGATGGCCACTGCCCGTGCCGGGGCGAGCGGACCGTACTGGGTGAGCAACGTGCGCAGGGATACTCCGTCGATGAGCCGCATCTCCACATAGAACTGGCCGTCGATCTCGCCGTAGTCGTGGATCGGCACGATGTGCGGTTCCGTCAGCCGTCCCGCGGTGTCGGCCTCGCGCTGCATTCGCGCGCGAAACACCGGGTTTTCGGAGTACTGCGTCGAAATCAGCTTCAACGCCACGATCCGGTTCTTGCGGGTGTCCTCGGCCTCGTAAACCTCGCCCATGCCGCCGCGACCGATCAACCGCACCAACTGGTAAGGCCCGAAGCGCGACCCAACCCGCGAACCCGGCTCGGTCTCGCTCACCGTCGACGCTCCCTTCGTTCGGCCCGCCGATCCACCGGACATCGTTGGTTAACACACGGTAAATCCTCAAAGACCGGGGACACAACAAAATCGGGCGTACTCTCAGTGATTTCTGACCCGCGGCTCAGGATAAAATTCGGGTTGCATTACCACGGCGAAACCGGATGCCGGCCGAGACCGTTGCGACACTTGGTGATTCGTGCCGCGATCGGCATAATTCCGCCTGGCCGGACCGGCGCCGCAATCGCCCCGCCACGGGTGACGGCCGATCAGGCAATGGCGTTGACCACCGGGATCAATTTCGATTGGAAAGAACTGGGCAGCGGAATATACCCGTACTCGTCCAAGCCGATCTGGCCGTCGCCAATTGTCGCCTGCATAAACGCTTTTACGGCGGCACCGGTGGGCGCGTCGGGATATTTCGAGCAGACGATCTCGTACGTCACCAGCACGATCGGATAGGCACCGGTCTTGGTCGGCCGATAGAACGAGGACGTGTCCACCACCAAGTCGTTGCCCTGACCCTTGAACGTGGCCCCGGCAATGGTCTTGCCGACGGTCTCGGCGGTGATCGTCACCGGATCGGGGCCGGCCGAGGTGATGATCTGAGCCATGTCCAGTTGATGACCCACCGCGTAGGACCACTCGTTGTAGGTGATCGAGCCGTCGGTTCGCTTCAGCGCCTGGGACGTGCCGTCATTGCCCGCGGCGCCTTCGCCGACACCTCCGTTGAATGTTTGGCCGGTGCCTTTGCCCCACGCGCCGTTGGACGCGGCGTCGAGGTATTTCTGGAAGTTGTCCGTGGTGCCGGACTGGTCGCTGCGGAAGACGACGTGGATGGGTGTCGATGGCAGGCTGGTACCTGAGTTGAGGGCGGTGATCGCCGGGTCGTCCCACCTGCTGATGGCGCCGTTGAAGATCCTCGCCAAGGTGGGGCCGTCCAATTTGAGCGTGCTGACGCCGTTGATGTTGTAGGTGACCGCGATCGGGCCGAACACCACCGGCAGATCCCACGCTTCCGACCCGCAGCGCGCCGCGGCTTTGTCCGGCTCGCCTTTCGCCGGATCCATCGGGGAATCGGAGCCCGCCAGATCGGTCTGGTTGCCCAGGAAGAGCTTCATGCCGGCGCCCGAGCCATTCGCGTTGTAGTCCAGCGTGTGCCCGGGGCAGGCATGAATGTAGGCATACACGAACTGTTCGATCGCGTTCTTTTGTGCTGTCGAACCCGCCGCCAGGAGCTTCTTCTTGCCGCCGCAGTCCACCGGGACGCTGGGGGTGCTGGATCCGGTCGACGACGACGTGTTACCGGAATGACCGCCGCAGGCTGCCAAGACCAGAGTGCTGACCAGTAGCACGCTCAGCGCGGCTCGAGTTCGTCCAGGTCGGGGGAACTTCACGGAATACTCCTCTCGGCAGCACGACGAGCATAGGCCAACAGCCCGGGGTCAGGACGTGGACGCTTGTGTCGCGGGGGCCTTCTTTGCCGCCGGTGTCTTCTTGGCCGGTGTCTTCTTGGCCGCCTTGTCGGCCGGTGGTTTCTTGTCGTCCGAGCGCGCCTTGACGCTGGCTTCCAGTTTGGCGAGCAGATCGGAGACGTCTTCGGTCTCGTCCAGTTCGGCCGGTTGCTCCTCGGTGGTAAACGCCTCTCCGCCTTCGAGTTTGGCGTCGATCAATTCCCGCAGCTGCTCCTGGTAGGTATCGCGGTAGCGGTCCGGGTTGAAGTCTTCGGCCATGGACTGCACCACTTGGCCGGCCATCTTGAGCTCCGCCGGTTTGATCTCGACCTTCTTGTCCAGTATCGGGAAGTCGGGGTCGCGAATCTCGTCCGGCCACAACAACGTATGCACCACCATGACGTCGCGCTTGCCGAAATCCTTGACCCGCAACGCCGCCAGCCGGGTCTTGTTGCGCAGGGAGAAATGCACGATCGCCATCCGTTCTGTCTCTGCAAGCGTCTTAGCCAGCAGCACATAGGATTTCGACGACTTCGAGTCCGGTTCCAGAAAGTAGCTGCGGTCGAACATCATCGGGTCGACTTCGTTAGCGGGCACGAATTCGAGGACTTCGATTTCGCGGCTGCGTTCCTCGGGCAACGTGGCGATGTCGTCGTCGGTGATGATCACCATCTGGCCGTCGTCGGATTCGTAGGCCCGCGCCAGGTCGCCGTATTCGACCACCTCGCCACACACCTCGCACACCCGCTTGTACCGGATGCGTCCGTTGTCCTTGGCGTGGACCTGGTGAAACTTGATGTCATGGTCTTCGGTGGCGCTGTACACCTTGACCGGCACGTTCACCAGCCCAAAGGCGATCGAGCCCTTCCAGATGGAGCGCATGGAGTCAGTATGCCCACAACGCGGGGCGGTTAACAGCGACGCCACGGCGACTCGGCGCCTGGCGCGATCCCCGCCGGCCTGCGTCGAGCCGGTTGCGTCCGGAGCCTTCGCTGCGAAAACACCGTCCCGATGACGTCTGCGTCCTGCTGAAAAGCTAAGGCAGCAAATCTAGTTGAGCGTGCAGCGCCGCTCGATCGGGCAGGTCGGCGCCGGCGCGGGTCACGGTCAGCGCCGACGCTACAGACGCCACCTCGAGCGCAGCCGTCAGCTCGTCGACGCCGATCCGGCGCAGTCGTGCGCGCCGGTCGGCACCCAGCAGGCCCCGGTCCCATAGCGTGTCGAGCAGGCCGGCCATGTAAGCGTCGCCGGCGCCGACGGTGTCGATCACTTGAACCGGCCGGGCCGCCGCGCGGGCCTCGCCGGCCGCGCAGAACGCGACCGACCCCTGCTCGCCCCTGGTGAGTGCGACGATCGCCGGTCCCGACGCCAGCCAGGTCCGGGCGGTGTGCTCCGGCGAGCGGGTGGGATGGATCCAGCGCAGATCCTCGTCGCTGGCCTTGACGATGTCACTGCGCTCCACCAGGCGTTCGATGCGTTCGCGGGCCAGGTCCGCCTCGGCGGTCAGCGACGGGCGCACGTTGGGGTCAAAGGTGACCGTGGCCGACACCCGATAAGCGTCGAGCAGCGCCGCGACCGCCAGGCACCCGGGCTCGCGTACGGCGGCGATGGATCCGGTGTGCACGAACAGCGGCGGTGGGACGGGCGGTATACCGGAAAGCTGCCATTCCAGATCGAACACATAGCTGGCCGTGCCGTCCGCGGCGATCGTCACCACCCCGGTGGGCGTTCGTTGCGCGCAGATGCTTCCCGGAACAAGCTGTGCCCCAGCAGCTTTGACGTAGTCGGCAATCTGCCGTCCGTGCGCGTCGTCACCGAAGTGGGTCAGCAGATCGACATCGCGGCCCAGCCTTGCCAGTCCGACGGCGACGTTCAACGGGCTGCCACCGACGTGCTCCGTGGCAACCGGACCGCCGACGATGTCGACCAGTGCTTCGCCGATCACCAGACCGCGCGCCATGTCGACAGGTTACGTTGACAGTATGGAGCAGCCGGTCAAGCTGACCAACGCGGACAAGGTGCTCTATCCGGCGACCGGCACCACCAAGCGCGACGTCTTCGACTACTACACCCGCATCGCCGAGGTGATGGTGCCGCATATCGCCGGGCGTCCGGCGACCCGCAAGCGCTGGCCCAACGGAGTCGACCAACCTTCGTTCTTCGAAAAGCAACTGGCGTCGTCAGCGCCGGACTGGCTGCCGCGGGCAAGCGTCGTGCACCGGTCCGGAACCACGATCTATCCGATCATCGACAGCGCGACGGGGCTTGCCTGGATAGCCCAGCAGGCGGCACTCGAGGTGCATGTGCCGCAGTGGCGGTTTGTCGCCGAATGGACGCGACGTGGCGCGCAAGAGCTGAAGCCCGGACCGGCTACCCGATTGGTGTTCGACCTGGACCCGGGCGAGGGCGTGACCATGGCCCAGCTAGTCGAGGTCGCACATGCGGTCCGGGAGCTGATCGCCGATATCGGGCTGACCGTCTTCCCGCTGACCAGCGGCAGCAAGGGCCTGCATCTCTACGCACCGCTGGATGAGCCGGTGAGCAGCAGGGGTGCCACGGTGCTGGCCAAACGCGTTGCGCAACAGCTGGAGAAGGCGATGCCCACGCTGGTCACCGCCACCATGACCAAGAGCCTGCGGGCGGGCAAGGTGTTCTTGGACTGGAGCCAGAACAACGGATCCAAGACCACCATCGCCCCGTATTCGCTGCGCGGGCGCGACCAGCCGACGGTCGCCGCACCCCGCACCTGGGACGAACTGGACGACCCCGGGCTGCGCCAGCTGCGCTATGACGAGGTGCTGCCCCGGGTAGCCCGCGACGGGGACCTGCTCGCGTCGCTGGATGCCGACCTGCCCGCCGTAGCGGACCGGTTGACCAAATACCGCAGCATGCGCGACGCGTCGAAGACCCCCGAACCGGTTCCTCGGTCCAAACCGGTTGTCGGCCAGGGCAATACATTTGTCATCCAGGAGCATCACGCCCGCCGGCTGCACTACGACTTCCGGCTGGAACGCGATGGCGTGCTGGTGTCGTGGGCGGTGCCGAAGAACCTGCCGGAAACCGCCTCGGTGAACCATCTTGCGGTGCGCACCGAAGATCATCCGCTGGAATATGCGGCATTCGAGGGCACGATCCCGAGGGGTGAGTACGGCGCCGGGAAGGTGATCATCTGGGACACCGGCACGTACGACACCGAGAAGTTCCGCGACTCCGGCGACGGGGCCGAAAAAGGGTCCGAAAAAGGACCCGAAAAAGGACCCGAAAAAGGAGAAGTGATCGTCAACCTGCACGGCAGGCGAATCTCCGGGCGGTACGCGCTGATCCAGACCAGCGGTGACCAGTGGCTGGCGCATCGCATGAAGGACCAGCAGGCCTTCGACTTCGACACCCTGGCTCCGATGCTCACCACACACGGTTCGGTGGACCGTCTCAAAGCGGGCCAGTGGGCCTTCGAAGGCAAGTGGGACGGCTACCGGTTGCTGGTGGAGGCCGACCACGGCGCCGTGCGGCTGCGCTCCCGTAGTGGCCGTGACGTCACCAAGGAATATCCGCAATTGCGTTCGCTGGCAGCAGACCTCGCCGATCACCACGTGGTGCTCGACGGGGAGGTGGTCGCACTCGACGCCGCCGGCGTGCCCAGCTTCAACGAAATGCAGAACCGGGTTCGGGCCACCCGCATCGAGTTCTGGGCGTTCGACCTGCTCTACCTCGATGGCCGCTCGCTGTTGCGTGCCAAGTACCAGGACCGGCGCAAGCTGCTGGAAACCCTCGCCAGCGCAAGTGAACTCATCGTTCCGGAGCTGCTGCCCGGCGACGGAGCCGAGGCCATGGCTTACTCGCGCAAACGTGGCTGGGAGGGTGTGATCGCCAAGCGCCGGGATTCCGGTTATCAGCCGGGCCGGCGTTCGGCAGCGTGGGTCAAGGACAAGCACTGGAACACCCAGGACGTCGTCATCGGCGGCTGGCGCGCCGGGGAGGGGGGCCGCAGCAGTGGCATCGGCTCGCTGCTGATGGGCATCCCCGGACCTTCCGGGCTGCTTTTCGCCGGGCGGGTCGGAACGGGCTTCACCGAACGCGACCTGGACAACCTGAAAAGGACGTTGGCGCCGCTGCACACCGACGAAAATCCTTTCGGAGCTTCGCTTCCGGCGCGAGAGGCCAAGGGCGTCACGTTCGTTGAGCCGCGGCTGGTGGGCGAGGTGCGCTATAGCGAATGGACCCCCGACAATCGGCTGCGTCAAACGAGTTGGCGTGGGCTGCGGCCGGACAAGGACCCGAATGAGGTGGTGCGGGAATGAAGTGGGTGACCTACCGCAGCGACGACGGCGAACGGGCCGGCGTGCTCTCCGGCGACACGATCTATGCGCTGCCACCGGGATCGGCGCTGCTCGACCTGCTCGGCGGGGGCGCCGACGGGCTGCGCGCGGCCGGCGAGGCTGCGTTGCGCTCACCGGCGGCGGTGGTCGGCCTCGATGACGTGTCGCTGGCGCCGCCGATCCCGCGTCCGCCGTCGATCCGAGACTCGCTGTGCTTCCTGGACCATATGCGCAATTGCCAGCAGGCCCTGGGCGGGGGCCGGGTGCTCGCCGACACCTGGTATCGCATCCCGGCGTTCTACTTCGCTTGTCCGGCAACGGTTCTGGGACCTTGCGACGACGCGCCGACGGCACCGGGAAGTGTCTGGCAGGACTTCGAGTTGGAAATCGCGGCGGTGATCGGAACCGGCGGCAAGGACCTGACGGTCGAGCAGGCCGAACAGTCGATCGTCGGCTACACGATTTTCAACGACTGGTCGGCACGCGACCTGCAGATGCTGGAGGGCCAGCTGCGGATCGGACAGGCCAAGGGAAAAGACAGCGGAGTCACCCTCGGCCCGTATCTGGTCACCCCGGACGAGCTGGAGCCGTACCGCCGCGACGGCAGGCTGCACCTGCAGGTCACCGCGTGGGTCAACGACACGGTGATCGGCTCGGGTTCGACCGGGGCGATGGACTGGACGTTCGGCGAGGTGATTTCCTATGCCTCCCGCGGGGTGCTGCTGCGACCCGGCGACGTGTTCGGCTCCGGCACGGTGCCCACCTGCACGCTGGTGGAGCACCTGGGTGCCCTTGAGTCGTTCCCGGGTTGGCTGCACGACGGCGACGTGGTGACCCTGCGCGCCGAGGGACTTGGCGAGACGCGCCAGACCGTGCGTGTCAGTAAAGCGCCGCATCCGCTGACGCCCCGGCGCAACCCCGACGCGCCGACGGCGCCGGCCCGGGTCAATCGGGCCCCGGCGCGGGTGCCCTACACGCGGGGCCTCCATGAAGTCGCCGACCTGGTATGGGCGTGGACGCTGCCGGACGGGGGGTACGGCTGGAGCAACGCCGGGCTGGTCGCCGGCGACGGGGCATCGCTGTTGGTGGACACGCTGTTCGACCTCGCGCTGACCCGCGAGATGCTGGACGCGATGAAGCCGATCACCGATCGTGCGCCCATCACCGACGCGCTGATCACCCACTCCAACGGTGACCACACCCACGGCAACCAACTGTTGGATCCCTCGGTACGGATCATCGCCGCCCAAGGCACGGCCGAGGAGATCGCGCACGGCATGCACCCGGAGATGCTGGCCCGGCTGCAAACCGCCGACCTCGGCCCGGTCGCCACCGGCTATGCGCGAGACCGCTTCGGGCACTTCGACTTCGGTGGCATCACGGTACGCAACGCCGACCAGACCTTCGACCGTCAGTTGACTATCGAGGTCGGCGGGCGGCGAGTCGAACTGCTGAACCTCGGACCCGCCCACACCGCAGCCGACTCGGTGGTGCACGTGCCCGACGCCGGTGTGCTCTTCGCCGGGGACCTGCTGTTCATCGGCTGCACGCCGATTGTCTGGGCCGGCCCGATCGCCAACTGGATCGCGGCCTGCGACGCGATGATCGCGCTGGAGCCGTCCGTCGTGGTGCCCGGCCACGGCCCAATCACCGACTCCGACGGAATCCGTGCTGTCCGTGGCTATCTCGTACACATCAGCGAACAAGCCGAAGCCGCCTACCGCAAGGGGTTGTCGTTCGTCGAGGCCGTCGACACCATCGACCTCGGCGAGTACGCGACCTGGCTGGACTCCGAACGGGTGGTCGTGAACATCTATCAGCGATACCGCGAACTCGATCCGGCCACCCCGCGGCAGGAGTTGCTGGGGCTGCTGACCATGCAGGCCGAGTGGTTGGCCAACCGATAGCGTTGCGCGCGAAAAGAACTGGGCCGCCACGATCACGCGGCGCCCCGGTTCGGAACGCTGGCCGCGCGTGGGCGCACTCGGTCGGCCAGCGGCCGGGCGGAAGCGTCACGCCCGCGGCGGGCTTCGTTGTTCTGGCGAACAATCATGTCCGAAAGTGCGAAACCCGCCGCACAGTCGCGTTACTGTCCCCTAACGTCAGGTTGTCACCAGATCCGACCGAGTGACACCAGCCGGAAGCCGCTCGATTTGGGGAGGACACAGATGTCATTCGTAGTCGCAAGTACGGAGATGCTGGAGGCGGCGGTTTCAGATCTGGCCAATATCGGTTCAACCATCCACGTGGCGAATGCGGCGGCAGCGTTCCCGACGACGTCGGTGCTGGCCGCCGGCGCCGATGAGGTATCTGCGGCCGTTTCGGCACTGTTCAACACGCACGCCCAGGCCTACCAGGCCCTCAGCGCTCAAGCCGCGAGCTTTCACGCCCAATTCATGCAGACCCTGAACGCCGGAGCGGGCGCGTACGCGGCCGCCGAGGCCGCCAATGCATCGCCGATTCAGGCCCTGTTCAACGCGATCAATGAGCCCACCCAGGTGCTGCTGGGGCGCCCGCTGATCGGCAACGGAGCCGATGGTACGGCGGCGAACCCCAACGGCGGGGCCGGCGGCTGGCTTCTCGGCGACGGCGGCAAAGGCTACAGCCAAGCGGCGGGCAGCGGGCTGGCGGGCGGTGACGGCGGCGCTGCCGGATTGATCGGCAACGGCGGTCACGGCGGGGCCGGCGGTAGTAGTGCCACCGGCGCTGGCGGCGCTGGCGGCAACGCCGGCGCCGGCGGGCTGTTCTTAGGCAACGGGGGGACCGGCGGTGGGGGCGGTGCGACCACCTTCGCCGGCAGCAACGGCGGTCACGGCGGGGCCGCCGGCAACGCCGGGCTGTTCGGCAGCGCCGGTTCTGGCGGCGGCGGCGGGAGCGCCACCACCGGCACCGGCGGACACGGCGGGCTCGCCGGCAACGCCGGGCTGTTCGGCAGCGGCGGTTCTGGTGGCGAGGGGGGGAGCGCCACCACCGGCACTGGTGGCGCGGGCGGCAATGGCGGAACCGGAGGCTGGCTGAACGGCTATGGCGGGCTTGGTGGGTTTGGCGGGGACTCCGCCAGCGGCACCGGCGGCCGCGCCGGGGCCGGTGGCGACGCCGGGCTGATTGGCTACGGCGGTGTCGGCGGAAGCGGTGGAAACTGGGACACCGGGGGCTCTGGCGGTAACGGTGGGGCCGGTGGCCGCGGCGGGTGGCTGATGGGCGACGGCGGGATTGGCGGCGCCAGCGTTGGCGAAGGCGGAAACGGCGGCAACGCCGTACTGATCGGCAGGGGCGGACCCGGCGGATTCGGTGGTATCGGCGGCTACGGCGGCAACGGCGGGTGGCTGTTCGGCGACGGTGGCAGCGGCGGCGGCGGCAGCGACATTATCCCCAACAGCATCGGCGGCAATGGCGGAAATGCCGGGTGGCTCTTCGGCAGCGGCGGTGACGGTGGCTCCGCCGTCACAGGTGGCCACGGCGGCACACCCGGCAGGGCAGGGCTGCTGATCGGCAACGGCGGCAACGCCGGCGCGGGGTCGCAAAATGGAATGTTGGTGAACGGAGCTGACGGCGGATGGCTGTTCGGCAACGGCGGAGACGGCGCGACCAGCCTCAACTCGGCGGGTGCTGACGGCGGTAACGGCGGGCTATTCGGCAACGGCGGCAACGGCGGGGCCGGCGCAAGCGGGACGGTAGCCGGCGAGAGCGGAAGCAACGGCGGCAACGGTGGCAACGGTGGGTGGCTGATCGGCCATGGTGGGCACGGTGGAGCAGGTGGCAGCGGTAGCTTCTTCAACGTGGGCACCACTCCGGCCGGTAACGGCGGTAACGGCGGCAACGGCGGAGCCGGCGGCCTGCTGTACGGCGACGGCGGGGCAGGCGGGACCGGCGGCACCGGCGGAGTCGGATCCTTGGTGCCCGGCGGCACCGGCGGTAACGGCGGCAACGGCGGCAACGCGAAGTTCATCGGCGACGGCGGTAATGGCGGTAACGGCGGTAACGGCGGGTTTGGAACTACTTCCGGGGCCGGCGGTGGCGGCGGCAAAGGCGGCAGTGGTGGGTCATTGGTCGGCGTCGACGGAACGTCCGGCAAGGCCGGCATGTGACCTATCGAGTGCGCAAGCCTGTCGCTAGCCGGCAGCGGTTTGACCACGTGTTGTGACCGATGCATAACGGCCTGGCACCGGGCTTGGTGACCACCACCTGGGTGCGGGTTTGGTCAAGGTAGCGCTTGCCCGGTGCCGAGCCGTCGGTGAGGGGTCTCGTTGGCTCGATCGTTGGGCCCCGATCGCCACCATCGACGCACCCCCGCAAATGCCGGACAGAGCGCGCAGCCTCGCTCTACGCTGTCGCGGTGGTGCGTTGACGTCGGTATGACCGCACCGGTTCGAGGCGGCAGGACACGAGGGCGGGAGGAATCAGCCGATGGCTTACGTGCTCACGCCCCCGGAGTCGACGGCAGCGGTGGCCGCGGATGTCGTGGATTTGGGTTCGGTGATCAACGAAGCCAATGCGGCCGCGGCGAGCCGGACATCCGGTGTGCTGGCCGCAGCGGCCGACGAGGTGCCTGCAGCCACAGCGACGCTGTTCAACGAAGACACTGTTCAACGAATACGCCCAGGGATACCAGGCGGTGATGCGGCAGGTCGAGGCCTTCCACGGCGTGTTTGCCCAGGCACTGGCGGCCGCCGGTAACGCCTACACACAGGCCGAGGCCGCGGCCGCGGGCGCACTCGCCGGCAACCTGGCCGGCCCGACGGGCGGCGGCGCGATGCCGTTGAGTGCAACGGCCGCGGCCACGCCTCCGTTTGTGTTCCCCGCCAACTACGTGACGGCGTTCATCTCGGGCAGCGGCATCCCGGTGCCCAGCGCGGACTACATGAAGACCGTTTTCGGAAGCTATGTCGTGCCGAACTTTCCCGGCGGCAACCTAGCCAACGCGCTGGGTCTGTGGACCCCCGCGGGCTTGTACCCGCTGACCGGGGCCACCGTGCTGACACTGGACGAGTCGGTAGCACAGGGAGTTTCAATTCTGCACGACACCCTGGTGGGGACCGGTGTGGGGCAGCATGGGTTGATCCAGCCAGGTGGAACTCCCGTTGTGGTTCAAGGTATCTCGCAGGGCGCCATCATCGCGTCGCTGGAAATGCAGAAGCTCGCAGCAATGCCTATCCCGCCGACGGCAAGCGAACTAGGCTTCGTACTCCTGGGTGATCCGATGAATCCCAATGGCGGTCTGTTCGAGCGTTTCGCGGGTCTGACACTGCCGAGCCTGGGTCAGACGTTCTACGGCGCGACACCCTCGAACACGGTCCGGCCGACACACATTTACACGCTCGAATACGACGGCATCGCCGATTGGCCGCGGTATCCGATCAACATCCTGTCCGACATCAACGCCTTCGCGGGCCTGTACTACGTGCACGGCCTGTATCCATTCCTGGACCCGTCGGCGCTTCCCCTGGGTACAACCTGGTTCAGCTGCCGACCTCTCAGGGCTATACCGGCAATACCGCCTACTCGATGATCACCATCCCGCATCTGCCCATGTTGAAGCCGGTCCGCCAAATTCCGTTGCTGGGCAACACGATTGCGGATCTGGTCGAACCGGATCTGCGCGTGCTGGTCAACCTCGGCTACGGCGACCCGGCCCACGGCTACTCGACCGGTCCGGCCGATGTGCCCACCCCGTTCGGCCTGTTTCCGCCCGTCGATCCGCAGACTGTCCTGGCGCATCTGGTCACCGGTACGCAGCAGGGAATCACCGGCGCCGGCAGCGACCTCGGCGCCCTGGCAACCCAGGGATGGGCGTCGCTGTCCGGGTTGTCGCTGCTGGATGTCTCCCAGGCGCTTTCGTCAAATCCGCTGTCGGGGCTCGAATCCTTAGCCACCGCAATATCCTCGGGATCGCCGATCGACAAATTCATCATGGCTCTGCAAGCGGCGAACACCGATATCACCAACGCCTTCACCAACGCGGTAACCAACGCCTACGCGACGGTGCAGCCGACAATTGGGATTGGAACCGCCCTGCTCACCTCCCTGCCGTCCTACGACGTCAACCTATTCTTGAACGGAATCCTGCAGGCTGCCAACGGCGCTCCCATCGAGGGGCTTATCAACGCGATCGGAATGCCGATCGCCGCTACCGCGGGACTGGTGACGCTGTTAGCGGGTTACGAACTCCTGGTCCTCACCGGAGCGTGGCATCCACCACCTACTCCGTTGTAACCGCTGGTAGCGCGATCACGTTGGCGAACAACATGATTGGATGCATCGCAACGTATCGGCACTGGCGAGGCGATTTCTGCGTTCCTGCCGAATGGCTGAGCCCCCAAGGTCGACAAAGCTACTCCGTCTCGTCGTCTTCGTCTGCGTGGAGGAGTTTTTCGGGATGGTGCATGGTGTTGGTGCGGGGTTGGCCGCGGTCGAGATGTGGTGGGGGTGTCCATTCGGTGTCGCCGTGGGTGTTTTTGCGGGTGCTCCAGCCTTTGTCGGCTAGTGGGTGGTGGCCGCCGCAGGCGAAGGTGAGTTGGTTGACGTCGGTGGTGGGTGATTGGGCGTAGGGGATGACGTGGTGGACCTCGCAGAAGTAGCCCTTGACGTCACAACCCGGCGCGCTGCACCCGCGCTCCTTGCCATACAACACGATTCGCTGCCCCGGTGAGGCCAGCCGTTTGCTGTGATACAGCGCCAACGCCTTACCGCCGTCGAAAACCGCGAGATAATGCCGGGCGTGGCGGGCCAGCCGGATCACATCGCTCATCGGCAGCAGGGTGCCGGCGCCGGTGAGTCCTTGTCCGGCAGCGGCTTCCAGTTCGGCCAGTGTGGTGGACACGATGATCGTCGCGGGTAGGCCGTTGTGCTGACCCAACTCCCCCGACGCCAGCAGGCCGCGCAGCCCGGCCAGCAGCCCGTCGTGGTTGCGTTGGGCCGCTGAGCGGGTGTCGGTGTCGATGGCGGCTTGACTGGGGGTGCCCTCCACACAGGGGGTTTTCGATTCGGGGTTGCACATGCCGGGGGCACCCAGTGTGGCCAGCACGGCTTCGACGGTGGCGCGCAGCTCGGGGGTGATCAGCCCACGCAGCTCCGACATGCCATCGGCTTGCTGGCTGCCTAAGGTCAGGCCGCGGCGGCGGGCGCGGTCCTCGTCGCGGTAGGTGCCGTCGGGATTGAGACAATCAGCGAGGGTGTCGGCCAACCCCGCTAACTGTTCGGGGCGAAACTGGCTGCCTTGGCGGGCCAGCTGGGCTTCGGCGCGCTCGCGGGTGGCTTGATCGACCCAGCCCGGCAGCTGGTGGTAGAAACGTCGGATCACGTGGATGCTTTCGCCGCCCAATTTTCCGTCGCGTTGGGCGGCGACGGCCCCGGCCAGTACCGGGGCGATCGGTTCTCCGGTCAGCCCGCGCCGCGGCCCCAGATCGGCGGCGGCTTTGATGCGCCGGCTGGCCTCGGTGCGGCTGATCAGCGCCCAGTCGGCGATCGCATGCGACAGCTTGCCGCCTAGCTCTTCGGTGCTGGCTTGGCGGGCCAGGTTGTTGATCAGCTGATGCTCAGCCACCGGCAGCCGCCGGCGCACCTTTTCACACCGCTCCACCAACGCCAACCACTCCGGGGTGGTCAAGGCATCAAAGTTCAAATCCACCAACCTATCCACCGCGGCATCGAGTGCACCAAAGACCGCCGTGACCGTCTGCCGATCCACGACACCGCCCGAGCTCATACCCGCAATCTATCGACCGACACCGACAAGAATCGGGCAGAAAGTGACTGCCAAACAACAGATTTCACGTGTTCTCTCACAGCGAACAGCCATCCATTTTCGCCGGGCCTACCGCGGCGCGGCGATACCTCGGGTAGCAACGGGTTGCAAACGCACCAATGCCGCCGACCGCCGACCCCACACGGACAGCGTCCCTACACCAGGCCCCGGGCGATCACCTCACCGCGCCAGCGCCATAACTGCAAGGCTCGGGATACGGTGCGGGTATGGCCGCAGTCGAATTGCAGACGCTCGAAGAGGACATCGCGCTGGTCACGTTGAACCGGCCCGGGCTGTTGAACGCCATTGACGGCTCGCTGATCGACGCGATGGATGACGTGCTGGACGTGCTCAACCGGGCCGAATTCCGGGTGGCGATCCTCACCGGAGCCGGACGGGGATTCTGCGCCGGCGCCGACCTCAGCGGCACCGGCGAGCCGTGGGTCAAGGCCAAGCCGGCCAGTCCCGCATTCAAGACCCATTACGACTCCCAGGTGCGGCTGGCCGATCTGTACGTGAGGCTCTACGAGCTGCCCATACCGGTGATCGCCGCGGTCAACGGTGCCGCCGTCGGGGGCGGGCTGGCGTTCGCGCTGCACTGCGACATCCGCATCGCTTCCGAGCAAGCCCGGTTCGGCTCGGCGTTCATCAAGGCCGGCTTCTCGTCGATGGACATGGGCGCCAGCTACCTGCTACCGAAGATCGTCGGCGCCGGAGTGGCGCGGGAACTCATGCTGACCGGACGCATCATCGACGCGGCCGAGGCCTACCGCATCAAGCTGGTCCACGAGGTGGTGGCGCCGGGCGACCTGATGCCGGCGACGCTGACCAAGGCTCGCGAGATCGCCGAGAATAACGCTTTCGGTGTGTGGCAGACCAAGATCGGACTCAATACTGCACTGGACGCGCCCAGCTTGCGGCATGCCATCGAAATCGAGAACCGCACCCAAATGCTCACCGGCTTCACCGATAATCCGGCCGAAGCCGCCAAAGCGCATCGGGAGAAGCGCGCACCCAAATGGGATCCCCTGTGATGCCTAGACTTTCGCGATCACCTTATCCGCATACCGTTCCAGGTGACGGATCTTTTTCTCCAGGGGCTCGGTGTCGGGCCCCTTGACGTAGGGCCAGCGGAAACCCACGATGACGTCGGTGACGCCCTTGTCCTCGAGCCGCTTGACACCGTCCGCGGTGTAGGCGTCCATCGAGATCACATGGATCTCAAACGGGCCGGTCGTACCCTGCTCGTCTCGAAACATCTTGACACGGGCGATAAGTCGGTCGAGTTCTTCGGCGCTGGTGCCGCCGCCGTGCATCCAGCCGTCCAGGCGTGCCGCGCGCCGCAGGGCGGCATCGGCGTGGCCGCCCACCAGGATCGGGATCGGCTGGGTGGGAGCCGGGCTCATCTTCGTCTTCGGGATGTCGTAGAACTCGCCGTGGAATTCGAAGTAGTCTCCGGTGGTGAGCCCTTTGACGATTTCGATGCATTCGTCAATTCGCTTGCCCCGCTTGGCAAACGGCACGCCCATCAGCTCGTAGTCCTCCGGCCACGGGCTGGTGCCCACGCCGAGCCCCACCCGGTTGCCGATCAGCGCTGCCAGCGAACCCGCTTGCTTGGCCACCAGTGCCGGCGGCCGGACGGGTAGCTTGAGCACGAAGAAGTTGAACCTCAGCGTCGTGGTCACCGCACCCAACGCGGCGGTCAGGACGAAGGTTTCGATGACCTCCTTGTCCTCCAAGAATTCCCGGTTGCCGTCCGGAGTGTAGGGGTACTTCGAGTCGGACTCGTACGGGTAGGCCAGGCTGTCGGCGATCGTCATGCTGCTGTAGCCGGCTGCTTCGGCCGCCTGGGCCAGCGGAATATAGAACGCCGGGTCTGTCATTGCCTCTGCGTAGCTGAACCGCACGTCATCCGTACCTTCTGTGAGCGGGCCTCATGCCCGAATACTAGGACGCGTTCTCATTTCGCCGTATCTGCGGTGAGTTGACCGGGTCGCCAGGGCCGACGAACCGTGAAACACCTGCCCGGCTAGCACAGCCAAAACCGCCGGCGCACACTCGCTGCCCCGCGCGCCGTGTCCCGGCAGGCGGATTCCGCTACAGCTGGTTTTCCGGGCCGATGATCGCCCAGACCGTCTTGCCGGACGATGTGGGAGTGCTGCCCCACGCGCGGCACAACGCATCGACAATGGCCAGGCCGGACACGTCGATGCCCTTGGGCGGAGATTTCAGCTGTATGGCCGGAGCAGTGCTGCCGTCGGAGACCGCGATCGTCGCCGTCGGACCGTCGCTGAACACCCGTACCACCGGCTCACTGCTGGTGTGTTTGAGCACGTTCTCCACGAATACGTTGACGACCACCAACGCGACGGGGATCAGCCCGGGCTTGGACCAGGAGGTGAGCCATTCGCGAACCAGTTGCCGCGACTCGCGAAGGCTGTTCAAATGCGCGGGCAGTTGCGCCTGGGCATGCCGGACGTTGCGGCGCGCGAGCCGTCCGACCGCCTTCATCGCACCCTTCTCGGTGGGATAGACCGGCATGAATGCCGCGACTCCGCAGCGGGTGACCGCGTCGCGGCCGGCGCGATTGGCGCACACGAGCACGATCGGAACGTTCGGTCGGGTGTCGGCCTGCCAGCGTGCGCCGACAAAGGCCGACCACGCCGCGTCGTCGGGAACCTGCAGCCCGCTCACGTTGACGATCACGGCGGTCGGCTCGTCCAGCGTCGCCTTCATGATGCTGTCGCGCAGCGCCGCCGAGTTGGCCGCGCCGAGCACCCCTTCGACTGCCAGGACGACGGCCGACTGCTCGAGTCGTGTCGCAACGGCCAGCGAGCTCGACGACTTGGCCACCGCGCTCACCGCAGCCGACCTTCCGGGGCCGTCCCACTCAACCGCGGCCTGGGCGGTGCGGGGGTAAGCCCGGTTGCATGACGGCGGGACGTCATGAACCGGCCTGCCAGGTCCGTCCTGTGGTCCGGTTCCATGTCCTGCTCCTCGAACTGCTACCCGTGCAATTGCTTGAGGATGCCGCCCGCGGGAGCGGCGGAGATTTCCATCTTCGGTCAAGTATCGCGAATTGCCTACGGCCGCTGGCGTCACCCGACCGTGGGGTCCGCTCGTCGGCCCATCGGCCGGCGCGGGCCGGGTCAATCCCCGGACCCCGCTCCCAAGAGCCGAACGCTACCTCGCCGACCATGCCGCTCTCGTTTGTGTCGTCGTCTGCCGCAGCACCAGCCACCCAGGGCGGTTACCCGCAATAGGCACGCGGTCAACCTCTAGTCTGGCAGGCACTCAGCCTATCGGGAACTGCCCGGTCGAGCGGGAGGAATCGGCGCAACGATGGCGGGGAAGCTGCTGCTACCGGCCGCTTGACGGGTAGGGTGGTGCCCCCACTCCGGCGACGGAGTGCGTGCCCCAGGGCGTTTGTTCGACGATGCGGGCAGGCGCGCTACGTTCACCGACTGTCAATGTCGCGCTCCTTGATTGGGTGAGCGGGGCCTGCGGCAGCGGATCGAGGACGGTCCCTTGCCAGTGGTAATTGCCGTCGATCGGATCGAGGCGACCGGTCAAGTGGACACGCACCGGGAGGCGGGTTCCGCCTACTTCCAACGTCGCGGTCCCGTCGTAGGTGTCGTCACCGGGCGCGCTGGCGGACAGATCGAACGCCCCGGACACCCGCTGCGCCCGGACGGGCTGCAATTGGGCGCGCTCGTTGAACACCTGCTGACTGCTGCACAGCACCTCGATGCGGGAGCTGGCGGTGCGGTTCATCAGGTCCAGGCACTCGGCGGTGTAGCGGGTTTGCGTGGCCACGTCGACGTTATCGGGACCGGAGATGAAGAAGTAGTTGGGGAAGCCGTGCACGGCGATGCCGAGGAAGGGCTCCATGCCGTCGTGCCAGGCCTGCCGGATGGTCACACCACGTGCGCCAACCAGCGCCCGGTCGGGCAGCTGATCGGGGATGGCGAAGCCGGTGCCGTAGATGATCGCGTCGGTGCCGTATTCGACACCGTCGTGGGTGCGGACGCCCGACGGCGTCAGCGCCGCGATCGCCGAACCGGCCACTGTGGCTGATCGTCGCGGCTGCTCGCCGCGAAGGCGGCGACGCAGCCAGCGTCGGGCTCGGGTTGTCATCAGCGGCAGGTCAGAGACCACGCGGCGCGGTGGCTGGGCAACAACGGTGACCGAGGCCGCCGAGTCCACCAGCCGGTCGAGGTGCCGGGCGACGGCGGCGTCGGTGCCCACCGCGACAATGCGTTTGCCGGCCGCCTCGAAGGCCGGATCCCAGGCCGCCGCATGAAACGATTCGCCGCCAAAGTCGTTGCGCCCGGGCAGGTCCGGTATCCACGGAACATACGGCGGCGGGTGTGCGGCAATGACGACGCGGCCACGGACAACGTCGCCGCCAGCGGTGGTCAGCCCCCAGGCGTCGGTGTCGTCGTCGAACACCGCAGCGAGCACGTCCAGCGCCGGGTCGGCGGCGCTGTCGACGACGACAACGTCACTGACACCGGCCGCCGCCAATGTGGCCCGGGCGACCCGGCCGCGGGCACCCGCACCGACGATGATCACGTGGTGCAGGCCGGGCGCCTCGATCACAGAAACTTGCTGCGCTTCCAGGCGCGGCGCGCGATGGGGCCCATCAGACCCACCTCGGTCAAAAACGCTGCCAGCGGCGCGAATCCGGCCACCTGCATCTGGTAGCGGTGCGGGCTGTTGCGCGCAATCATGCGGGCCCGCCTCGGGTCAAGGCCGGTGCGCGCGTATGGGATCGGATTGCTGAACAGGTACCGGAAGAAGTATCCGCCGAGTCCGTTGATGTTGGCCATGAACCATCGGTTGAGCCGCGGCATTTCGGCTACCCGCCTGCGTGCGCCATCACGGGCGAACTGGATATGGCGGGCCTCTTCAGTGACGTGAATCCGCATGAGCCGCTGGATAATCGGTTGCAGTTCCGGGTCGTCCATCATCTGTCGCTGCAGCGAGTCGAAGATCTCCTCGCCGATCAGGGCGGCCACCCACAGCATCGAACCTCGCTGGAAAGCCAGCGGCAGCGTGTTGATCACCATCCGGTGCACCCTCCGGGGCCGCACCGGCTTGGCGCCGATGCGCTCGATGGCTTTGCCGAACATCACCATGTGGCGGGTCTCGTCGCCCAGTTCGGTCAGCTTGTAATGCGTCGAGCGACTGGTGGGGTCCTCGTGCAAGATGGTGCGCAACAGCGATTGGTTGAGCATGTTCTCGAACCAGATCCCGGCCGACAGCGTGTTGACCAGTTCCTGTTTGGACAACTCGATTTGCTGCTCGCGGGTCATTTCGTCCCACACCGGGGTGCCGTAGAGCGAGACGAGTTTGGGCGGCAGGTAGAACTTATCCGGATCCAGCGGGGCATCCCAGTCGATGTCGACGACGGGCTCATAGGACTTCTTGACCGAACCCTTGAGCAGACGCTCGGAGAACTCCTCACGACTGGGTCCACTTGATGTGGGCCCACTTGGTTTCACCGCGGTGGTCATCGTTGGTGTCCCTTCATCAGGCGGTTCAGACGTTAGGGAGATCACACTCGATAGTCAATACTCAGGGTACTAGGTACCGGAGGTCTCGGATAGGCATTCCGAGATCTGAATTACGTTGTGTTGCATGGGCCGGCACATCCACGTCATCGGCATCGGCGCCGGAGACCCCGACTACCTGACTGTGCAGGCGATCAACGCGCTCAACGACACGCAGGTGTTCTTCGCGATGGACAAGGGTGAGACCAAAAGCGACCTGGTGGCATTGCGGCGCACGATCTGCGAGCGGTTCATCCGGGAGCCGGGATACCGATTCGTCGAGCTGCCCGACCCCGAGCGCGCGACCGACACCGACTACCAGAAGGCGGTCTTTGACTGGCATGCGGCGCGCGCACGCATCTGGGCGGCGGCCATCGCCGCCGAACTGGGTCCCGACGGTGTGGGCGCCTTTCTGGCGTGGGGCGACCCGTCGCTGTACGACAGCACGCTGCGCATTCTGGAAGCGGTGTCCGCCGAGGTCGACATCAGCTATGACGTCATCCCGGGTATCACCGCGGTCCAGGCGTTGACCGCCCGGCACCGCATCCCGCTCAACGACGTCGGCGCTCCCGTGCTCATCACCACCGGCAGGCAGTTGCGTGCGCGGGGACTCACCGGTTCGGCGGTGGTGATGCTGGACGCCGAATGTTCGTTCCAGAGCTGCCCGCCGCAAACCCGCATCTGGTGGGGCGCGTACCTGGGTACTGCCGACGAATTGCTGGTTGCGGGCACCGTCGGCGAGGTCGGGGCACGTATCGCGGCATTGCGCGCCGAGAAGCGGGCGCGGCATGGCTGGATTATGGATACCTACCTTGTGCGAGCGCCAGTCTAAGCACGGCATGAGTTTCTTGACGGTTTGTCAAGAAGCGTGCGATTGACCCTCCAGTTCGCGATAACATCGGTATTCCGCATTGTGTCGCACGTCACTTCGCGATTGCGGGACTCTGCAGTGACGGGGAGGTTCGAACATGTCGTGGGTGATCGCCGCGCCCGAGTACGTGGCTGCAGCGGCCAACGATCTGGCAGGCATTGGTTCGACGCTCGGTCAGGCCAACATGGCGGCGCTGGCCCCGATATCGGGTGTGCTGCCCGCCGGCGCCGACGAGGTGTCGGCTGCGATTTCGGCGTTGTTCAGCGCCCACGCTCAGGCATATCAGGCGCTCAGCGCGCAGGCGGCCTCGTTTCACCAGCAGTTCGTGCAGCTCATGAGCGGCGGTGCCGGGCAGTACGCGGCCGCGGAGGCGGCCAACGTGCTGCCGATGCAGGTTGCGGCTGACGCGATCAACAGTCCCGTGCAGGCGCTCACCGGGCGCCCGCTGATCGGTAACGGCGCCAACGGCGCACCGGGCACCGGGCAAAGCGGCGGGCCCGGCGGGTGGTTGTACGGCAACGGCGGCAACGGCGGCTCCGGCGCATTGGGCCAGAACGGTGGCAGCGGCGGGTCGGCCGGGTTGTGGGGCAACGGCGGCAACGGCGGGGCCGGCGGAGCGGGCCCTGTCGTCCCTAGTGGAGCCGGCATGGCGGGCGGCAACGGCGGCAACGGCGGCAACGGCGGGTGGCTGTACGGGCTCGGCGGACAAGGCGGTGTCGGTGGCAATGGCAGCAGTGCCGTGGCCATCCCCAGCGGCGTTGGCCTTAACGGCGGTGGCGGCGGCAACGGAGGTCTCGGCGGCAACGGCGGTGTGCTCTTCGGGCAGGGCGGTACCGGTGGGCTCGGCGGCAACGGTGGCGACGCCACCGGCAGCAGCAACGCCTCTTCTGTCGGCGGGACCGGCGGGCAGGCCGGAAACGGCGGCGACGGCGGGCATAGTGGCTGGATCTACGGCGACGGTGGCGCCGGCGGCAACACCGGCAACGGCGGGTCCTTCGTGGCCGGCAGCGGCATTATCGCCGGCGCCAGCGGCGGCAGCTTCGGCGCAATCGGGGGCAGCGGCGGCAACTCCGGGTTCTTCGGCAACGGCGGTCCTGGTGGCAACGGCGGATTGGGCGGCGCTGGCCAGGCGGCAACCGGCGACTTTACGACTGCTGGTCAGGGCGGCGGCGGCGGCTTCGGCGGCAACGGCGGCAACGGCGGCCTCCTTTACGGCAACGGCGGTACCGGCGGCGTCGGCGGGAACGGCGCCGACGGCGGCGGCAACAGCGGCACGACCCTGTCCTTCAACGGCGGCGGCGGCTTCGGTGGGTTCGGTGGCTGGGGCGGCCAGAGCGGGCTGATCGGTAGCGGGGGTAACGGCGGCGCCGGTGGCAACGGCGGCAACGGCGGCAGCGGCGGCAATCACGGCGGTAACGCCGGTCCGGGCGCGCTTGGCGGCTTCGGCGGCGACGCCCAGCTGTGGGGCAACGGCGGCGCCGGCGCCAACGGCGGCAATACCGGTAATCCCGGCAACCTGAACGGCGGCGGCACCGGCTCGGTGTACCAGACCAGCGACGGCGGCAACGGCGGCCAGGGCGGCTTGTTCGCCGGCAACGGCGGCAACGGCGGCAACGCCGGCAGCATCCCCGCGGGCTTCATGGCCCCGGCGGGGAACGGCATCGGCGGCAACGGCGGCGGTGCCCAGTTGGTCGGCAACGGCGGCAACGGCGGTGCCGGAGCCGGTGCCAGCCAGGGCGGTACCGGCGGCACCGGTGGCCGTGGCGGCGAGCTCTTCGGCCAGCCCGGCGCCGACGGACCCCCATAGCCGGTCGGCTCAGCGGGTTTGCTGTAACGCCCGCCCCGGGCGCTGAGAGCGCATGCCATCTGCTGTTAGAGGTTGCGACGAGCGTGGCCATTCTCTGGAGGGCTGCCGGATGTCGTTCGTGACCGCATCGTCGGAGTTAATGGTTTCTGCAGCAACGGATTTGGCAAGCATTAGCTCCTCGATCGCGCAGGCCAATACGGCGGCGGCGGTGCCGACCGCCGGGGTCCTGGCGGCCGGCGCCGATGAAGTCTCGGCAGCTGTCGCGGCCTGGTTCGGCGCGCACGCGCAGGCCTGCCAAGCGCTGAGCACCCAAGCGGCGACCTTCCATCAGCAGTTCGTACAGCTCATGAGTGCCGGCGCGGCGCAATACGCCGCAGCCGAAGCGGTCAACGCCACGCCGCTGCAGCAGGTCGCGGCCCTGATCAACGACCCGGTACTGGCGCTGACCGGGCGCCCCCTGTTCGGCGATGGTGCCAACGGCGCCGCGGGCACCGGCGCGGCCGGCGGCAACGGCGGGTGGCTGTTCGGCAACGGCGGTAACGGCGGGTCCGGGGCGCTCGGCCAGGCCGGCGGTAATGGCGGGTCGGCGGGGTTCTTGGGTCACGGCGGTCAGGGCGGCGCCGGTGGCGTGGGGGCAACGGAGGCGCCAACCAAGCCGGTTTTGCGGGTGCCCGGGGCGGCGACGGTGGTGCGGGCGGCTGGATCTACGGCAACGGCGGCAGCGGCGGAGTGGGCGGCATGGGCGGCAACGCCACGGGGAACGCTCTTGGTGGCAGTGGCCTGAATGGCGGCGTCGGGGGCAGTGGCGGTCTCGGCGGCGCCGGCGGGCACGGCGGGCAGTTGTTCGGTAGCGGTGGAAGGTGCGGTGACGGCGGCGCGACCGGGACCGTCGGCGCCGTGGTTCAGACCAGCAACGGCGGAGCCTGCGGCAACGGCGGGTTCTTCTACGGCAATGGCGGCGACGCTGGCAACGCCGGTGCGACGCCCGCGCTTCCGCCTTCCCCAGTCACGGGTATCGGCGGTGCCGGCGGGAGTGCGCAGTGGATCGGTAACGGCGGCAACGGCGGCGCCGGTGTCCTTGGGCAGCCCGGCGGCGCCGGCGGTGGCGCCGGGAAGATATTCGGCCTGCCAGGCGCCGACGGGCCTTCATCGCAGGCCGGCTCAGCAGGCCGATGGACACCTGACTGAAGCGGTCGGCAGACTGAACAGGTGCCCGAACTGCCCGAGATCGAAGCGCTGGTCGACCATGTGCGCCGGCACGCCGTCGGTTTGCCGATCGGCCGCGTCGACGTCGCCGCGCTCTCGGTGCTGAAAACCTTCGATCCGCCGGTCGGCGCTCTGCACGGTCGCACTGTCACGGCGGCCGAGCGGTGGGGAAAATACCTGGGCCTGCGGGCGGGCCCGCTGTGGTTGATCGCTCACCTGTCGCGGGCGGGCTGGCTGCGATGGTCGGACAAGCTCGCCGCGGCACCGCTGCGGCCGGGCAAGGGGCCGATCGCGCTGCGCGTGCATCTCGGTACTCCCGGCGATGCACCGGGTTTCGATCTCACCGAGGCCGGCACGCAGAAGCGTCTGGCCGTCTGGCTGGTCGACGATCCGAAGCAAGTCCCGGGTGTCGCCGCGCTCGGGCCGGATGCTCTCGAACTCAGTACCGAGGACCTGGCCGGGCTACTGGCCGGCAACACCGGCCGCATCAAGACCGTCATCACCGACCAGAAGGTGATCGCCGGCATCGGCAATGCCTACAGCGACGAAATCCTGCATGTTGCCCAGATCTCGCCGTTTGCCACCGCCGGCAAGCTCTCGGCCGGACAGCTGGCCACCCTGCATGACGCGATGGTGTCGGTGCTGTCGGACGCGGTGCACCGATCTGTCGGGCAGGGCGCGGCAATGCTCAAGGGGGAGAAGCGCTCCGGGTTACGGGTGCACGCCCGCACCGGCTTGCCCTGCCCGGTGTGTGCAGACACCGTGCGGGAAGTGTCGTTCGCGGACAAGTCTTTCCAGTACTGTCCGACGTGCCAGACCGGCGGCAAGGTGCTGGCCGACCGGCGCATGTCGCGGCTGCTGAAGTAGTCGATATGCTGCCCGGATGACCCGTCGGAAAATCCTCATCACCGGCGCCAGCTCCGGCCTGGGGGCCGGGATGGCCCGGGCGTTCGCCGCCAAGGGCCGCGACCTGGCCCTGTGCGCTCGTCGTATCGATCGGCTCGACGAGCTGAAAGATGAACTTTCCCAACGGTATCCGAACATAAAGATCGCCGTGGCGGGCCTGGACGTCACCGACCACGCGCAGGTGCCCAAGGTGTTCGCCGAACTGAGCGACGAGCTTGGAGGTACCGACCGCGTCATCGTCAACGCTGGTATCGGCAAGGGCGCCAGGCTGGGGTCGGGCAAGTTGTGGGCTAACAAGGCAACCATCGAAACCAATCTCGTGGCCGCCCTGGTGCAGATCGAAACGGCGCTGGAGATGTTCGCCGACAGCGGCTCGGGACATCTGGTGCTCATTTCCTCGGTGCTGGGCAACACCGGCGTGCCGGGCGTCAAAGCCGCCTATGCCGCAAGCAAAGCCGGGCTGAGTTCGCTGGGCGAATCGCTGCGCACCGAGTACGCCAGAGGTCCCATCAAGATCTCGGTGATCGAGCCGGGCTACATCGAGTCGGAGATGACAGCCAAGTCGAACAGCACGATGTTCATGGTGGACAACGAAACCGGCGTCAAGGCACTCGTGGACGCCATCGAACGCGAGCCCGGCCGGGCCGCAGTGCCGTGGTGGCCGTGGGCGCCGCTGGTGCAGCTCATGCGGGTGCTGCCGCCGCCGCTGACGAAGCTCTTCGCTTAGCTGGCCGCGCATGCACGCGTCCGCGCGAGCAGGCGCAAAAGCCCCTCGACACGCCGCGTAAGAGGGCACTTTGCGTCTGCTCGCCGAGGTTAGCCCGCACGCCCCCGTTCGGTGCGGTAGCGACGCACCAGCGCGTCGGTCGAGCTGTCCGACTGCGGCGCGGGCGCGGCGTCGCCGGTGATCACCGGAAGCAGGGCCTTGGCCTGCGTCTTGCCCAGCTCCACCCCCCACTGGTCGAACGAGTCGATCCCCCACACCACACCCTCGGTGAACACCTGGTGCTCATACAAAGCGATCAGCTGTCCCAGCACCGACGGCGTCAGCCGGTTGGCCAGAATCGAGGTGGACGGCCGGTTGCCGGGCATCACCTTGTGTGGCACCACCTCGGCCGGGGTGCCCTCGGCCGCGATCTCCTCGGCGGTCTTTCCGAACGCCAGCACCTGGGTTTGGGCGAAGAAGTTGCTCATCAACAGGTCGTGCATGCTGCCGGTGCCCTCGACGGTCGGCAGGTCGTCGAGCGGTTGGCTGAAGCCGATGAAATCGGCCGGCACCAGCCGGGTGCCTTGATGCAGTAATTGGTAGAAGGCATGCTGGCCGTTGGTTCCCGGTTCGCCCCAAAAGATTTCGCCGGTGTCGGTGGTCACCGGTGTGCCGTCGGCACGGGTCGACTTGCCGTTGGATTCCATGGTCAGCTGCTGCAGATAAGCCGCGAAGCGGGCGAGGTCATTGGAATACGGCAACACCGCGCGCGATTGCGCACCCATGAAGTTGGAGTACCAGAGGCCGATAAGACCAAGCAGCGCAGGCGCATTGGACTCCAGCGGCGAGGTGCGGAAGTGCTCGTCGACAATGTGGAACCCGGATAGAAAGTCGGCGAAGGCTTCTCGGCCGATGGCGGCCATCACCGACAGCCCGATCGCCGAATCGACCGAATACCGTCCGCCCACCCAATCCCAGAAGCCGAACATGTTGTCGGTGTTGATGCCGAAGTCGTCGACCAGGCGCTTGTTGGTGGAGACCGCGACGAAATGCCTGGACACCGCGGCGTCGCCGAGCGCTTCTGTCAGCCAGCGCCGCGCGGCGGTCGCGTTGGTCAGCGTCTCCAGCGTGGAGAACGTCTTCGACGCGACAACGAAAAGCGTTGTGGCAGGCTCTAAATCGGTCATTTTGGCAATGAGGTCGGCCGGGTCGACATTGGAGACGAAACGCGCCGAAATCCCGGCGTCGGCGTAGTGGCGCAGGGCCTGGTATACCATCACCGGGCCGAGGTCCGAGCCGCCGATGCCGATGTTGACGACGGTGGTGATCCGCTTGCCGGTGGCTCCGGTCCAGTCACCACTGCGCAGCCGGTCGGTGAAGTCACCCATGGCATCCAGCACGGCATGCACGTCCTGCACCACGTTGCGGCCGTCGACAACCAGCTCGGCGTCGCGGGGCAGTCGCAGCGCGGTGTGCAGCACGGCGCGATCTTCAGAGGTGTTGATGTGCACACCGGAGAACATCTGGTCGCGGCGCTCCTCGAGCCGTGCCACGCGGGCCAGCTCGATCAGCAGCCGTAGCGTCTCGCGGGTGACGCGGTGCTTGCTGTAGTCGATGTAGAGGTCGCCGACGGTGACCGTGAGATCGCGGCCGCGATCGGGGTCGTCCGCGAACAACTGCCGAAGGTGAGTTTCTCCGATCTGATCGTGGTGCTTGCGCAAGGCGTCCCAGGCCGGCGTGGCGGTGATGTTGGGAATTGGTGGTTCGGCGGTCATGATTTGACCCTAGTGCTCCGGGACCGGGGGCCGCCGGTGCGTCAGCCGCGTCTGTCTACGCCGTGCCCAACACTTGCTGAAGATCGGGCAGCATGGCTTGTAATTGTGCGCCCCAATATGACCAGGTATGGGTGCCGTTAGCCGGGAAATTGAATACGCCGTTGTGCCCGCCCTTGGCTTTGTACCTGGCCTGGAAAATCTTGTTGCTGATCCGCGTGGCGGATTCCAGCAGGCTGGCATCCAGCTTGGTGGCGGCCTCCATGTCCGATTGCCCGCCGTTGCCGGTATACACCCAGATTCGGGTGTTGTTGGCGACGAGTGTCGCCGCATTGGCCGTCGGGTCGTTGGCCGCCCAGGCCGGGTCGGTGGGCGGGCCCCACATCGCCTCCGAGCGAAAACCGCCGGCGCCCAGTTGCGCGGCACTGACCAATGAGGGCCATTGCCCGGCGGACAGGTTGAGAAAGCCCGACATCGAGGCCGCGTAGCCGAAGTTCTGCGGATGTTTGGCCGCCAGGATCAGTGCCGCCGATCCGGACATCGACGCACCGACCACCGCGTTTCCCGAAGTGCCGACCGCTTTGTTCGTCGCCAGCCACTGCGGCAGCTCTTCGGTCAGGAAGGTTTCCCACTTGTACGTCCAGACCCCGCCGTTGCCGGCCGCGGGCTGATACCAGTTGGAGTAGAAGCTGGCCATGCCGCCGACCGGCATGACGAGCGACAGGCCGGATTGGTCGAACCATTCGAAGACCGGCAGGTGCATGTCCCAGCCGTTGTAGTCGTCGCGGGCGAGCATGCCGTCGAGCAAATACACCGCATGGGGGCCGCCGCCCTGAAATTCCACCTTGATCTGGCGGTGCATCGACGGCGAGGGCACCATCAGATACTCGATCGGCAGGCCGCGCCGCGACCACGCGGACGAGGTGGCCGAGCCGGCGGCCAGTGCTGCCAGCAGGGTGAGTACTGCCGTTGCCGAAACGACCATCGCACGGCGCAGTCGCAGAACCCCAGCTGACTTTGCTGTAACCATTTCGGCGGAATGTACCGCACAAACCAGGATATCGGCGATAAGCAGCGGAAATGTAACCTATTAGTGACCGAGACGACCTCGGCCCAGCCGCAAAAGTAGCATTGCCAGCTGCTTGCCGTCGGGTCCGAGTTCGCTGTAGCGCTCGATGACCTGCATCTCGCGATTGTGCACCAGCCGGGTGCCTCCGGAGGCCATTCGGACTCTGCCGATGGCCTGCGACACTTCGGCGCGCCGTTTGACCGCGGCCAGGATTTCGCGGTCTAAGCGGTCGATCTCTTCGCGCAACTCCTCGATGCTGGGTAGCTGTTGGGTATCGGTGTTCATCTCCGCTGACTCCGCGTTCTCGTGATGTGGGGATTCTGGTCTCATCCGGTATCGGGCTTCACACAAGAAGACGAGCCCCGAATCGCCGAAGCGGACCACGGGGCTCTGCGAAAGCAGCTAGACCACGGGCACCGCTGGCCGGTACCCGTAGAAAAATCGGCGCTGCCTGTTAAGCACCAACCGAGTGTGCCACCAAGGGCCGCGGCTGCGCAAAGCCGGCGACCTGTTGGCCGGAAATCGTCGCGGGCGGGTTGCGGCCGATGGACCGTGTCCGGTTCTGCGGTTTTGCCGTATGCGGCGAAGCGTCGATTCGGTTGGCGAAAAGTAGCGCGAAACGCCCATCACGCCGCAATGCCGGTCGTAAGCTCTACGCGCTGTGCCGAGGGCGGCACTGGTACAAGGGGAGCCGGCTGGGTCGGGCCCAGGGGCGGAAGGACTGTGGTGATGAATTATTCGATGTTGCCTCCGGAGATCAACTCTTCGCTGATGTTTGCGGGTGCGGGTGCGGCTCCCATGCTCGACGCCGCGGTGGCCTGGGAAGGGTTGGCTGAGGAGCTGAGTTCGGCGGCGTCGTCGTTCGGCTCGCTGACTTCGGGGCTGGCCGCCCAGGCGTGGCAGGGGCCCGCGTCGACCGCGATGGTGGCAGCGGCCGCACCGTACGCAAGTTGGCTGAGCGCGGCGGCAACCCAGGCCGCGGCGGCGGCCGGACAGGCCCGAACGGTCGCCGGCGTGTTCGAGGCGGCGCGGGCCGCGACGGTGGTACCGGCGGCGGTGGCGGCCAACCGAAATGCACTGGTGCAGATGGTGCTGTCGAACTGGTTCGGGCTGAACGCGCCGGCGATCGCGCACATCGAAGGCCTGTACGAACAGATGTGGGCCCAGGATGTGGCCGCGATGGCGGGTTATCACGGTGGAGCTTCGGCAGCCGCCGCCGGGTTGGCCCCGTGGCAGCAGCTACTGCAGAACATCCCGGGCCTGAGCGCGCTTTCGGCCGTCGGCAATATCGGCGCCGGGAACCTGGGCTTGGGAAACATCGGCAGCGGAAACCTGGGCAGCGGCAATACCGGTAATGCAAACTTCGGCAGCGGGAACAATGGCAATCTCAACTTCGGCGACGGAAACCTGAGCGGAATCCTCAACTTCGGCAGCGGAAACACCGGCAGTTTCAACATGGGTAGTGGAAACAGGGGCAGCAGAAACTTCGGCGCCGGTAATCGTGGCAATGGAAACTTTGGCTTCGGAAACTCTCAGGCCACCGGTGGTGGAAACGTCGGGAGCGGAAACAGCGGCAGCGGGAATATTGGCAACGGAAATACCGGAAATCTCAATATAGGCAGTGGAAATTTCGGTAACGCCAACTTCGGCTTCGGCAATAGCGGTCCCGGAGTCATGCCCACGGCAGGGAACTCGAATGTCGGGTTTGGCAATACCGGCAACTCCAACATCGGCATAGGTAACTTCGGCAATTTCAACATCGGGCTGGGCAATAGTGGCGAGTTCAACATCGGCTTCGGCAACTCGGGGAACAACAATTTCGGCATCGGTCTGACCGGCGACAATCAGTTTGGCATCAACTTCAACGGCCTGAACTCCGGTAGCGGCAACATCGGCTTATTCAATTCCGGCGACAACAATGTCGGATTCTTCAATTCAGGCCAGGGAAACTGGGGCATCGGCAACTCCGGTGACATAAACACCGGAATCGCGAACTCTGGCAACACGAACACCGGCATCATGAACTCTGGTAACCACAATACGGGCTGGGTTAACACGACCAACACCAATGTCGGCTTCGGAAACTCTGGTCACGGAAATGTCGGTTTCTGGAACGCTGGAAGCGATAATGTGGGCGTCGGCAATGGAGGCGGCTTTGCGGTGGGCGCCTTCAACTCGGGTTCGAGCGGGACCGTGGGCTTCTTCAACTCGGGTGCGAGCAGCGTAGGCTTCTACAACTCCGGCTCCGGCAACACCGGTTTTGGAAATTCGGGCAACACCAACACCGGATTTTGGAACTCGGGCAACGTAAACACAGGCGCCGGCAATGCCGGCGATGTGAATACCGGCTACGGAAGCGCAACCGACACCGGAGCCACAAATTCCGGCTTCGGCAACACCGGCACCGGAACCTCGGGCTTCAATAACCATGGGAACAGTACTTCGGGATGGGAGAACACCGGCAATTCGAGCGAGGGGTACGGGAACGTCGGTAACTTCCAGACGGGCTTCCAAAACACAAATAGTCGCAATACCGGCTTCTTCAACTCGGGCGTCAACTCCGTCGGATTCTCGAATACGAGTGGCTTTGGAATTGGCTTTGCGAACGGCGGCGTTACCGGCAACGTGGGCTTCATGAACGTCGGCACCGACAATTCGGGCTTCGGCCAGTCCGGGACATTGAACTCGGGCTGGGGCAACTCGGGTACAAATAGCTCGGGCAGCAATCACACGGGCAACGACCAGTCCGGGTTCGAGTAACAGCACCGTCCCAGACGCTCAGCCCGACGGCCTGGCCCGGCGAGTCGTCAGTGGGCGGCGGTAAGTTTGGACCGACATGAGTGTGCACGCGACCGATGCGAAGTCCGAAACCGATCAGCTGCTCGACGGCCTCAACCCGCAACAGCGCCAGGCGGTGTTGCATGAGGGCTCGCCGCTGCTGATCGTCGCGGGCGCGGGTTCGGGTAAGACGGCGGTGTTGACCCGGCGGATCGCTTACCTGATCGCCGCGCGTGGTGTCGCGGTCGGTCAGATCCTGGCCATCACCTTCACCAACAAGGCCGCCGCCGAGATGCGGGAACGTGTGGTGCGCCTGGTCGGCGCCCGGGCCCGGTACATGTGGGTGTCCACGTTTCACTCGACCTGTGTGCGCATCCTGCGCAACCAGGCGTCGCTGGTCGACGGCCTGAACTCGAATTTCTCCATCTACGACGCCGACGATTCGCGTCGGCTGCTGCAGATGATCGGCCGCGACATGGGCCTGGACATCAAGCGGTATTCACCCCGGTTATTGGCGAACGCGATCTCGAACCTGAAGAACGAGCTGATCGACTTCCATCGGGCGCTGGCAGACCTGACCGACGACTCAGATGACTTGGCACGTACCGTCGCATCCGTCTACGCCGAGTACCAGCGGCGGCTACGGGCGGCCAATGCGCTGGATTTCGACGACCTCATCGGCGAAACCGTCGCGGTATTGCAGAGCTTCCCGGACATCGCCCAGTACTACCGGCGACGGTTCCGGCACGTCCTGGTCGACGAGTACCAGGACACCAATCACGCGCAGTACGTATTGGTGCGCGAACTGGTCGGCCACGGCACGCAAGACGGCCCCGATAACCCGGTGCCGGCCGCGGAGCTGTGCGTCGTCGGCGACGCCGACCAGTCGATCTATGCCTTCCGCGGCGCGACCATCCGCAACATCGAAGACTTCGAGCGCGACTACCCCGACGCGACAACCATTCTGCTGGAACAGAATTACCGCTCCACACAGAACATCCTGTCGGCGGCCAACTCCGTGATCGCCCGCAACGCCGGGCGCCGGGAGAAGCGACTGTGGACCGACGCCGGCGAAGGGGAGTTGATCGTCGGCTACGTCGCCGACAACGAACACGACGAGGCCAGGTTCGTCGCAGAAGAGATCGACGCACTGGCCGAGCGTGGCGAGATCACCTATAACGACGTCGCCGTCTTCTATCGCACCAACAACTCGTCGCGGTCCCTGGAAGAGGTGTTCATCCGCGCCGGAATCCCGTACAAGGTCGTTGGGGGCGTGCGCTTTTACGAGCGCAAGGAGATCCGCGACATCATCGCCTACCTGCGGGTGCTGGACAATCCCGGCGACGCGGTCAGCATGCGGCGCATCCTCAACACGCCGCGCCGCGGCATCGGGGATCGCGCCGAGGCGTGCGTGGCCGTCTACGCCGAGAACACCGGCGCCAGTTTCGCCGACGCGCTACAAGCCGCGGCCGAGGGCAAAGTGCCGATGCTCAACACCCGCGCGGAGAAGGCGATCGCGGGCTTTGTGGAGATGCTCGACGGCCTGCGGGGTCGCCTCGACTCATCTCAAGGGGACCTCGGTGAGCTGGTCGAGGCGGTGCTGGAACGCACCGGATACCGCCGGGAGCTGGAATCGTCTACCGACCCGCAGGAGCTGGCGCGGCTGGACAACCTCAACGAACTCGTCAGCGTCGCACACGAATTCAGCGCCGACCAGGCGAATACCGCTGCGCTAGAACCGGACAACGAAGACGTGCCGGACACCGGCGTGTTGGCGGCGTTTCTGGAACGGGTGTCGCTGATCGCCGACTCTGACGAGATTCCCGAGCACGGTGCCGGTGTCGTCACGCTGATGACGTTGCATACCGCCAAGGGCCTGGAATTCCCGGTCGTGTTCGTGACCGGCTGGGAGGACGGGATGTTCCCGCACATGCGGGCGCTGGACGACCCGACCGAACTGTCCGAGGAGCGGCGGCTGGCCTACGTCGGCATCACGCGGGCCCGGCAACGGCTTTATGTCAGCCGGGCCATGGTGCGGTCTTCCTGGGGACAGCCGATGCTGAATCCGGAATCGCGCTTCCTGCGTGAGATCCCGCAGGAGCTCATCAACTGGCGCCGCACCGCGCCGAAGCCGTCGTTCAGTGCGCCGGTGAGCGGAGCCGGCCGGTTCGGCGCCCCGCGGTCGGCGCCCACCCGTTCTGCAGGGGCGAGCAAGCGCCCGCTGCTGGTGCTACAGCCCGGCGATCGGGTCACCCACGACAAGTACGGCTTAGGCCGGGTCGAGGAAGTCTCCGGCGTGGGGGAGTCCGCGATGTCGCTGATCGACTTCGGCAGTTCGGGGCGCGTCAAGCTGATGCACAACCACGCCCCGGTCACCAAGCTGTAGCGCTCTTGCGCCGACCGTGAACTCGCCGCGAAAATGCGTGGGATCCTCGCAGTAGCAACACGTTCGGCAAAAGGCACTAGCCCAGCTAGCCCAGCTACCCCAGCTACCCAGCTACTCCACGAGCCAGCGTTTGGTCGCCGGATGCAGGGCCAGCACCGCGCTGGCGATCGGCAGCAGTGGCAGGGTGTGCACGACCCACCCGACGCGCGCACCGGCGATGAACACGCCGCCGTAGGTCAACACCGCGACCACCGCACCCGCCGCGATGAGATAGCGCCCCAGAGGCCGGCGAAGCAGCAACATGATCACGCCGGTGACGGTGGCGGCGGCGAAGACCAGGGCCAGAAAGCCCACTGCGATGCAGAACAGTCGGTCGGTCCGCCACCATCCGGCAATCAGGTCGGTGGCCACCACCGAGGTGGCCCATCCGCTGACGATGCTGACCGCCGCGGCCGCGACGGCCGTCCAGGGGCTCGGCTCGTGGCCGATCGCGGCCGGTAGGGGCGGAAAGTGGTCCACCCGGCCGGTCGCGTCCAACGCTGCTGGGTGGCGCGAGATCTGGGTGGCCGCAGAATCGGACATCGCGGGCAGTGGTCCGGTCGGCGCCCGGCGGATGATGCGGGTGCGCGGTTCCTCGAGAGATCCAGTGGGCTCGGACGGGTTCTCAGGCGCGGGGGGACGGCTCGCTGCGGTCACCGGTCAGCCGGCGTAGTTGCCTACAAAGATTCCGCGGTTGGCCAGCCACGGGACGGGGTCGATCCGTTCGGTGCCGCCCAGGAGCACTTCGAAATGGAGATGCGGGCCGGTGGAAAAGCCCCGGTTGCCCATGGTGGCGATCTGGTCGCCCGCCATCACGCGCTGTCCGACGCTGACCAGCGTGGTGTTGACATGACCGTACAGGGTCACGGTGTCGTCGGCATGGCGCAGCTTGACCCACATGCCGTAGCCGGCGGTAGGGCCGGCATCGATGACGACGCCGTCCGACACCGCGTAGATCGGCGTCCCGATGGAGTTGGCCAGATCGATCCCAGCGTGCAGCACACCCCAGCGATACCCGAAATTCGACGTGAATATGCCTTTGGCCGGCAAAACATACAGCGGCTGCTGCAGTCGTGCCTCACGCTGCGCGCGCTCCTGCGCGAACGCCACACCGTGGGCGAGTTCCGCGTTGTGCACTGCCGCGCTTGCCGCCGGCTGCGCGGCAATAACCTGCACACCCCGGGGAGTGCCGCCCGACCCTCCGGTGAGCGCCGACGCATTAGCGCTCAACACGGTGTCGGCCGTGGTGGTGTCGGTTTGATGAGTTGCCGTATGCGCTGCGGCGGCAGCCGCACCGGCGGCCATGGCCGAGATCAGCAGGCGTCCCTTGGCCGCGCTGGTCGGCTGCTTGCGGTGCTGCCCGCCTCGCCGGGGCACCGGGGTGACAGTCGCGGCGTGCGGGCGCGGGGCAGGTGCTTGGCCTCCGGACTCGATGCTCAGAGCGGCCAGCACCTCAGTCGGGCCGGCTAGCCACGCGGGGGTCAGGTCGTCGGTCTCATGCAGGTCGTCGAGCTCGGGGGCCTGCAGTAACTGCACATCAGTGCCGAACTCGGGATCGCCGAAGTCCAGCTCGTCGAGGTCGGCGTGTTCCAGCTCGTCGAACCCGTCGAATCCGTCCAACGGGATGATTTCGGTGATTTCGTTACGGTGGTGACGTTGAAGCCGACGATCGCGGGATGCATAAAGCCCGCCTGCCGCGGCAGGACGGGCGAATCGGTGCTGGGACAATGCTGAAATGTCCTCGTATCGTGACCATAACGTTATCTGGACCCTGAGACGGTATCCGCTCATCAATGGGGCTGGCAACCTCAGGACAATAACCCACGCACAAATGTGATCTGTATCACGTTTGGACGTCGATGGTGTTTGGCGGCGTGCGCCACACCGACGGGATGCGATCGCGGCGGTCGTTTGGCGCCTCGCTACAGTTCCAACCGTGCGGTGTGCCGAATCTGGCTTCGCCGCCTCTAGGCCTGCCTACAGGCCCAGCAGATAGCCCAGCGAAGACAGTGAGCACATGGACCTTTTCGAGTATCAAGCCAAGGAACTGTTCGCCAAGCACAACGTGCCCAGCACGCCCGGCCGAGTGACCGACAGCGCCGAGGGCGCTAAGGCGATCGCCACCGAGATCGGTCGTCCGGTGATGGTCAAAGCACAGGTCAAAATCGGTGGGCGGGGCAAGGCTGGCGGTGTCAAATACGCCGCAACCCCAGACGACGCGTACCAGCACGCTCAGAACATCCTCGGCCTGGACATCAAGGGCCATATCGTCAAGAAACTGCTGGTCGCCGAGGCCAGCGATATCGCCGAGGAGTACTACATCTCCTTCCTGCTGGACCGCGCCAACCGCACGTACCTCGCCATGTGCTCGGTCGAGGGCGGCATGGACATCGAAGAAGTGGCCGCTACCAAGCCGGCGCGGCTGGCCAAGGTTCCGGTGGACGCGGTCAAGGGCGTTGATGTGGCGTTTGCGCGTTCCATCGCCGAGCAGGGTCACCTGCCGGCCGAGGTGCTCGACGCCGCCGCGGTCACCATTTCCAAGCTGTGGGAGCTGTTCGTCGCCGAGGACGCCACCCTGGTCGAGGTCAACCCGCTGGTGCGCACCCCCGACAACCAGATCCTGGCGCTGGACGCCAAGATCACTCTCGACGCCAACGCCGATTTCCGTCATCCCGATCATGGCGAGTTCGAGGACCGCGCGGCCACCGATCCGCTGGAGCTGAAGGCCAAAGAGCACGACCTTAACTACGTCAAGCTGGACGGGCAGGTCGGCATCATCGGCAACGGCGCCGGCCTGGTGATGTCGACCCTCGATGTCGTCGCCTATGCAGGTGAGAAGCACGGCGGCGTCAAGCCGGCCAACTTCCTCGACATCGGTGGCGGCGCGTCGGCCGAGGTCATGGCCGCCGGACTGGACGTGGTGCTGGGTGACGAGGACGTCAAGAGCGTGTTCGTCAACGTCTTTGGCGGCATCACCTCGTGCGATGCCGTGGCCACCGGGATCGTCAAGGCGCTGGAGATCCTGGGCGGTGAGGCCAACAAGCCGTTGGTGGTGCGGCTGGACGGCAACAACGTCGACGAAGGCCGGCGCATCTTGGCCGAGGCCAACCACCCCCTGGTGACGTTGGTGCCGACGATGGACGAGGCCGCCGACAAAGCCGCCGAGCTGGCGAGCGCCTGAAAGGACCTGTACAGATGTCGATCTTCTTGAACAAGCACAACCAGGTCATCGTCCAGGGCATCACCGGCTCTGAGGCCACCGTCCACACCGCGCGGATGCTCAAGGCGGGCACCCACATCGTGGGTGGGGTGAACGCGCGCAAGGCGGGCACCACCGTCACCCATGAGGACAAGGGCGGCCGGTTGACCAAGTTGCCGGTGTTCGGCAGTGTCGCGGAGGCGATGGCGAAGACCGGCGCCGACGTCTCGATCATCTTTGTGCCGCCGCGATTCGCCAAGGACGCGATCATCGAGGCGATCGATGCGGAAATCCCGTTGCTGGTGGTCATCACCGAGGGCATACCGGTGCAGGACACCGCCTACGCCTGGGCCTACAACGTAGGCAAGGGCGGCAAGACCCGCATCATCGGCCCGAACTGTCCCGGCATCATCACGCCCGGCCAAGCGCTGGTGGGCATCACCCCGGCCAATATCACCGGACCTGGCCCGATCGGCCTGGTGTCCAAGTCCGGCACGCTGACCTACCAAATGATGTTCGAGCTGCGCGACCTCGGCTTTTCCACTGCCATCGGGATCGGCGGCGACCCGGTGATCGGCACCACCCATATCGACGCGATCGAGGCCTTCGAAAAGGATCCCGACACCAAGCTGATCGTGATGATCGGCGAGATCGGTGGTGACGCCGAAGAGCGCGCGGCCGACTTCATCAAGGCCAATGTGTCCAAGCCGGTCGTGGGCTACGTAGCGGGATTCACCGCGCCGGAGGGCAAAACCATGGGCCACGCGGGCGCTATCGTGTCCGGCTCGTCGGGCACCGCGGCCGCCAAGAAAGAGGCACTCGAGGCGGCCGGCGTGAAGGTCGGCAAGACGCCGTCGGAAACCGCGGCCCTCGCCCGGGAAATCCTGAAGACTCTTTAGCGCGAGCAGCCGCAAAAGCCCCCGACACGCCGAGCGTGCGGGGGCTTTTGCGGCTGCTCGCGCCTAGGCCGCGGCGGCCAGCTTGCCCGCCAGCCGCTCCACATAGGCGGCAACCGCATCTGCGGAGCGGTCCGGCAGGCCGAACAGCACCTCGGTCACTCCCAACTCGGCCCAGTGCGCCAGCTTCTCGGGCACCGGTTTGAAGTCCAGGGCCACGATCTGGGGACCCCCGTCGCGGCCGGCGGCCGCCCAGGTGTCCTGCAGCAACGTCACCGGCTCGTCGATGTCGACATCACGCGGCGTGGTGATCCAGCCGTCGGCGCTACGCGCAATCCACCTGAAGTTCTTCTCGGTACCGGCGGCGCCGACCAGTATCGGGATGTGTGGCTGCACGGGCTTGGGCCACGCCCAGCTGGGCCCGAACTTGACGAATTCGCCGTCGTAGGCGGCTTCTTCTTGGGTCCACAACGCCCGCATCGCTTCGAGGTATTCGCGCAACATGGTGCGCCGGCGTCCCGGCGGCACTCCATGGTCGGCGAGTTCGTCGGTGTTCCAGCCGAATCCGACGCCGACGCTGACCCGCCCTCCGGATAGATGGTCCAGCGTCGCAATGCTTTTGGCCAGCGTGATCGGGTCGTGCTCCACCGGCAGCGCAACCGCGGTTGACAGCCGGACCCGGGAGGTGACCGCTGAAGCCGCGCCCAGACTCACCCACGGGTCCAGCGTGCGCATATAGCGGTCGTCCGGCAGCGACGCGTCGCCCGTCGTGGGATGGGCGGCCTCCCGCTTGACCGGGATGTGCGTGTGTTCGGGCACGTAAAAAGTGCGAAAGCCATGGTCGTCGGCCAGTTTCGCGGCTGCGGCCGGGGAGATGCCACGGTCGCTGGTGAAAAGGACAAGCCCGTAATCCATGAACAGAATTAGAACGTGTTCTACCTCAGCCGGGCAAGCGGCTCATCCGGCGATCGTCGGAAGCGGTGACGGGGCCGGTATCGCGGGGGCAAGGTCGCCACGGCGCGAGTACCCGGCGGTGCGCTAGCGTGGGTCATCGAATCGTGTCGCAGGGAGCAATCGTCGCATTGCAGCAGGCGTAGCGACGGCACCGGAGGTAACAGGAGGAGCCATGACCTACTCACCAGGTAGTCCCGGATATCCGCCCGCGCAATCGGCCGGCTCCTACGGAGGCGCCACACCGTCGTTCGCCAAGGCTGACGACGGTGTCAGCAAGCTTCCGATGTACCTGAGCATGGCGGTTGCCGCGCTCGGGCTGCTGGCGTATCTCGCGAGCTTCGGACCGATGTTCACGGTCAGTTCAGAACTCGGCGGGGCCGGCAGCGAGGTTTCCGGCGATACCGGGTTAGCCGTCGGCCTGGCTCTGCTGGCCGCACTGCTTGCCGGGGTGAGTCTGCTGCCCAAGGCCAAGAGCTACGTGGCCATCGCCGCGGTGGTCTCGGTGTTGGGCGTGTTGCTGATGATCTCGGCGACCTTCAACAAGCCAAGCGCCTATTCGACCGGCTGGGCACTGTGGGTTGTGTTGGTGTTCATCGTGTTTGAGGCGGTTGCCGCGGTTGGCGCGCTGCTGTTGGATGCGGGTGTCATCTCGGCGCCGGCGCCGCGGCCCAAATTCGATGCTTACGGCCAGTATGGCCAGTACGGCCAATACGGACAGTACGGCGGTCAGCCCGGCGGGTATTACGGTCAACCGAGCGCGCAGCAGCAGGCCGCACCCAGCCCTGCGCAGCCGGCCGGATATGGATCGCAATATGGCGGTTATTCGTCCAGCGCCGGCTCCAGCCCGTCGACCGGCGGGTTCGGCGCCCAGCAACCCGCCCAGTCGGCGCCCCAGCCGATGCACCAGGGTCCGTCCACCCCACCCACCGGCTTCCCGAGCTTCGGCCCACCGCCGCCGGTCAGTGCCGGAACGGGATCCCAGGCCGGGTCGGCTCCGGTCAACTACTCAAACCCCGCCGGGGGGCCGCAGTCTTATGGGCAGGGGCACGGCCAGCAGTCGTCGTCACCCGGTTCGGCGCCGGTCTAATCGGGCGCTCTCGCGCTGAGTAGGCACGTGCGCGAAGAGTGAATAGGGTGTCGGCAAAAAACGAGGACAACCGAGCAGCGGGTGCTCGCCAGGCACGCGACCTCGTCAAGGTTGCGTTCGCTCCTGCCGTGATGGCGCTGGTCATCATCGCCGCCGTTACGCTGCTGCAGCTACTGATCGCCAACAGCGACATGACGGGGGCGCTGGGCGCGATCGCCAGTATGTGGCTGGGCGTGCACCAGGTGCCGATCTCGATCGGCGGTCGTGAACTCGCCGTGATGCCGCTGTTGCCGGTTCTGCTGATGGTATGGGGCACCGCGCGCACGACGGCCTTGGCCACCTCGCCCTATTCGTCTTGGCTTGTTGTGCGATGGGTTGTCGCGTCGGCGCTGGGCGGGCCGCTGCTGATCGCGGCGATCGCCCTGGCGGTCATCCACGACGCGTCGTCGGTCATCACCGAACTACAGACACCCAGCGCGCTGCGGGCATTCACCGGCGTGCTGGTAGTGCATGCCATCGGCGCGGCGATCGGGGTGTGGTCGCGGGTGGGCAGACGGGCTTTGGCGGCTTCGCGACTTCCGAATTGGCTGGGCGATTCGGTGCGAGCCGCTGCCGGCGGCGTGTTGGCGTTGCTGGGACTATCCGGCTTGGTGACGGCAGGGTCGCTGGTTGTTCACTGGGCGACGATGCAAGAGCTCTACGGGATCACCGACTCGATCTGGGGCCAATTCAATCTCACGCTGCTCTCGGTGCTGTATGCACCCAACGTCTTCGTCGGCGCCGCGGCGGTCGCGGTGGGGTCCAGTGCCCATATCGGCTTTGCGACGTTCAGCTCGTTCACCGTCTTCGGCGGCGACATTCCAGCCGTGCCGATCCTTGCCGCAGTACCCACGCCGCCGCTCGGGCCGGCGTGGGTCGTCTTGCTGATCATCGGAGCAGCATCTGGGGTCGCGCTGGGGCAGCAGTGCGCCCGCCGGCCGCTGCCGGTGCTTCCGGCGATGGCCAAGGTGTTGGTGGCCGCGGTGATCGGGGCGTTGGTGATGGCGCTGCTCGGTTACGCCGGCGGCGGCAAGCTGGGCAACTTCGGCGCTGTCGGCGTCGACGAGGGGGCCTTGCTGATCGGTGTGTTCTTTTGGTTCACCGTCATCGGCTGCCTCACGGTGGCGATGGCCGGCGGGATCACCAGGCGTCCGCGCTCGCCGAAACCGCGGCCCGTCCCGCCGGTGGCGGAAGAAACGCCTGCGGTCGCGTTCGACGAGTACGATCAGCCGCGTGATGTGGACGAAGATTCGCCGCATCTCGCGGACGCCGGCCTCGAGGTTCCCGGCGACGACGAAGGGTCCGCAGCAGATGAAGCCGGGTCGGACTCAGCCCCCCCGCGCGAGGATTAGCCGGCTGCACATGGTGCGCCGCCTGCTGCGGTAGCGTGGTGTCCTCGCAAGCGAGCCTGTACTTAGCCTGAATCCGTGGATCGGCTGGTGGTTTGATCGGCGTGTGAACAGCGAAAATGCCTTCTGGCCTGGGATAATACGAGTGCTGAAGTCGTCTTTTTCCAGTGTTCAGGAAGGCATTTTCGGTGCATTCATCGTATACGTTCACTCTCGGGTCGGCGGTGTTTGACGAGCCGAATCTGGTGTCGGCCGCGGGTTTGGTTCCGGTGCTGGAATTGGCTGAGCAGACCGGGCTTTCGGAATTGATCGGTGAGCATGTGGATCTGCCGTCGACACGGGTGGCCTCCGGTGCGGTCAACCCGGTCGGGAAGCTGACCTCGATCATCGCCGGGATGATGTGCGGCGCGGACTGCATCGACGACGTCGACGTGTTGCGTGCCGGCGGCACGCCACGGGTGTTCAACGAGGTGTATGCGCCCTCGACATTGGGGATCTTCTTGCGCGAGTTCACTTTCGGGCATGCCAACCAGCTCGCGGCCGTGGCTCGCGCGCATCTGGTGGCGCTCGCGCAGCGGGTGCCGCTGTTGCCCGGCATCGAAGAGCGCGCCTTTTTGGACATCGACTCGCTGCTGCGTCCGGTCTACGGGCGCCATAAGCAGGGTGCTTCGTTCGGGCACGCCAAGATCGCCAGCCGTGCGCTGCTGCGGTTGGGTCTGTCGCCGCAGATCACCACGATCTCGACCGCGCAGGCCCCACCGGTGATCGCCGAGGCGCGGCTGCGCAGCGGTAAGGCCGGCTCCGGCCGCGCCGCGGCCTGGCAGGTCAAACAAGCCATCACCACCGCCCGCGGGTGCGGGGCCGGCAAGATCATGCTGCGCGGCGACACCGCGTTCGGCAATAAAAAGGTGATCGGCGCCTGCATCGCCGAAGGCGTCGAGTTCTCCCTGTCGATGACCCGAAATCGGGCCATTACCACCGCGGTCGAGGGCATCGACGAGGCCGCCTACACCCCGGTGCACTACCCGGGCGCGGTCGAAGACCCTGACACCGGGGCGCTGATCTCCGATGCCGAGGTCGCCGAAACTCCCTACACCCTACGGCTGGGGCGGGGCAAGAAGATCACGGCCCGACTGGTAGTGCGCCGGGTCAAAGACGCCCGCTACCCGGATGCGTTGTTTCCGGTGTGGCGCTATCACCCATTTCTGACCAACTCCGAGCTGCCCACTGCCGAGGCCGACATCACCCACCGCCGCCACGCCATCATCGAGACCACCTTCGCCGACCTGATCGATGGCCCACTGGCTCGGATCCCTTCAGGGCTGTTCGCCGCGAACTGCGCCTGGTTGGCCTGCGCGGTGATCGCCCATAACCTGCTGCGCGCCACCGGGACCCTCGCCGGCGGTCACCACATCGTGGCCCGCGGTGCCACCCTGCGCCGCGACCTGGTCAACGTGCCCGCCCGCTTCGCCGCACCGGCCCGCAAACCGATGCTGCACCTACCCGTCCACTGGCCCCGACAAGTCGAGTGGAAAGCCCTGTGGGACAGCGTCATCGGCTACCCGACTGCGCAACCCCGCGCCGCTTGACCAAGCGGCCAGCCCCTGTCCACCCCGCCATCCAGGCCCGACCCGAGGAACCCCTAAAGGAAAAGCTGGTGCAGGCCAGCGGATCACATACACGCCAAAGTGTCCACGCCCCAGCGCCACTCGCCCGAACCCGCCGATGACCACCCGAAATCATCGATCCACGGATTCAGGCTTAGGTTGTCGAGGCTTGCGTACAGCGTGCCGACACGCCGGGTGGCACTAGCTGTGGATGCGGGTTCGACGCGCCTACACGGACGGCTCGATTGTCTGGCTCCTCCTCCGGCCGCTGGCGCGCCCGGCTCGGATATGGCGGGTCGCCAGACTGGGCCCGATTGTCTGGCTCCTCCTCCGGCCGCTGGCGCGCCCGGCTCGGATATGGCGGGTCGCCAGACTAGCCCCGATTGTCTGGCTCCTCCTCCGGCCGCTGGCGCGCCCGGCATCGTCGCCAGACTAGGCTCGCCGTGTGCAGGAACCGCTCCGGGTACCCCCGAGTGCACCGACGCGAGTGGTAGTGCTGGCATCGGGCACCGGATCGCTGCTGAACGCGCTGCTGGAAGCCGCCGCGGGCGACTATCCGGCGCGGATCGTCGCCGTCGGGGTGGATCGCGAGTGCCGGGCCGCCGAGATCGCGGCGCGGGCATCGGTGCCGAGCTTCACGGTCCGGGTCACCGACTACCCCGGCCGCGACGCCTGGGACGCGGCCATCACCGATGTCACCGCCGCCCATTCACCCGATCTGGTGGTATCGGCCGGATTTATGAGAATCCTTGGGCCGCAATTCCTGTCACGATTCAGCGGCCGCATCCTCAACACCCATCCCGCCCTGCTGCCGGCATTCCCGGGTGCCCACGGAGTGGCTGATGCGTTGTCCTACGGTGTAAAGGTCACCGGCTGTACGGTGCATCTGGTGGATGCCGGCGTGGACACCGGGCCGATACTGGCGCAGCAGGCCGTTCCGGTGCTCGAGGGTGACGACGAAGAGACATTGCACGAGCGCATCAAGGTCATCGAACGGCGACTACTCGTCGACGTGGTGGCCGCGATTGCCACCGGCGGCCTGACCTGCATCGGACGAAAGGCGACTCTGGGATGAGCACAGTATGACCGGCGACGGCGTAAGGAAGCCGATCCGCCGCGCGTTGATCAGCGTGTACGACAAAACGGGGCTGGTAGAACTGGCTCAGGGCTTGACGGCGGCCGGCGTCGAGATCGTCTCCACCGGATCAACGGCGAAGACCATTGCCGGCAAAGGCATTCCGGTAACCCGCGTCGAGGAGCTCACCGGCTTTCCGGAGGTGCTCGACGGCCGGGTTAAGACCTTGCACCCACGCGTGCACGCCGGGCTGCTGGCCGACCTGCGTAAGCCCGAACACCAGGCCGCGCTGGACAAACTCGGGGTCGCGGCGTTCGAACTGCTGGTGGTCAACCTGTATCCGTTCAGCCAGACGGTCGAATCCGGCGCGGGTATCGACGAATGCGTCGAACAGATCGACATCGGCGGGCCGTCGATGGTTCGGGCGGCGGCCAAGAATTTTCCCAGCGTGGCCGTGGTCACCGACCCACTCGGGTACGACGGGGTGCTTGCCGCGCTGCGCAGCGGCGGATTTAGCCTCGGCGAGCGTAAGAAGCTGGCGTCACTGGCATTTCAGCACACCGCCGAATACGACATCGCCGTCGCGAGCTGGATGCAGTCGACGCTGGCGCCAGAGCAGCCCGAAACGGCCTTCCCGCATTGGTTCGCCCGAAACTGGCGCCGTCAGGCGATCCTGCGCTACGGCGAGAACCCGCACCAGCAGGCCGCCCTCTACACCGACCCGGGCGCGTGGCCAGGGCTGGCACAAGCCGAGCAGCTGCACGGAAAAGAGATGTCTTACAACAACTTCACCGACGCGGATGCGGCCTGGCGGGCGGCCTTCGATCACGAACAAATCTGTGTGGCCGTCATCAAGCACGCTAACCCCTGCGGCATCGCAATCTCGTCGGTTTCCGTCGCCGACGCACATCGCAAGGCCCATGCCTGCGACCCGCTGAGCGCCTACGGCGGCGTGATCGCGGCCAACACCGAGGTCAGCGTCGAGATGGCGGAGTACGTCAGCACTATCTTCACCGAAGTCATCGTCGCGCCGGCGTACGAGCCGGGTGCCCTAGACCTATTGGCGCGCAAGAAGAACGTCCGGGTGCTGCTGGCGCCCGAACCGCAGAACAGCGGCGCCGAATTGCGTCCGATCAGCGGAGGGCTGCTGATGCAGCAGCGCGACCAGCTCGACGCACCCGGCGACAACCCGGCCAACTGGACGCTGGTAACCGGATCGCCGGCCGACCCGGCGACGTTGACCGATTTGGTGTTCGCCTGGCGCGCCTGCCGCGCGGTGAAGTCGAACGCGATCGTGATCGTCACCGACGGCGCCACCGTGGGGGTCGGCATGGGTCAGGTCAATCGGGTCGATGCCGCGCGGCTGGCCGTCGAACGAGGTAATGCACGCGGCGGCGAGCGAGTGCGCGGCGCCGTCGCGGCCTCCGATGCCTTCTTCCCGTTTCCCGACGGACTGCAGACGCTGACCGCTGCGGGGGTCGAGGCGATCGTGCATCCCGGCGGGTCGGTGCGCGACGACGAGGTAACTGCAGCGGCGGCCGAAGCCGGTGTCACCCTATATCTCACCGGAGCGCGCCACTTCGCCCACTGAGGGCAGGAAAGTGCCCGGAAAGTCAGCGTCGGCATCCACTCTCGTCGCCAGAAGAAAGTTGGCGTCGTAGCGTGGAGTGGTGACTTCACCGAGTAACCTGCCGCGTACCGTGGGCGAGCTGCGTGCCTCCGGTCATCGTGAGCGGGGGGTCAAGCAAGAAATCCGGGAAAACCTGCTGACTGCATTGGCCGAGGGGTCCGATATCACGGCCGTCTGGCCGGGGATCCTGGGCTTTGAGGACACGGTGTTGCCGCAAGTGGAGCGGGCCCTGATCGCAGGTCATGACTTCGTCCTGCTCGGCGAACGCGGCCAGGGCAAGACCCGGCTGCTGCGCGCGTTGACCGGGCTGCTCGACGAGTGGACGCCGGTGATCGCCGGAGCCGAACTGGGGGAGCACCCGTATCGGCCGATCACGCCGGAATCGATCCGGCGGGCCGCGCAACTGCGTGATGACCTGCCGGTGGCATGGAAGCATCGCAGCGAGCGCTATACGGAGAAGCTGGCCACCCCCGACACCAGCGTGGCTGACCTGGTCGGCGACATCGACCCGATCAAAGTCGCCGAGGGCCGCAGTCTCGGCGACCCCGAGACCATCGCTTACGGCCTGATCCCGCGGGCACATCGCGGTATCGTCGCGGTCAACGAATTGCCCGACCTGGCCGAGCGCATTCAGGTGTCGATGCTCAACGTCATGGAGGAGCGCGACATCCAGGTCCGCGGCTACACGCTGCGGCTGCCGTTGGACGTCCTGGTCGTCGCCAGCGCCAACCCCGAGGACTACACCAACCGCGGTCGCATCATCACGCCCCTCAAGGACCGGTTCGGCGCCGAAATCCGTACCCACTACCCGCTGGAGCTGGATGCGGAAGTGGGTGTGATCGTGCAGGAGGCGCACTTGAGCGCGCAGGTACCCGACTATCTGATGCAGGTGATCGCGCGATTCGCCCGGTACCTGCGGGAGTCGCACTCGATCGACCAACGGTCCGGGGTGTCGGCCCGATTCGCTATCGCAGCGGCGGAAACGGTCGCGGCCGCGGCGCGGCATCGGGGCGCGGTGCTGGGCGAGACGGATCCGGTGGCCCGCGTGGTCGATCTGGGAACGGTGATCGACGTGTTGCGGGGCAAGCTGGAGTTCGAGTCCGGCGAAGAAGGCCGCGAACAGGCCGTACTCGAGCATCTGTTGCGCCGTTCGACCGCCGACACCGCGTCCCGAGTGCTCGGCGGCATCGACGTCGCCCAATTGGTGACCGCCGTCGAGCGGGGTTCGTCCGTGACGACAGGCGAGCGGGTGTCGGCCAAGGACGTGCTGGCCGCGGTTCCGGGGCTGCCCGTCGTCGACAGGATCGCCAGAAAGCTGGGCGCGGAATCCGAGGGTGAGCGCGCCGCCGCGCTGGAACTCGCGTTGGAGGCGTTGTACCTTGCCAAGCGCATCGACAAGGTGTCCGGGGAAGGCCAAACCGTCTATGGCTAAGCCTTTTGGGGGACACTCTTCGCGCTACTCGGCATACACCGGCGGACCCGACCCGCTGGCGCCGCCGGTCGATTTGCGCGAGGCCCTCGAACAGATCGGCCACGACGTGATGGCCGGCGCCTCGCCGCGCCGGGCACTGTCCGAACTGCTGCGCCGCGGCACCAAGACCATGCCCGGCGCCGACCGGCTGGCCGCGGAGGCAAACCGGCGCCGACGGGAGCTGTTGCGCCGCAACAACTTAGACGGCACTTTGCAAGAGATCAAACGACTGCTCGACGAAGCGGTGCTGGCCGAACGCAAGCAACTGGCCCGCGCACTGGACGACGACGCCCGATTCTCGGAGCTGCAGCTGGATGCGTTACCGCCGTCACCGGCCAAAGCCGTTCAGGAGCTTTCCGAGTACCGCTGGCGCAGCGGTGAGGCCCGCGAAAAATACGGCCAGATCAAGGATTTGCTCGGCCGCGAGCTGCTCGACCAACGCTTCGCCGGGATGAAGCAAGCACTGGAAGGCGCGACCGACGAGGACCGGCGCCGGGTCAACGAGATGCTGGACGATCTCAACGACCTGTTGGACAAGCACGCCCGCGGCGAGGACACCCCGCAGGACTTCCAAGACTTCATGGACAAGCACGGCGAGTTCTTTCCGGAGAACCCGCGCAACGTCGAGGAGCTGCTGGACTCGCTGGCCAAGCGGGCAGCCGCGGCGCAGCGATTCCGCAACAGCCTGAGCCAGGAGCAGCGGGACGAGCTTGATGCGTTGGCGCAGCAGGCATTTGGCTCGCCGTCGCTGATGCAGGCGCTGAGCCGGCTCGATACCCATCTGCAAGCCGCGCGCCCCGGCGAGGATTGGACCGGATCGCAGCAGTTCTCCGGGGACAACCCGTTCGGTATGGGCGAGGGCACCCAGGCGCTGGCCGATATCGCTGAGCTGGAGCAGCTGGCCGAGCAATTGTCGCAGAGCTACCCGGGCGCCACCATGGACGACGTCGACCTCGACGCGCTGTCGCGCCAGCTCGGCGACCAGGCTGCCGTCGACGCCAGAACGCTCGCCGAATTGGAACGCGCACTGGTCAATCAGGGTTTCCTGGATCGTGGTTCCGACGGCCAGTGGCGCCTGTCGCCCAAGGCGATGCGCAGGCTGGGCGAGACCGCGTTACGTGATGTGGTGCAACAGCTTTCCGGACGTCGTGGCGAACGGGATCACCGGCGCGCCGGTGCCGCCGGAGAGCTGACCGGTGCGACCCGGCCCTGGCAGTTCGGTGACACCGAGCCGTGGAACATCTCCCGGACGCTGACCAATGCCGTACTGCGCCAGGCCGGGACGACGTCGATGCCCCGTTCGGGCATTCGGATCACCGTCGACGACGTTGAGGTTTCCGAGACCGAGACCCGTACCCAGGCCGCGGTTGCGTTGCTGGTCGACACCTCATTTTCGATGGTGATGGAAAATCGGTGGCTGCCGATGAAGCGAACGGCACTGGCGCTCAATCACTTGGTGTGCACGCGTTTCCGCTCAGATGCCCTGCAGATCATTGCGTTTGGCCGCTACGCCCGAACCGTGACGGCGGCCGAGCTGACGGGTTTGGAAGGTGTCTATGAGCAGGGCACCAACCTGCATCACGCACTGGCGCTGGCGGGACGTCACCTGCGCAAGCATCCCAACGCACAGCCGGTCGTGCTGGTGGTGACCGACGGTGAGCCCACCGCCCATTTGGAGGATTTCAGCGGCGACGGTTCTGCGACCGTGTTCTTCGACTACCCACCGCATCCGCGGACCATTGCCCACACGGTGCGGAGTTTCGACGATATGGCCCGGCTGGGTGCGCAGATCACGATCTTCCGGCTGGGCAGTGACCCGGGTCTGGCCCGGTTCATCGACCAGGTCGCACGACGGGTGGAGGGCCGGGTCGTGGAACCCGATCTCGACGGGCTGGGGGCGGCGGTAGTGGGCGACTACCTCCGGTCGCGGCGACGCAGGTAGCTGGCAACACCGTGGCGCGACGACGCACTGACGGATTCCATTGGCATAATTCGCCTTTAGCGTTGCGTGCGTAGTCCTCCTGGTTCGCCGCGTCTTGCGGCATCAGCCACACCAGCCACATCGGCCTCCTGTGCGTGAGGGGTCGCGTTGACTCACTAAAGGTGCCCGGCTAATAGCGACAAACCCTGCGCGACTTGGCTTGTCGCTGCGAGGCGGGCAAATCGTGTACCGACCGAACCCCCGGGCCTCCTGGGGCCGATGTGATTGCGGGCCAACCGAGTCGCTACCTCAAGGCAACGCATCCCAGAGTCGCTGCGGCCGTCGCTTCAAACGCGAATGCTACCGCCCGATATGCCGGCACCAGCCACGATAGGCCGGTTGCAGCGGGGCTGTTCAGACGAACGACTACGAAAGTGGGTTAGAAGTTTGGGATATACGCATTTCGCGGTGCCCGAACATAAGCCGCTTTGGTCAACCGAGAGCTTCGGCTTGGGCAATGGCCCAGGCCGCATTGACCAGCCCGATGTGACTGAACGCCTGCGGGAAGTTGCCCAACAGCTCGCCGGTGACGGGGTCGACCTCTTCGGAGAGCAGTCCTACGTCGTTGCGGTAACTGATGGCGCGCTCGAACACTTCGCGCGCCCGGTCGAGCTGGCCGGAGGCTGCCAGGGCTTGCGCCAACCAGAATGTACACAGCAGAAACGTGCCCTCTTGTCCGGTCAGGCCGTCGGCATTGGCGTCGACGCTGGTGCGATACCGATAGACCAAGCCGCGCGAGTCGACGAGCTGATCGGCGATAGCGTCGATGGTGGCCAGCACTCGAGGGTCGTCGGCGGGCAAGAAGCCGACCAGCGGAATCATCAGCGCTGAGGCGTCCAGGTCGTCGCTTTCGAATGCCTGGGTAAACGCGTTGGCCGCGTCGCTCCACCCGCGGGTAAGGATCTGATGCCGGATTTCGTCGGCCGCTTTGCGCCACCCGTCGACCCTGTCCCCGGCGCCGAGTGCATCGACCATGGCGATGGCGCGGTCGAGCGCGACCCAGCACATCAGCTTGGAGTAGAGAAAGTGTTGCGGCTCGCCACGCACTTCCCAGATACCCGAATCACGTTGCTGCCAAAGACGTGCGGCGGCATCGGCGGAGCCGACGAGAAACTCGCGTCCCGCAGCGGCGCAGGGGCGGTCCGGGTGCAGCTGTTTGGCCAGGCGGTGTGCCGCACCCAGCAGTTCGCCGTACACGTCGATCTGGCTTTGCCCCCAGGCGCCGTTGCCGACCCGCACCGGACGGCTGTCGCGCCAACCGCGGAGATGACTAAGCTCACGTTCGGACAGATCATGTTCGCCACCTATGCCGAACATGATCTGGAGAGGTTCGTCGGCGCGTAGTTGTCCGGCGGAGCTGACCGCGAGGTAGTCGAAAAACTGCTCCGCCTCGTCTGGACAAGCGGCTACCCAGAGGGCTTCCAACGTGAGGCTGGCGTCCCGGACCCACGAATACCGGTAATCCCAGTTACGTTCTCCACCAATCTCTTCCGGCAGGGACGTCGTGGGGGCGGCGACCACTGCCCATGTGGGTTGGTAGGTCAATGCCTGCAGAACTCTGCCGCTGTGATGCACCAGATCGTGCCACGGTCCGTCATAGCTCTGATGGACCTTCGACCACAACCGCCACGCGTCGATCGTCGCCGTGAGCGCTGCATCGAGCTCGGCCGCTGACATGGATTCAGGACACGCCTCCGAGGTGGTGCGATGTTGCAACCCGAGGGACATCCGCTCACCCTCTCGGATCCGGAATCGGCCGCCGGCGTCGGAATCGGTAATCCCCAGCGGAATTGGGCAACACAGGAGCAGGACATCGGCGCCGCCGCGTACCAGGATGCAGCCGTCGGCAGTGGACACCAACGGTGTGACCACCCCATATTCCGGGCGTGCCGAGAATTCGACGGTCACCTCCACCTCGCCCGCGGTACACGTTAGCGACCGCACTAGCAGCCGAGGTGCGGTCGCGCCCAACTGGTGCGGGTCATCCACGTACCCGGTGGCGAGCGCATCGCATAGCACCAGCGTGCCGGTGCCGGTGGTGAACGTCGTCTCGAGCACCATGGTCTGGTCGACGTAACGGCGTTTGACCTCCGCGCCGGGATCGGTGGGGTGCACCGAGAAAAACCCGGCGTCCGCGTCGAGCAGTCTGGCGAACACCGATGGCGAGTCGAACCGGGGCAAGCAGAGCCAGTCGACTGAACCGCTGCGACTGACCAGCGCTGCAGTGTGCCGGTCAGAGAGCAGGGCGTAGTCGGCGATTGCTGTGGTGCTCACCGGGTGCCTCCTAGGGTGCCGCGTAGTTCCTCGCTTGCCTACCACACAGTTGGCCGTGTCATGGCGATTCTCGCGGCGCGATTTCCGGGTTGCGGGTACACCGCCGTTGTGTCGTCGTGGCAGCCCGCGATTCGCGGCCCTTCCGCAACAGCCGGTTTCAGCGCATCGGCAGGCCGGGAACCATTGTTCGTCGCCGCAGTTGTGAATCGTCGAACCGAGTGGGCGGTGTGACCTCTACTTCGCCCAAAGGCGCTGACCTGGCGGCTGCCAACGACAACATGCCATGCATATCGCGCATGTATACCTAAGAGGAGGGTATCCCGTTTGCAGCAATCAGCATGGCCGGTGCCCACCGATTGCCGAGCCGATTCACTGTAATACTGAACCGAGGAGATCGATATGACTGCGCACCGAAGCACCAATGCCTGGCCCAGCCTGCGCGTCGACGAGTGGACGCCAACCCGGGAAACGCTGCATATGTGGACGCAGATCGTCGGTAAGATCCGGCTCGCTCACGCGCCCATGGTCAACCATTGGTGGCAGGTGACGTTGTACGTTACCCCCCGCGGTTTGACGACGTCCGCAATCCCTTATGGGAAAGAGGTCTTCGATATCGAATTCGATTTCGTTGACCATCAGTTGGTGATCCGCAGCAGCACCGGCGCTACCCGTACCGTCCGACTGGAACCGAAATCGGTCGCCGACTTCCACGCTGAAACCATGCAGGCATTGGCCGAATTGGGCTTCCCCACGCGCATTCAGTCACACCCCAACGAGGTCGACCCGGCTCCTCGGTTCGCCGAGGACGTCGCGCACGCCTCCTACGACCCGCACGCGGCGAACCTGTTCTGGCGCCAACTGATTCAGGCTCACCGTGTGTTGAGCCGGTTCCGGTCCCGGTTCGCCGGAAAGGTGAGTCCGGTACATTTCTTCTGGGGTGCAATGGATATCGCGTGTACCAGATTTTCCGGACGTGGCGCACCCCGGCATCCTGGCGGTGCCCCCAACTTGGGCGATTGGGTTATGGCGGAAGGATATTCGCGAGAGCTGAGCAGTTGCGGGTTCTGGCCAGGCGGTGGTGAGGAGGGCGCCTTCTATGCCTACGCCTATCCCGAACCTGACGGCTTCGCCGGTCACGCCGTCACTCCCGAGCAGGCCTACTACAGCAAAGACCACGGCGAGTATCTACTGCCCTACGAGATCGTGCGACAGGCAGCCGACCCGGATCAGGTGCTTCTGGGATTCTTGCAGGACACCTACGAAGCAGTGGCCACCAGAGCTGAGTGGGATCGCGCCCTGCTGGAAGAAGATCCGGATCGTTGGAAGGGGCGGTGAAACACGCTCCTGAGGAATGCCTTTGAACATCGGCGACGTGACGACGGGATGCGTTCTCGACGTGGTTCGCAACCACGGTGACTGGTGCCCGGCCTACCGCAGCGCCGATCACTGGTCAATAGGCGTCGCGGGTTCGGCCGCCGGGGGATCCGTACAGGTATGGGTAGTGGACATCGGGGTCGTTGGGGGGCCGCATGTTCGGTGGTGGCGGCGCGGTGCGCCAGGCGGCCGGGAGATGGCAACCGGTGTTGTAGGAGTAGGCCAGCAAATGCCCGTGGTTTACGAGATTGATCAGCGTGCCGTCATCTCGGATTTGCGAATCATTGGCCGATCCCAACGGCAGGGGTGGGTCACCGGGGGCGGAGTTGTTGGGCCGAAAACCGGCCGCTTTGAACACCGGTGCCAGCTCGGTGACAATTTGCAGCCATTGCTCTGGGGTGGGTGCAGGTTCGCCGAAGAAATGGTCGCTTTCCTCTTGCCGGCCGATGGTGCGGACGAACGGGTCGTTGCAGCCGTTAGTCGGATGACTCACTGGGGTGCTGGAGAACTTTGTCTGTGGGGCGTATTCGGCGATCGCCGCCCGGATGGTGGCGTCGAGGTTGGCTAGTTGCTGCTGGACCGTCTCTAAGTCGGGGCGTTGGTTGACGATTGTTTGTAGGCGGTCCAGCTCGTCGCGGCCGGGGTTGGCGTACGGATCCAACGTATTGGGTTTGAGGCAGCTGGTGAGAAGTAGCGTGATGCTGAGCAGTCCGGCCGTCAAGGGACGGCGTGCTCGATTCATGAGGTCCTCAGCGGGATTGGAGGCGGCATTTCGTGGGGGCCGGCGCCAGCCGGGAGCGCGTCCACGCCGACCGCGCGGGGGCGTGATGAGGTCGTCGGTTTCCGGCAAGCACCCACTGCCATGTTGTAGCCGCGCAGTTGGCCCCCTACGGTGCGGCGCGGAACGCACCGAACTCGGGAATCGCGTGGGACACATCACTATTGATTCGGTAGGTATGCCCTGGCTGCGATCGCTGGTCAAAAGGCGTCGCGGGTTCGGCCACCGGGCGATCCGTACAGGTATGGGTAGTGAACGTCGGGGTCGTTGGGGGGCCGCATGTTTGGTGGTGGTGGGGCGGTGCGCCAGGCGGCCGGGAGGTGACACCCGGTGTCGTAGGAGTAGGACAGTGGGCTGTTCGCGTCGCCGTTCACCAAATCGATCAACACGCCGTCATCGCGGATCTGCGAGTCGTTTGCCGATCCCAAAGGAAGTGGGGGATCGCCCGGGGTGGCGTTGTTAGGCCGAAAACCCGCTGCCTTGAACACCGGCGCTAGCTCGGTGACGATCTGCAGCCACTGCTGTGGGGTTGGTGCAGGTTCGCCGAAGAATATGTCGCTTGTGAATTGCCGTCCGATGGTCCGGACGAAAGGGTCGCTGCAACCGCCGGGTGGATGTCCGAGCTTGAGATTCGTGAATCTGGTCTGTGGCGAGTACTTCGCGATTGCTGACCTGATAGTTGTGTCGAGGTTGGCTAGTTGCTGCTGGACCGTCTCTAAGCCGGGGCGTTGGTTGACGATTGTTTGTAGGCGATCCAGCTCGTCGTGGCCGGGATTTGCATAAGGGTCGAAGGTATTGGGTTTGACGCAGCTGGTGAGCAGCATAGTGATTGCGAGCAGCCCGGCGGCACCGAACCGATGTGCTCGGTTCATTCGTGGTGCAGAGGGATCGGAGGTGGTACTTCATAAGGGCCAGCACCACCGGGAAGCCGGTCCACACCGACCGCGCGAGGTGTGATGAGGTCATCGGGGAGTCCGGCCAGCACCGCTGCCATGTTGTAGCCGCTCATCCGAAGTTCGCCGTTGCTTCCCATGCGGGCATACTCCGAATGGCCGTAGGCCCGCTCATGAAGGTTCCCGTCCCCATACTCACCCCCTAGGGCCAGTCCAGTACTGGTCGAAAGTTCAGTCATGCCGGGCACATCTTGCGGTGCGGCGCCAAAGGCGCCGAATTCGGGGATTATCTGGGACACATCATCATTGACGCCAATCATGTAGTAGGCATGCCCTGGCTGCACACCCAACTGTGATGCGCTGGTGAGTTCGGTGCCAGGCGAACCGTACAGCACGACGTCGCTTACTGGTGACCCCTGCTGCAACGCCAGACTTGTCACCAGGGACCCGTAGGAGTGCCCGAATGCGGTGATGCGTTGATCCGAAACATTGCTGCCAGCCGCGATGCCCTTGTAGAAGCGGTTCAATGGCCCTGCGGCATCGCGAGCCGACCAGTCATGCGTCACGTCCTTTAGGCTGTCCGGCGCGTCGTAACCTAACCAGGCAATGGATGCCACGGCATCAGGGTTCGGGACGTGAGCGCGTCGACGCAGGAGGCTCGCCTCACGTCGCTGAGCTTGGGCTTCGCCAACCATATCCTTGACGCTGGAGCTGACCCGCGTGTTTAAACCGCCCACAGTCACCCCGACTCGTTCCGCATTGTCAACATCACCAACACCAACCGCCGCCAATACTTTGCGGGGATTGCTGGTGGTGTCCAGCAGGAGCAGGCTGGCCCCCTCATTTGCTGGGTCAGTAAGCGCGTCGCGCAGCGCCTGCAGATCCGCCAGCTTCTCAGTGTCCGTATGCCACAAGCCATTTCCATCCAGCCAACCGCGCTGCAGCCGGTCGAGTTCGCGTTGCAGCACCGGCATATTGAGTTCGTTGCGAACTCCGGTCGGGATGCCGTCGAGGTTGCGAATGGCGTTCGGAAACCACTCTTTCACCCGATCCTGCTGTCCCGGTGTCAGCGAATGCCACCACTTACTCACCTCCGTGGGGTCGCTGTCCGGCGGCGGCATCTGCGGTATCTTGGGTGGCTCATGGCTGAGTTGGGTGTTGACCTGCTCAGGTGACAAGTCCCCGGCGGCGCCCCGAATCGCCGCGGCCAGATCCTCATCGGCGGTCTCGGCGTCAGCCAGCAGACGCTTGATGCTTTCCGTCAGCCTGATCGCGGCATTGAGAATCGACTGCTGATCAGCAGGGGAGTACGACGACAAGTCAGCAGCCGGCAACGCCGTACCGGTCGCATTGTCAATCGTCAGGTGGTAATCCCGGGCACTATCGCGAATGGCCTGCAGCCGCAACTTGATTGCGGTCACCTCTTCGGCCGATTTCTCCGCGGCACGTGCGACCGCCTCGCACGCATCGGCATGGTAGTCGAGAAGCATTGTCGTGCGGTGCGTCGCCGCCAGCGCGGCATCGGCGGCATCACCACCGAAGTCCAGCAACAGCATGGTGTCACTGAGCGCCGCCGATGTGGTTCGGGTGCCGTGTGCGCGGTCAATCGCCGCCTGAAACACCGTCCTGATTGCCGCAGGATCCCAGCGCTCAATATCCGCTAACGTCAGCGCCATTCGAATCGACCGCTGCTGCCAGCCTGCGTACGGACCGCGGCCAGCGCCGCGGCGTTGCTCTGGTCCATCTCAGCGAAGCCGACCGCCGCGAGATGCATGCCGCAGGAATGCTCACCGAATCGGTCGGCGTGGGTGGCGCTGACCGTCTCCCAGCTACCCAGCAACCCCGACAGCGCGCCAGCCGAGGAACCGACCCATCCCGACCGCGCGCCTTCGGCTGCACCGTGGCATGACTGGTGCAAGACCAGCAGTGACTCACCGTGATTGGCCAACTCAGATCCCACCCGGGACAGGACTTCAGGAACGACACGCAACGTCTTCATCGTCGACCCTCCCGATCGGCCAGCAAGCCTCCGGGGAGTATGGCACACACCCGCCAACCGGGCTATTCACCTTCGGCGGCCGTACCGGCTACTTGCGGGGCTTGCGCGCTTTACGCTTGATGCCCACGCCACCCCAGAACGAGAAGCCGCGGATCTTCACCCTGGGCGCACCCCGGCTGCCCTCGCCCACGACTTCACGGTCGAAGTTGCCCATCACACCGCGGCCGCGGATTTCGACGTGGACTTCGGGGGGCAGCAGGATCGTCTGCACACCCATGATCGAGTATGCGCGGATCTCGACCTCGGTTGAGGTGAAGTCGGCGTAGCGCAAATCCAGCACGCCGGTTCCCCACAGCGTGAAGGTGGTCAGCTTCTTCGGCACATTCCACCGGCCGCGCCGCTCGAACCCACTCAGCAGGGCGAGCAACAGGGTCGACGGTGCCGGGTTGCAGTTGCCGCCGCGACGGGGGCTTACCGACGCGCCGGGCAGGTCGGCTCGAAGCTGGTCCAGCTCTCGGTAGGTGGTCGCCGCGTAAGCCCTGGTAAGCCGATCTTCGTACTCGTTGAGTTGCAGGCGACCCTGTTCCGCCGCGTACGCCAGCAACTGCGCGATCTGAATGCGATCGGTGTCAGCCGCGAGCGACGAATCGTCACGCGTGTCCTTCGTGTCGCGCTGGGCCGGGTTGCTCATCACCCACGAGCGTACGACGTCCAGGATTTGCTGCAAGCTGGTTGGCTAAACTGCAACCTTGCCCCCGGCCAAGTCCGACTCGCCCGGCCGGCAATGGTGCTGCTCAGCGACTCGCCGGGTCGGATTTGACCCAAGTCGGTGGACGTTTCTGCAGGAATGCCAGCATGCCCTCGCGCGCTTCCTCCGAAACGAACAGCCGCGCCGACTCCTCGGTGAGCCGTTGGGCGTCGCGATCGAATCCTTCCAGTACCGCGGCGGTCGTCAGCGCCTTCGACGCCGCCAGACCCTGCGGTGACCCGCGACCCACCTCGGCGACCAGCCTGGCCACCGCGGCATCCACATCGTCAGCTGCCAAGGTGACCAAGCCGATCTCCGCGGCTTCGCTGGCGCCGAACGTCTCGCCCGTCAGGTAGTACCGGGCCGCCGCGCGCGGCAATAGCTTGGGCAGCAACGTCAGCGAAATGATGGCCGGGGCCACGCCGATCCGGGCCTCGGTCAGCGCAAAGGTACTGCGCGGGCCGGCGACCACCATGTCGCAGGCCCCGACCAGACCGAACCCGCCGGCTCGGACATGCCCGTTGACCGCGCCGATGACCGGCCGTGGGGACTCGACGATGGCGCGCAGCACCGTCGTCATCTCCCGGGCCCGCGCCACCGCCATGTCGTATGCCGATGGTGGCGACCCGCTTCGCTCGGCTGCGCCGCGCTCGCGATCGCCACGCGACCCGCTTCGCTCGGCCTCGCTCAGGTCCGCGCCCGCGCAGAAGGTGCCGCCGGTGTGGGTGAGCACCACCACCCGTACCGCCGGATCCGCCGCCGCGTCACGCAGTCCCTGATGCAGCTGGCTGACCAGGACGCTCGACAGTGCGTTGCGGTTGTGCGGCGAGTTGAGCGTCAACCGCGCCAGCGGACCGCCGCACTCGCCCGGCCCCGCGTACTCGACAAGCGCGTCCATCAGTAAGACCGGGGTAGGCCCAGCGATGTCTGCGCGACGAAGTTCAGCACCATCTCGCGGCTGATCGGGGCGATCCGGGCCAGCCGGGCCGACGTCATCATCGCGGCCACGCCGTATTCTTTGGTCAACCCGTTGCCGCCCATGGACTGCACGGCCTGGTCGACCGCCCGGGTCGAGGCTTCGGCCGCAGCGTATTTGGCCATGTTGGCCGCCTCGGCCGCGCCCACGTCGTCGCCGTGGTCGTAGAGCGTGGCTGCCTTCTGCATCATCAGCTTGGCCAGTTCAACCTCAATGTGGCACTGCGCCAGCGGATGTGCCAACCCCTGATGCGCGCCGATCGGCGTTGACCACACCTGGCGCGTTTTGACATAGTCGACGGCCTTGCCCAGCGCGAACCGGCCCATGCCGACCGCGCTGGCCGCGCCCATGATGCGCTCAGGGTTCAGGCCGGCGAAAAGCTGTGCGATCGCGGCGTCCTGGGCTCCGACCAGTGCATCGGCGGGCAGCCGGACGTCGTCGAGGAACACTTGGAACTGGCGTTCCGGGCTGATCAGCTCCATCTCGATCGGCGTATAGGTGAAGCCGGGCGCGTCGGTGGGCACCACGAATAACGCCGGGCGCAGCTTGCCGGTCTTGGCCTCCTCCGTGCGACCCACCACGAGTACCGCCTGCGCCTGGTCGATGCCGGAGATATAGACCTTCTGGCCCTTGAGAATCCAGTCGCTGCCGTCGCGGCGGGCGGTGGTGGTGATCTTGTGCGAATTGGACCCGGCGTCCGGCTCGGTGATCGCGAACGCCATCGTCAACGATCCGTCGGCGATGCCCGGCAGCCAGCGCCGCTTTTGTTCGTCGGTGCCGAACTTGGCGATGATGGTGCCGTTGATGGCCGGCGACACCACCATCAGCAGCAGTGCGGAGCCCGCTGCCGCCATCTCCTCCATCACCAGCGACAGTTCGTACATGCCCGCGCCGCCGCCGCCGTACTCCTCGGGCAGGTTCACTCCGATGAACCCGAGTTTTCCCGCCTCGGACCATAATTCGGTGGTGTGCTGATGCGCGCGGGCCTTTTTCAGGTAGTACTCGTGGCCGTAGTTGGACACCCATTCGGCCACCGCCTTGCGGAGTGCCTGGCGCTCTTCGCTTTCGATGAAGCTGGTGTCTGTCATTGTGAATCTCCTTGTGCTTCTGGCCCTTCCACGCGTGCCAGCACGGCACCGACGTCGACCTGCTGGCCGGTGTGGACGTTGAGCTGGGTGAGTACACCGTCAGTCGGCGCGCTGATGGTGTGTTCCATCTTCATGGCCTCCAGCCAGATCAATGGTTGACCCGCTGTGACGGCATCGCCGACCTCGGCGCCCAAGCGGATGACATTGCCGGGCATCGGCGCCACCAACGATCCCTGCTCGACGGTCGAACCCGGCTCGGGAAAGCGGGGTAGTGCGACCAGATGCACCGGTCCGCTGGCGGAATCGACGTAGACGTCCTGGCCGTAGCGTGCCACCGTGAAGCTGCGGTCCACGCCGCTGTCGTCGGCCAGCACCACCTGGTCCGGCGTGGCCGATACCAGTTGGACGGATTCATCGCCGGGAAGATCCAATCCCTTTCTGGTGAAGCGGTATTCGATGCGATGATCCTCGCCGCTGTCGTCGAGGTACGTCTTGACCTGATAGCCCGACGCCAGGTTGCGCCAGCCACTGGGGATGGAGCCGAACACCGCAGCAATCGTCCGATTGTGCGCGGCGTCGGCCAGGGCGGCGGCGATCACCGACAACCGGATCGTCGTCGCGTCGGCCAGCGGCGCCGACAGCTCCGCCAGGCCGTGCGTGTCGAAAAACGCGGTATCGGTTTCGCCATCGAGAAATGCCGGGTGACGCAGCACGTTGACCAACAGCTCGCGGTTGGTACGCAGGCCGTGCAGGCGGGTGCGGGCCAGCGCGTCGGCGAGCACCAACGCCGACTGCCGGCGCGTCGGAGCGTAGGAGATGACCTTGGCCAGCATCGGGTCGTAGTGGATCGACACCGTCGAGCCGGCAACGATCCCCGAGTCCAGCCGGATCCCGGTCCGGTGCCCCAGTGTGCCGAACTGCGCGCGGACCGACGGCACGTCGATGCTGTGCACCAGGCCGGCTTGCGGCTGCCAGCCGTGCGCCGGGTCCTCCGCGTAGAGCCGACACTCGATCGAATACCCTTGGGCCACAGGTGGTTCAGCATCCAACCGGCCGCCATCGGCAACCGCGATCTGCAGTTCGACCAGATCCAGTCCCGTGGTCTCCTCGGTGACTGGGTGCTCGACCTGCAGCCGGGTGTTCATTTCCAGGAAGTAGAACTCGCCGTCATCATCGGCAAGGAACTCCACGGTGCCGGCGCCGGCGTAGCCGATGGCGGAGGCGGCCAGCCGGGCCGCGTCAAAAAGCTTGGCACGCATGCCGGGTATACGCTCCACCAACGGTGAGGGCGCTTCTTCGATGATTTTCTGGTGCCGGCGCTGAATGGAGCATTCTCGTTCGCCGACGGCCCATACGGTGCCGTGCATGTCGGCCAGGACCTGTACCTCGACGTGGTGTCCGGTGGGCAGATAACGCTCACAGAACACCGTCGGATCACCGAACGCGGACTGCGCCTCGCGTCGGGCGGCCTCGACTTCGGCTGCCAGGGCGGACAATTCGCGAACAACCCGCATCCCGCGGCCACCACCGCCCGCGGACGCCTTCACCAGCACTGGCAGCTGGGCTTCGGTGACCGTGTCCGGGTCGAGCTCGTCGAGTACCGGCACCCCGGCGGCCGCCATCAGCTTCTTGGACTCGATCTTGGAGCCCATGGCCCGCACCGCGTCCACCGGTGGGCCGACCCAGGTCAGGCCTGCCTCCTGCACGGCGGCGGCGAAATCGGCGTTCTCCGAGAGGAACCCGTAGCCGGGGTGTACGGCATCGGCGCCTGCGGCCCGGGCGGCCACGATGATGGCCCCGGCGTTGAGGTAGTCGTTGGTCTTGGGCAGCCGCACCCGGGCGTCGGCCTCGGCGACATGCGGCGCGGTGGCGTCCGGTTCGGTGTAGACGGCGACGGTGCCCAGGCCCAGCCGTCGGCAGGTGGCGAACACCCGCCGCGCGATCTCGCCGCGATTGGCAACCAGAACTCGAGTGATCGGCATTTGCATCACATCCGGAAGACGCCGAAGTTCGACGTCCCCTTGATCGGGCCATTAGCGATGGCGGACAAACACATTCCCAGCACGGTGCGGGTGTCGCGCGGGTCGATCACCCCGTCGTCGTAGAGCATCCCGGACAACACCAGCGGCAACGACTCGGCTTCGATCTGGCCTTCGACAGCGGCACGCATCGCTGTGTCGGCCGCCTCATCGACCTGCTGGCCGCGGGCCTCGGCGGCGGCGCGGGCCACGATGGACAGCACCCCCGCCAGCTGCGCGCCGCCCATCACCGCGGACTTGGCGCTGGGCCAGGCGAACAGGAACCGCGGGTCATAGGCGCGTCCGCACATCCCATAGTGGCCCGCACCGTACGACGCGCCGATCAACAGCGAGATGTGCGGAACGGTCGAGTTGGACACGGCATTGATCATCATCGAGCCGTGCTTGATCATCCCGCCCTCTTCGTAGACCTTGCCCACCATATATCCGGTGGTGTTGTGCAAGAACAACAGTGGCGTGTCGTAGCGGTTGGCGAGCTCGATGAACTGGGTGGCCTTTTGCGACTCTTCGCTGAAGAGTATGCCGCGCGCGTTGGCCAGGATGCCCAGCGGATAGCCATGCAGCCGGGCCCACCCGGTCACCAGCGACGAGCCGTAGAGCGGCTTGAACTCGTCGAATTCGGAGCCGTCGACAATGCGGGTGATAACCTCCCGCGGGTCGAACGGAATGCGCAGGTCCGCCGGGACGATGCCGACCAGCTCCTCGGCGTCGAACAACGGCTCGGTGACCGGCCCGGGCGCGGGCCCCTGCTTGACCCAGTTCAGCCGGGCCACGATGCGACGTCCGATGCGGATGGCGTCGAGCTCGTCTTGCGCGAAGTAGTCGGCCAAACCCGAAATGCGGGCATGCATTTCGGCCCCACCCAGCGACTCGTCGTCGGACTCCTCGCCGGTGGCCATCTTCACCAGCGGCGGGCCCGCCAGGAACACCTTGGAGCGTTCCTTGATCATCACCACGTGATCGCACATGCCGGGAATGTAGGCGCCACCCGCGGTGGAGTTGCCGAATACCAGTGCGATTGTCGGAATCCCGGCTGCGGACAGCCGGGTGAGGTCGCGGAACATCGCTCCGCCGGGAATGAAGATCTCCTTCTGCGTCGGCAGGTCCGCCCCGCCGGATTCCACCAGAGAGATCACCGGAAGCCGGTTCTGGAAAGCGATCTGATTGGCACGCAGAATTTTTCGCAACGTCCACGGGTTGCTGGTGCCGCCTTTGACCGTCGGGTCGTTGGCGACGATCAAGCATTCCACGCCGGACACGGCGCCGATGCCGACGACCGTGCTGGCCCCGACCGTGAAGGCGCTGCCGTACGCCGCCAGCGGGCTCAGCTCGAGAAACGGCGAGTCCGGGTCGACGAGCAATTCGATGCGTTCCCGGGCCGTGAACTTGCCGCGGGCGTGATGACGGTCGACGTATTTGGGCCCGCCACCCGCCAGCGCTTTCGCCAGTTCGGCGGCGATCTCGTCCAGCTTTGCGGCCGTCGCCGCTGCCGCTTCGGCGTACGCGCCGGCACGCGGGTCGAGGGTGGACTGCAAAACGGTCACGATTGATACCCCAGCAGTTTGGCGGCAAGCGCGGTGAGGATTTCGGTGGTTCCGCCGCCGATGCCCAGTATCCTCATGTCCCGATACTGGCGTTCGACTTCGGATTCGGCCATGTAGCCCATCCCGCCGAAGAGCTGGACGGCCTGGTTGGCCACCCATTCGCCGGCCTCGACGGCGGTGTTCTTGGCGAAGCACACCTGCGTAATCAGGTTCGTCTCACCGGCAAGCTGACGCTCCACCACGTGGCGGGAATAGACCCGGGCGACGTCGATCCGACGGGCCATCTCGGCCAGGGTGTTCTGTACCGTCTGACGCGAGATCAGCGGACGCCCGAATGTCTCCCGGTCGCGACACCACAGCGCGGTGATGTCCAGACATCGCTGTGCGCTCGAATATGCCTGTGCCGCAAGGCCGATCCGTTCGGAGACGAAGGCCTGGGCGATCTGGGCGAATCCGGTGTTCTCGCCGCCCACAAGATTGGCCGCAGGCACTCGCACGTCGGTGTAGGACAGCTCGGCGGTGTCCGAGGAACGCCAGCCCATCTTGTCCAGCTTGCGGGTGACCTCAAAACCTGGAGTGCCCTTCTCGACCACCACCAGTGAAACCCCGGCTGCCCCCGGACCGCCGGTGCGTACCGCGGTGACGACGTAGTCGGCGCGTACCCCGGAGGTGATGTAGGTTTTGGCGCCGTTGATCACGTAGTGGTCGCCGTCTCGCACCGCGCTGGTGCGCAGGTGCCCGACGTCCGAACCGCCGCCGGGTTCGGTGATGGCCAGCGCGCCGATTTTCTCACCGGTCAGGGTGGGCCGAACGTAGGTGTCGATCAACCGTCGATCACCGGAAGCGATCATGTGCGGCACCGCGATGCCGCAGGTGAACAGCGACGCGAAGACCCCGCCGGGCGCCCCGGATTGGTGCATCTCCTCGCAGATGATCACCGAGTCGGCGCCGTCGCCCCCGCCACCGCCGACGGCTTCGGGAAAACCCGCTCCCAACAGGCCGGCGGCCCCGGCGCGCCGGTGCAAGTCACGCGGCAACTCGCCGACGCGCTCCCATGCGTCGATATGCGGCAGGACTTCTCGTTCGGCGAACGTGCGGACGGTCTTTCGCAGCTGCTCGCGCTCCGGTGTGGTCCAGATATTCACAACAGCCTCTCCGGAATGTCGACGTGGCGGCTGCGCAGCCATTCGCCCAGCCCCTTGGCTTGCGGATCGAAACGCGCCTGGTAGGCGACGCCCTGACCCAGGATCCCCTCGACCACGAAATTCAGCGCCCGCAGATTGGGTAGCACATGCCGGGTGACGTCGAGGTCCGCCGTCTCGGGCAACAGTTCGTTGAGAAACTCGACGGTCAACGTGTTGGCCAGCCAGCGCCACTGCTCGTCGGTGCGCACCCACAGCCCGACGTTGGCCGAACCGCCCTTGTCCCCGCTGCGGGCGCCGGCGATCAAACCCAGCGGCGCACGCCGGGTCGGTCCCGCTGGCAACGGCTCGGGAAGCGGCGTCGGAGCCGCCGGTGCCAGCTCCAAAGTCTCAGAAGCGCAGGCGATTTCACTGCGGGTGCCGTCGGGATGAACCGCGACGTGCGGCACCTGCCGGGCGTCGACGTAGCCCGGCGTGTACACGCCGTACACCTGACCGTCGCCGGGCGGAGCGGTCACGGTGAAGCCCGGATAGCTGGCTAACGCCAATTCGACTGCCGCCGAGGAGAATTGTCGCCCGACGTTGGCGGGATCGGGATCGCGGACCACACAGCGCAGCAAGGCACTGGCCGCTTCCTCGGTGTCGGCGTCGGGGTGATCGGTACGGGCCAGGGTCCACTCGAGTTCGGCGGGCTTGACGGTCAGCGCGGCTTCGAGCTGGCGTCGCACCAAATCCGCCTTGGCCTCGATGTCGAGGCCGGTCAGCACGAAAGTCATGGAGTTGCGGAAGCCGCCGATGCTGTTCAGCGACACCTTGAGGGTGGGCGGCGGCGGCTCGCCCACCACACCGCTGATGCGCACCCGGTCCGGGCCGTCCGCCGAGAGCGCGATGGTGTCCATCCGCGCCGTCACGTCCGGGTTGGCGTAGCGGGCGCCGGTGATCTCGTAGAGCAGCTGCGCGGTGACGGTGTCGGTGCTGACCAGACCGCCGGTGCCGGGGTGTTTGGTGATCGCCGAGGAGCCGTCGGCGTGGACCTCGGCCAGCGGGAAGCCGGCGTGAATAAGGCCCGGCACGTCGGTAAAGAAGGAGTAGTTGCCGCCGGTGGCCTGCACCCCGCATTCGATGACGTGACCGGCGACCACCGCTCCGGCCAGTTGGTCGTAGTCGGTGCGGCCCCAGCCGAAGTGCGCGGCCGCCGACCCGACGACCACCGAGGCGTCGGTGACCCGGCCGGTCACGACGACGTCGGCTCCGGCATTGAGGCAGTCGACGATGCCCCACGCACCCAGGTAGGCGTTGGCCGTCAGCGGTGTGCCGAGGCCGAGCTCGGCCGCCCGGGACAGCAGGTCGTCGCCTTCGACGTGGGCGACCCGGGCCGGGACGCCGAGGCGCTGAGCGAGGGCCCGGATCGCGTCGGCCAATCCGGCCGGGTTCAGGCCGCCGGCGTTGGCCACAATCCGCACCCCCCGGTCGCAGGCCAGCCCCAGACAGTCCTCGAGTTGGCTAAGGAACGTCTTGGCGTAGCCCCGGTCGGGATTTTTCATCCGGTCGCGGCCCAGGATGAGCATGGTCAGCTCGGCCAGGTAGTCGCCCGTGACGTAATCGACGTCTCCACCGGTGAGCATCTCACGCATGGCCGAGAGGCGGTCGCCGTAGAAACCCGAGCAGTTGGCAATCCGCACGGCTCCGGACGCGCCACCAACAGGGGCCATGCGCGCGTCCTCCCTTCATTGGGATTACCGACGGGGCCGAACCCGGCCAACCAACCGGTAGGTCAGCATAGCCGTAAGCCGCGACCGGTGTGATACCCGCCTCTCTCGCCGACGTCACGCTCCGTTTTGGCGAGCTGGAGGTCACCGACTACCCTTTTAACGACACCCTTTAAAAGGGTAGTGTCGCCGTCCGGCCGACGGGTCCCTGTCCACGGCTGTGCAACGCGATACGCACCGACCCGACCCCGATCGAGGAGTAAGGCCCCACCATGGCGGTACCCAAGCGCAGGACGTCGCGCGCGAATACCCGAAGCCGGCGCTCGCAGTGGAAGGCCACCTCGACCGAACTGGTCGGTGTCACCGTGGCCGGTCGGAAGCACAAAGTGCCCCGCAGGCTGCTCAAGGCGGCGCGTCTGGGCCTCGTCGACCTCGACCGGCGCTAGCTCCTGCAAGCGAGGGCTTCTGTGGCGCATGTGACGAGCCCGCCGGCCGAGCCCGTTCTCTCGACGGCGCGCCTCTCAGGCCAGTCTCAGGCGGTCGTACAAAACTAGTGTCCGTGCGAATTCTTGTCGTCGACGACGATCGTGCGGTACGCGAGTCGCTGCGCCGGTCGCTTTCCTTCAACGGCTACTCGGTCGAACTGGCCCACGACGGGCTCGAGGCTCTCGACATGATCGCCAGCGATCGGCCCGACGCACTCGTGCTGGATGTCATGATGCCGCGGCTGGACGGCTTGGAGGTGTGCCGTCAGCTGCGCAGCACCGGCGACGACCTGCCGATCCTGGTGCTCACCGCCCGTGACTCGGTTTCCGAGCGGGTGGCCGGCCTCGACGCCGGCGCCGACGACTACCTGCCGAAGCCGTTCGCTCTCGAAGAATTGCTGGCGCGGATGCGGGCATTGCTGCGCCGCACCAAGCCCGACGACACCGCCGAGTCGGTGGCCATGCGCTTCTCCGACCTCAGCCTGGACCCGGTAACCCGTGAGGTCACCCGCGGGCAGCGCCGCATCAGCCTCACCCGCACGGAATTCGCCTTGCTGGAGATGCTCATCGCCAATCCGCGACGGGTGCTCACCCGCAGCCGCATCCTCGAAGAGGTGTGGGGCTTCGACTTTCCCACGTCCGGCAATGCGCTGGAGGTCTACGTGGGGTATCTGCGCCGCAAGACCGAGGCCGATGGCGAGCCGCGGCTGATCCACACCGTCCGGGGAGTGGGTTACGTGCTACGCGAAACGCCACCCTGATGCTCGGGTTCCGCCGCCGGGCACGGGTACCGCTGCGAACCACCAGTTCGTTGTCCCTGCGGTGGCGGGTCATGCTGCTGGCAATGTCGATGGTGGCGATGGTCGTGGTTCTGATGTCGTTCGCGGTGTACGCGGTGATCTCGGCCGCCCTCTACAACGACATCGACAATCAGCTGCAGAGCCGCGCGCAGTTGCTGATCGCCAGTGGGTCGCTCGCCGCCGACCCGGGCAAAGCCATTGAGGGCACAGCGTATTCGGATGTCAATGCAATGCTGGTGAACCCGGGCCACTCGATCTACACCGCCAACCAGCCCGGACAGCACCTGCCCGTCGGAGCGCCGGAAAAGGCCGTCATCCGCGGCGAGTTGTTCATGTCGCGGCGGACAGCGGCCGATCAGCGGGTGCTTGCCATCCATTTGCCGAGCGGCAGTTCCCTGCTGATCTCCAAAAGTTTGAAACCCACCGAGGCGGTGATGACCAAACTTCGCGCGGTACTGCTGATCGTGGGCGGTGTCGGCGTGGCGGTCGCTGCGGTGGCCGGCGGGATGGTCACCCGGGCGGGGTTGCGCCCGGTGGGCCGCCTCACCGAGGCGGCCGAGCGGGTAGCGCGAACCGACGACCTGCGACCCATCCCGGTATTCGGCAGCGACGAATTGGCCAGGCTTACCGAGGCGTTCAACCTGATGTTGCGGGCGCTGGCCGAATCCCGGGAACGACAGGCCAGGTTGGTCACCGATGCCGGGCACGAGTTGCGCACCCCGTTGACCTCCCTCCGCACCAACGTCGAACTGCTGATGGCGTCGATGGAGCCCGGAGCGCCGCGACTGCCGGAGCAGGAGATGGTCGGCCTGCGTGCCGATGTGCTGGCCCAGATCGAGGAATTGTCCACTCTGGTAGGCGATTTGGTGGACCTGACGCGCGGCGACGCCGGTGAAGTGGTGCACGAGACGGTCGACATGGCCGACGTCATCGACCGCAGCCTGGAGCGGGTCAGGCGGCGGCGCAACGACATTCACTTCGATGTCCAGGTGATTCCCTGGCAGATCTACGGTGACGCCGCCGGGTTGTCACGGGCTGCGCTCAACCTCATGGACAACGCGGCCAAGTGGAGTCCACCCGGGGGCCACGTAGGCGTGACGCTGAGACAACTCGACCCGTCACACGCCGAGCTGGCGGTTTCGGACCGCGGTCCCGGCATTCCCGTGCAAGAACGGCGTCTGGTGTTCGAGCGGTTCTACCGGTCCGCATCGGCGCGGGCGATGCCGGGTTCGGGCCTGGGCCTGGCGATCGTCAAGCAGGTGGTGCTCAATCACGGTGGATCGCTGCGGGTTGAAGACACGGTTCCAGGTGGCCAGCCCCCGGGAACATCGATTTCTGTGCTGCTGCCCGGCCGCCCGATGCCGGGTCCGACCTACCCGGCGACCCCGGCCGATACCGGCGCCAGGGGCGAGGCCGGCCGTTTTGATGGGGGCGCCGGGGACTCTGCGAACTCACGGAGTTCGACGAACGTTATCTCAGTGGATTCTCAGTCCGCGCGCGCAAGGTAGTGGTGCAGTTACTGTTGACAACAAGCCCATGCCTGCAGCGCATGGCCAAGCACAGGGCTCCTAAGCCCCAATAGAGGAAGAGCAACTTAGCGACATGACGAATCACCCGAGGTATTCGCCACCGCCGCAGCAGCCGGAATATCGTGCGGTGCCGAACCAACCGGTGCCGCCGGCGTATGTGCAAGGGTCTGCGCAAACATACAGTCAGCAGTTCGACTGGCGCTACCAGCGATCGCAGCCGCAGTACGGTCGGCCCTACGACCCCTTCGCGGGTACCGGCCCGCGCCCGCTGCCGGGCGGTACCGGGGTGGGCCCCATCCCGGGCGGTACCGGACAGGGCACTGTTGGTGGCGGCGCCGGTCCCGGCCCGATAACCGGCATCCTTCCGCCGATGTCACCGCCTCCCACGGTGATTCACCAGCGACGTCCCCGCGCGGGCATGCTGGCGATCGGCGCGCTCACCATCGCCGTAGTGTCGGCCGGTATCGGTGGTGCGGCCGCGTCGGTCGTCGAATTGACCCGGTCACCGGCGAGCACCAACGGGGGCGGAGTGGTCGCCAGCGGCGCTCCCAGCATTCCGGCAGCAAACATGCCGGCGGGTTCGGTCGAGCAGGTGGCCGCCAAGGTGGTGCCCAGCGTCGTCATGCTGGAGACCGATCTGGGGCGTGCATCGGAGGAGGGCTCGGGCGTCATCCTGTCCAGCGACGGGCTGATCCTGACCAACAACCACGTCGTCGCGGCCGCCGCCAAGCCGCCCGCCGGTGCTCCGCCGCCCAAAACCACGGTGACCTTCTCTGACGGCCGGACGGCACCGTTCACGGTGGTCGGGGCCGATCCCACCAGTGACATCGCCGTGATCAGGGTCCAAGGTGTCAGCGGACTCACCCCCATATCGCTGGGATCGTCATCGGATCTGCGGGTCGGTCAGCCGGTCCTGGCGATCGGTTCACCGCTGGGTCTGGCCGGCACGGTGACCACGGGAATCGTCAGCGCCCTCAACCGGCCGGTGTCGACCACCGGCGAGTCCGGTAACCAGAACACCGTTTTGGACGCTATCCAGACCGACGCGGCCATCAACCCCGGCAACTCCGGTGGTGCGCTGGTGAACATGAACGGCCAGCTGGTCGGAATCAACTCGGCCATCGCCACGTTGGGAGCGGATTCCGGCGATGCCCAGAGCGGCTCGATCGGCCTGGGTTTTGCCATCCCGGTCGACCAGGCCAAGCGCATTGCCGACGAGCTGATCAGTACCGGCAAGGCGACACACGCCTCGCTGGGCGTGCAGGTGACCACTGACAAGGGCATTCCCGGCGCCAAGGTGGTCGAGGTGGTGCAAGGCGGTGCCGCCGCCACTGCCGGAGTGCCCAAGGGGGTCATCGTCACCAAAGTGGACGAGCGCCCCATCAACAGCGCTGACGCGCTGGTCGCCGCGGTGCGATCCAAGGCGCCAGGCGACAAGGTGGCGCTGACCTTCCAAGACCCCTCGGGTGGCAGCCGCACCGTGCAGGTAACGCTAGGCAAGGCGGAGCAGTGATGAAGGCAGGTCCTCCGTTGTCAGAGCTCGGATATACGGTTGCACCCATGGAACAGGGTGCGGAGTTGGTGGTGGGCCGGGCACTTGTCGTCGTCGTCGACGATCGCACTGCCCACGGCGACGAAGACCACAGCGGCCCGTTGGTCACCGAGCTGCTCACCGAGGCGGGGTTCGTGGTCGACGGTGTGGTCGCGGTGTCGGCCGACGAAGTTGAGATCCGCAACGCGCTGAACACCGCGGTGATCGGCGGGGTGGACCTGGTGGTGTCGGTCGGGGGGACCGGCGTCACGCCCCGCGACGTCACGCCGGAGGCCACCCGCGACATCCTGGACCGGGAAATCCTCGGGATCGCCGAAGCCATCCGCGCTTCAGGGCTGTCGGCAGGAATCATCGACGCGGGCCTGTCGCGCGGCTTGGCGGGAGTTTCGGGAAGCACGCTGGTGGTTAACCTCGCCGGCTCCCGCTACGCCGTGCGAGACGGCATGGCAACGCTGAATCCGTTGGCCGCTCAGATCATCGGGCAGTTGTCGAGTCTTGAAATCTGAGTTTCGGAAGTAACCCGCGGATCAGGTTTCCGCGCGAGGCCCGTGGTTGGGCGGCGGCGACACAGGCACGGCAGCGCCGCCATGCTTGCCCGACGGGCTGTCGCCGTTCGTTTGGGCCAGCAAGTCGCGGATCTCGGTGAGCAGGACCACCTGCGCGTCGTCCGCCTGCTCGACCTCGCCCTTATTGCGCAGCCTGTTGTACGGCAGCACGATCAAGAAGTACACCACGGCGGCGATCAGCACAAAGTTGATGGCCGCCGACAGCAGGATGTTCACGTCGATGGCCTGCCCGCCGCCGATGTCCAACCGCAAGATGCCGAAGCTGGTCTGCTGGTTGACACCGACCCGGGTTATCAACGGCGTGATGATGCTGTCGGTGAATTTGGTGACCAACGCCGTGAACGCGGTGCCGATGACCACCGCGACGGCCAGGTCGACGATATTGCCCCGCGCGAGAAACTCCTTGAACCCTTTGAGCATGGGTAGCGCCTTTCCACCGTTGATGTCGTCTGATCCTGTCCTGCATGCCGGGCCGTTGTCTGGGCACGTCGAAGGCAGACGGTATCTCAGATGCGGGTTGGCTCCAGGGGTGATGTGAGTATTCGTGGCCGGATCCTGGTTTGGGCCGGTTCAATGCAATGTCAGGGTCACCGTCTGCCCCAGCACCGCGCCTGCAACCGTATTCGCCAGGCGTGCCGGCAGGACGACCAACACGACGCGCTCATCGTGTGATTGAAGCTCCTGTTTTGCCGACACCAGCACGACGACGGCGTCGGTGGCCACGACTTTGCTGACCGGCGCAGCCGCCGGCGAATCGGTAACCGGCGCGGCAAGCACGTCCACCACGTCGCCGACCCGGACAAGGTCGATCAGCGCGCTATCGGCCAGATGGAGCGGGACGATGCGGGCGCCGGGACCGGCCGTCGACTCGGCCAGTCGGCTGCCCAGGATCCGCACATCGGTGAGCACCTCGCCGCGTCGCGCCGGGCCTGCCAGCGTCGAGCCGACGACTGCCCCCAGGTTGGTCTGTGATCCATCGGGAAGCGTTGCCGCCGAACGCGTTTCCAGCCGGATGTCGTCGTAGGTCAGGGCACTGCCCGGGCGCAGGTCCCGAGCGGCGACCACCACCTGCGAACCGTCGGCCTCGGTATTCGACCGCAGCGCTGCTACGCCGGCCAGCACGACGAGTCCACCGGCGGCGATGCGCCGCGCCAGGACGGTCCGGGTCCAGTCCGGGCGCAGCAGGATCGATAGGCGGCTGAACAGGGATGCGTTCAGCGATGGTTCGGCCACCGACACACCGTATGCGCGAATCAGCGCCGGCGATGCCGGTCAAGAAGCGACCTGTGGATAACCGATCAGCTTGCGGCGCCCGCGGTAACCGGGGCGGTGGTGCTGGTGGACTTCTCCGCCGGGCTCGACGACTTGGTCTCGCTCGACGCGGACTCGGTCGATGACGACCCATTGGTCGAACTCTTCGACTTCTTGTCGGTTTCGCGGCTGTCGGTGCGGTAAAAACCGCTGCCCTTGAATACGACGCCAACCGAGTTGAACAGCTTGCGCAGCCGACCGGAGCACTTCCCGCAAGTGGTCAGCGCTTCGTCGGTGAAGGCTTGCACAACGTCGAAGCGGTCGGCGCACTCGGTGCACGCGTAGCTGTAAGTCGGCACAAGGACCTCCGGATAATTCGGCTTGGGCTAGCACTCTACCTTCTCAAGTGCTAGAACCACCACGTGACATCAGTCATTCCCGCACGGGAGCGCGATCAATCCGCGTGCGGGAGTGATGACGTCGGTCATTCGCACGTCGTGTGCCTCCCCCGGCAGCTCGTCGACCAATTCCTCGTCGCGGATCAGCGCAATCAGCCGGGTGTGCGGGTGCATCCCAGCCAGTGAGCGGTCGTAGAAACCGAACCCCTTGCCCAGCCGCACGCCCCGCCGGTCGACGGCCAGGGCCGGCACGAGTACCAGGTCGGCCCCGGCTACAGCCGATTCCGGGAGCCAGGGTCCGGGCGGCTCGAGCAGTCCCCACCGGCCCCGCACCAGCTCGGCGGGGCGGTACTCACCCCACAGCAGCGGCAACGGAACCTTGTCAGCGGCCACCCGTGCCACCGGCAACAGCACCCGTGCCGCGCGGTGCCGCAATGACATGAGCATGTCCATCGACCCTGGCTCGTCACCCACCGGCACATAGGCGCAGACCGTGGTTCGGCCGCTCACCAAGGGCTCCAGGTGCCGGGTGAACAGCCCCGCCTCGGTGGCCCGGACGTCGTCGGCAACCAGGCGACGTGCGGCCAGCACCCGTCGCCGCAACGCTGCCTTGCCCGCGCTTGTCACGCCCACAACGATGACAGGCCGGGATTTCGCCGCTCCGAACCCACCCGGCAAATCCGGCGAGAGTTATCGTGTGAACGATGTCATCAGATGTTTCGGTCCCTTTCACGGCGATCGTCCCCGCAGCCGGCCTGGGCACGCGGTTCCTGCCCGCGACCAAGACGGTGCCCAAGGAGCTGCTGCCGGTGGTCGACACGCCCGGCATCGAGCTGGTGGCCGCCGAGGCGGCTGCCGCCGGTGCCGAGCGGCTGGTGATCGTCACCTCCGAGGGCAAGGACAGTGTGGTCGCCCATTTCGTCGAGGATCTGGTGCTCGAAGGCACCCTCGAGGCCCGCGGCAAGACGGCCATGCTGGCCAAGGTGCGCCGCGCTCCGGAGCTGATCAAGGTGGAGTCCGTGGTGCAGTCCGAGCCGCTGGGACTCGGACACGCCATCGGCTGCGTAGAGCCCGCGCTGTCAGCTGACGAGGACGCCGTCGCGGTACTGCTGCCCGATGACCTGGTGCTGCCGACCGGGGTGCTGAAGACCATGTCGAAGGTTCGAGCCCGGCTGGGCGGCACCGTGTTGTGCGCCATCGAAGTGACGCCCGAGGAGATCAGCGCCTACGGGGTCTTCGACGTCGAACCGGCCCCCGATGCCGCGATGACCGACGTGCTGAGGGTCAAGGGGATGGTCGAAAAGCCCAAGGCGCAGGACGCCCCGTCGATGTACGCGGCAGCCGGTCGCTATGTGCTCGACCGGGCGATCTTTGGTGCGTTGCGCCGCATCGACCGAGGAGCAGGCGGGGAAGTTCAGCTCACCGACGCCATTGCGCTGCTGATCGCCGAGGGCCATCCGGTGCACGTGGTCGTGCACCGGGGATCCCGACACGACTTGGGAAATCCCGGCGGCTACCTCAAGGCTGCGGTTGACTTTGCATTGGATCGTGACGATTACGGCCCGGAGTTGCGGCGATGGTTGGTGGCGCGATTGGGTCTGACCGAGCAGTAGCCGGGCGGAGTGGGGCGACCCGCCCTCGCGGCGACTCGGGTGATCGGGCCCAGCTCGCCCACCTGGCTCGACGGAAAGGCGCGCTGTGCGTTCTGTGGAGGAGCAGCAGGCCCGGATATCGGCCGCCGCGGTAGCCCCGAGACCGATCCGTGTTGCCATTGCCGAGGCGCAGGGCCTGATGTGCGCCGAAGAAGTGGTGACCGAGCGCCCGCTGCCCGGTTTCGACCAGGCCGCGATCGACGGCTACGCGGTGCGCAGCGTCGACGTGATGAGTGTCGGCCAACACCTTGGCCCGGGGGCCACCGAGCTCTTCGCCGACGACGCGAGCCTCGACGATCGCGACGTGGTGACCCTGCCGGTGATGGGCACCATCGAAGCGGGTGCGCGGACCCCGACGAGGTTGCAGCCGCGCCAGGCGGCCCGGGTGCAGACCGGGGCCCCGCTGCCCACCTTGGCCGATACCGTGCTGCCGTTGCGGTGGACCGACGGTGGGATGTCGCGGGTGCGGGTGCTGCGCGGTGCGCCGTCGGGTGCCTATGTGCGCCATGCCGGTGACGATGTGCAGCCCGGTGATGTTGCGGTTCGGGCCGGCACCATCATCGGCCCGGCGCAGGTGGGGCTGCTGGCCGCGGTCGGCCGGGAACGGGTGCTGGTGCACCCGCGTCCGCGACTGTCGGTCATGGCCGTCGGCGGCGAGCTGGTCGACATCTGTCGCACCCCGGGCAACGGGCAGGTGTATGACGTCAACTCCTACGCCCTTGCCGCCGCCGGCCGGGATGCCGGGGCCGAGGTGAACCGGGTCGGCATCGTCAGCAACAACCCCAAGGAACTCGGCGAGATTGTCGAGGGTCAGCTCAACCGCGCGGAGCTGGTGGTGATCGCCGGCGGGGTCGGCGGCGCGGCCGCCGAAGCGGTGCGCGCGGTGCTGTCCGAACTCGGCGAGATGGAAGTCGTCCGCGTTGCGATGCACCCCGGATCCGTGCAGGGGTTCGGGCAGCTGGGGCGGGATCGGGTTCCGACGTTTCTACTGCCGGCCAATCCGGTCAGCGCGCTGGTGGTTTTCGAGGTGATGGTCCGGCCGCTGATCCGGCTGTCGCTGGGCAAGCGACAGCCGATGCGCCGGATCGTGCAGGCCCGCACCTTGTCGCCGATTACCTCGGTGGCCGGGCGCAAGGGTTACCTGCGCGGTCAGCTGATGCGCGATCAGGACAGTGGCGAGTACCTGGTGCAGGCGCTGGGCGGAGCCGCGGGCGGATCGTCGCACCTGCTGGCCACCCTGGCCGAGGCCAACTGTCTGGTTGTGGTTCCCACCGGAGCAGAGCAGATTCGCACCGGCGAGATCGTCGACGTCGCCTTCCTGGCTCAGCACGGCTAGACGCAACCGCGGCACCTTCTTGTGAACCTGTTGCGCTCGAGTTACCGGCATCCCGGCTGGCCGATGAACATCGGGCCGCTGCGCGTCAGGGCGGGAGTGATCCGGTTGCGACCGGTCCGGATGCGCGACGGCGCGCAGTGGAGCCGGATCCGGATGGCCGATCGTGCCCACCTGGAGCCGTGGGAGCCCAGCGCGGAAGGTGACTGGGCGATCCGGCATTCGGTTGCCGCGTGGCCGGCGGTGTGTTCGGGTCTGCGTTCTGAGGCGCGCAAAGGCCGCATGCTGCCCTACGTCATCGAGCTCGACGGGAAGTTCTGCGGTCAACTGACCATTGGCAACGTCACTCACGGGGCGCTGCGATCGGCCTGGATCGGCTATTGGGTACCGAGCACGCACACCGGTGGCGGGGTTGCCACCGGTGCCTTGGCGCTGGGCCTCGACCACTGCTTCGGCCGGGTGGGACTGCATCGGGTCGAGGCCACCGTGCGTCCGGAGAATGCCGCCAGCCGTGCCGTTTTGGCAAAGGTCGGTTTTCGCGAGGAGGGTCTGCTGCGCCGTTACCTCGAGGTCGACTCGGCGTGGCGCGACCACCTGGTGGTGGCGATCACCATCGAAGAGGTCGATGGGTCGGTGGTGTCGAGGCTGATCCGCGCCGGCCGGGCGAGTTTGCCCTGACGCGGTGCCGCGGGGTGCGATCAGCAAGGCTCGGGCCGGCCGCCGTTAGTCGAGAAAAATGTGGCTGACGCGACACGTGTGACGAGTGGTGCTTGTGAGAGGCAAATTACAGGTGTGTAATTGCCTCAGACGCATGACCCGGCCGCGTTGGCCAACGATGGGGCCTCGCGGGGATCGGAACTGAAGAGAGCAGGTCACCATGCCAAGCATCCCGCAGTCGCTCTTGTGGATATCGCTCGTGGTGCTCTGGCTGTTCGTGCTGGTACCCATGCTCATCAGCAAACGCGACGCGGTGCGGCGCACCAGCGACGTCGCCTTGGCGACCCGGGTGCTCAACGGCGGTGCCAGCGCGCGGCTGCTCAAGCGCACGGGTCCCGCCGCCGGTCATCGCAGCGACCCCCACTGGAAGCCCGAGGAAGACTGGGGCACCGAGCCCGTCGGCCAGGCCGACGACGACGTGGATCAGGACACGGCTCCGGTCCATGACGTGGCGTCGGACGCCGACGTTGCCGACGAGGTCGATCGCCCGGGTGCGGTCGTCATGAAGGTCGGCGCCGCGGGCCAGGCTCGCGAAACCGAGGCCGACAGACCGGATTACCTGGACGTCGAGGTGGTCGAGGAGAACTCGGGGGCGCTTCCGGCCGGGGCCAGCGCGCGAACAGCCGAGCCGACGCCGTTGGCAGCCGATGGCCGATCCGCTGCGGACGAACCGGCCATCGAGGACGACGCCGCCGACGAGTCCGAACTCGACACCGCGGAGCTGTTCGCCGTGCGGACCGGCGACCAGGAGCATGCCGATCGTGTCGGCCGTGCTGACGACGAATACGAATACGTCGAGGACTCGTCCGGTTTGGAACCGCCGGAGGATCCCCAGGATGACCATGACGCGCCGGCGAGTTTCACCCCCGGTGCCTCACGGCGGCGCCGGTTCGACACCAAGACCGCCGCCGCGGTGAGCGCGCGCAAGTACGCGTTTCGCAAGCGCATGCTGATGGCGATGGCGCTGGTACTGGTGGCCTCGGCGGTTGCAGCCTTCGAGGTGACCCCGCTGGCATGGTGGTTGTGCGGTACCGCTATCACGGTCACGGTGCTCTACCTGGCCTATCTGCGCCGGCAGACCCGCATCGAGGAGAAGGTGCGTCGTCGCCGGATGCACCGGATGGCGCGGGCGCGGGTCGGCGTGGAGAACGCTCATGACCGCGACTACGACGTGGTGCCGTCCCGGCTGCGGCGTCCCGGCGCGGTGGTGCTGGAAATCGACGACGAGGACCCGATCTTCGAGCACCTGGACAACGCGGTACCGATGCGGCACTACGGGTGGTCACGCGATCTGCCGCGCGCCGTCGGTCAGTAGGGCCGGCAGTTCGGTCATCGGCTGCCGCGGCTGGTAGCCTGCTAGCGATCAGGGGCTATGGCGCAGTTGGTAGCGCGACTCGTTCGCATCGAGTAGGTCAGGGGTTCGAATCCCCTTAGCTCCACCGGTAGCTCCACAGAGATTGAGCCTCAACCCTGCGCAGGCACAAAGACGAAGTTGTTGACGTAGACGCCGTGGGCCGCCCACAGGTCCTCTCGGCCGCCGATGTTTGCCGGGTTCTGGTGTTGCGTCGGGTCGAACTCTTCGACCGGCCGCCGGGCGTCGTCGAGTTCGAAGTAGCCCGTGTAGCCCAGGCCGGTCAACAGCGTGGTGATTTCGGCGACGGCGCCGGGGCGATGGCGTTCCTCGGCTTCCACGAGAATCACCGGCCGGTTGCGCCGGAGCGTTTCCGCGGCGCCGCGCAACACGGCAAGTTCGTGGCCCTCGACATCGATCTTGATCAGGCCGACGTCGTCCAGCTGAAGATCGTCGAGGCGCTTGACCGGCACGTCGATCGTCTGGACGTCGCCGCCATCCACGTCGCTGAGGACGTTGTCGGTGTCGATGGTGCTCCGGCCGGGTTCGGATTCGACCACTCGCATGGCCGTCACGCCGGGCTTGTCCGACAGCGCCACCGCGTCCACCAGCACCGCGGCACCGACCGCCGCGAACATCGACGCCAGATCGCGAGCCTGGGCCGGGCGGGGTTCGAATGCCATGACCGACCGCGACGCCGCCAGCATCGCGATCGTGAACTCGCCGACGTCGGCTCCGATGTCCAGCGAAATGCGGTTCGGATCGCATAACGACGCCGCCAGCCGCACATCCGGGCGGGATTCGCCGAGGCGTTGTAGCAAACGGTATTTTCGCCGCCAGAACAAGCGTGGCGCCACAGCTTTCGCCGCCGGGGCGAGCCAATGTTTGACCGAGCGTGCTACACGCATGTGTCGTGTCTCCAGCAGAGTTTCCTCGCCATCACCGGCCGGCGTCAGATGGCACCCGCTACGGCTTTAACCGTGGTTGGGCGTGCAGAGGGGGCGGGGCCTTGGACCCCACGCTAACCGACTTGCAAGTCGTTGTCCCACGAAGATCCGCTGTCAGGCAGACGCACGGCAAGCGTTGGGCTTCTTCAGTGTGCCGCTGCGTGCATTCGTGGAAGCAAGCTCAATGCGAGACCTGCCGCCATGCCTCACCTGCAAGTGAATGGCGGCGCACACGGCGCCACCACAATGTTGCGGTGGGACGGCAGATTGTTTAGCGGCTACGGCGGGTAACGATGCTGCATAATGTCCAGTGCGGTTGGCGCGGTGGGAACATAATCGGCCCTATTCGTATGGCGTCGGGCCAAGAAAGGGCAGTGGATGGATTTCCGCACCTTCGTTCAGACCGTCCTCACGCGCTGGAAACTCGTCGCGGCCGCGTTGCTGGCGTGTCTGGCCGGTGCGGCGGCCGTCACGGTCTTCCAAAACAAGGCGTACCAGTCGTCGGCCACCATTCTCATCTCGATTGCCGGTGCGACCGACGTCACCGAGGTGTACTGGGGCGGGCAGGCTGCACAAGACCGGTTGTCGTCATACGCCGAGATTGCCGGTGGGCGTGCGGTAGCGGAGCGCGCCGTCAGTCGGCTGCAACTTCCGATCAGCGGCGACACCGTGGTGAGCAATACCCAGGTGAAGTACACCCCGAAGTCGATGCTGTTCACCATCACCGTCACCGATACCGATCCAAAGCGTGCCGCGCTGCTGGCGGGAGCGATGGCCGATTCGTTTGCCGCGCTGGTTCCCGCGCTGGACGTCAATTTGCGTCCGCAGGGCAGTCCGCAGGGCAGGGAGGTGCCCCAACCACCCAAATCAGCTCCGATGGCCACGGCGACCATCGTCAAGCAGCCCGAGGTGCCCAGCCGCCCGAGTAGGCCGATCCCGCTGCGCAACATGGCCATGGGTCTCACCGCCGGGGTACTGCTTGGCATCGCGGTTGCATTGACCCGGGAGGCCAGCGATCGTACCGTCCGCAGCCGCGGGAAGCTGGAACAACTTTCGGGTCTGCCGACCTTGGCCGAGTTGCCCGGAAAGCACGGCAGCACACCGCGATTCGGCACCGACGTGACATTCGACGACGCGGTGCGCGGGTTGCGCAGCCGACTGCTGCGGGCCATGGGATCCGAGGCCCGCCGGGTGCTGGTGGCTGCGCCGTTCGGCGGTGAAGGAGCCACGACGACAGCACTGAACTTGTCGCTGGCGCTCGCCGAACTCGGCGAAGACGTTCTGCTGGTCGAGGGCGATACCCGCCGGCCCGTGCTCGCCGGCTTGCTGCGAGTCGAGTCGGGGGAGGGCCTGGCCAACGCCCTGGCCAGTCCCGCCATTGCTGCCGAAGCCGTGAAGCCGACGCCGATTTCGAACCTGTTCCTTCTCGCGGCGCGATTCGTCCGCCGCGAGACCTCGCCCTGCAGTGCGTACCTCCCGGAAGTGATCGACACCGTGCTGGCGGACCTGTCGTCGCGTTTCGACCGAATGGTGGTCGACGGGCCGCCGGTGCTGGCGACAGCCGACAGTGCCCTATTGGCCGGCGCCGTTCAAGCCACGGTGGTGGTGGTGCGGGCGGGACGCACCACCGTCGATGAACTCAACGACGCGCTGACCGCGTTGCGCGCTGCCGGCGCGCAGATCGCCGGCACCGTGCTGACCGACGCCCGGGTGCCCCGGCACACCAGAGCCGCGGCGCGGATTTACCGGGCGAAGGTCGGCGGGACGCCGTGATTGTCTACCTACGGGATCGTCATCGTCTGGCGACGGCTGGAGTAGTGCTGGCCGTTTTCCTGTTCGGGTGCTTTCTGGTCGGCGTGTTCACGGTACGCCAGACCGGCCAGGGACTGATGCTGATCGCGGCGATATTCAGCCTGGTCGTGTACTGGGCCAAACCCGAAGCCATGATCTGGGTCGCGCTTTTCTGGGCATTTGCCGCGCTGCCGGCCGACTTGCACGTCGGCAAGGTGGTCGGCCCGGCGGTGATCTACGCCTACCAAGCGGCGCTGGTGCTGGCGATCTGTTACCTGATCCCGGTCGTGAAACCCCGATTCTCCGACTTCGTGTTGCCGGGGATCTTCGCGTTGGTGGTGGTGTTTTCCACCGTTGTCGGCTTCGCCGCCGGACACGCAACCTGGGTGGTGATCCGGGAATCGACGACCCTGCTCGAGATGGTCGCCGGGTTCACCCTGGCGTTGCTGATCGTGAAGGGCAATTACGTCAAAGGGTCGATCCGTGCGATGGTCGTGATTCTGTGGTTCTCGGCCGCGATGGCGATTGTGGGCTCGTTTCATGCCATCCGGCTCGCCGGCCGGGCGGAAAGCCTGCAGGGTACCGGCGCCGGCGAGGCGCTCCGCATCATCCTGTCGGCCCAGACGCCGGCCACGGCGGTGTTGACCGCGCTGATCGCCGCCACAATCGTAGGCCGGGTCCGGCCCGCTATGTATCTGGTGCTGGGGCCACCCGCGCTGATCATTGCGCTGCTGTCATTCAGCCGTAACCCATTGATCTCTTTTGCGGTGGCTGCCGTGGTCGCCTTACTTGCCGGTTTCAATTGGCCGACCCTGCGCCGGTCACTCGCCCTTACCGCGATTGGCGCGGTGGTCATTGCGGCGACGGTCGCGTGGTCGCTGTTTCTGCTGCGGGGTTCGTCGACCGGGACGTGGGTTGCCGAGCAGTTCGGCGCATTCACTCGCCGGGTGCTCGGCGGCGTTTCGACAGGGGCGCTCGCGGTTGACCCATCGACGCTGGACAGGCTGCGCGAAGTAGAAAACCTCGACCGCGCGATCGTCCAGGCGCCGGTGTTCGGCCACGGCCTGGGTTATGCCTATCAGCAGCCGTACGGGAGCGACCCAGACGAGTTCACCATGAAGTTCTATCCGACCTACTCGCACCTGTTCTATCTGTGGTGGCTCGCCAAAGCCGGGGTGGTGGGCATGGCGGGGTTTGCCGTGTTTGCTCTGACGCCGCTGTTCCGGGCGCTGCGCCGAGCGTCGGTTCCGGCAAAGGTCAGTGCGGCGGTCAGCGCCGGCCTGCTCGCGATGTCCACCGTGTGGCCGTTGCCGGAAATGCCGACGGACGCCGTTTCGCTTGGTCTGGCCCTGGGCGCGACGATGGGGTTCGCCGGTGTGCGGCCGGCGGCGCCTGCAGTAGACGAGATGGCCGGCACCGAGGCCCCGGCGCTGACCGGTGGGCTTGGGTGAATTCGGTGGGGGAGACTCCGGTGGACGACCCGCTGCGGGTGCTGGTGGTGGGTCCCGCCCCGAGCGCGGCGGACAGCCGGGGCGGCATGGCCACGGTGATTGCCCTCATGGCAGCACATCCCGACAAACGAATCCGCATCACGGTGGTGCCGACGTTCGTCGACGAGCGGGTAGGGCGGCGGCTGTGGGTCGGTGTCCAAGGAATGGTGCGTGCCAGCTGGCTGGTGCTGCGTGGCCACGCCGATGTGCTGCACGTGCACTTGGCGCACGGCGGCAGCGTGATCCGCAAGGCACTGCCATTGTGGGTGGCGCGGCTGACCGGCGTACCGACGGTGGTGCACGCACACAGCTACGACTTCGCCGGCTGGTTCGATCGGCTGCCGCGGCTGGCCCAGGCCGCGATGCGGCGCATGCTGTCCGCCGATCGCTGGCTGGTGCTGGGCGAGCGCCAGCTCGAGGAGTACGCCAGCCGGTTGCGGCTGACCGACAGCCAGATCAGCGTGTTGCACAACGCTGTCCGGATTCCGGAAGCCCCGGTGACCCAAGTCGGTGCCCAGCGGGTGCAGGCGGTGTCGGTGGGTCGGCTAGGGGCGCGCAAGGGCAGCTATGACGTGATCGCCGCCGTCGCCTCGCTCGATGCGGCGGTACGCAACCGGTTGCGGGTGACGCTGGCCGGCGACGGCGAGGTCGACGAGGTGCGTGCCGCGGTCGGCAGGGCCGGGCTCGGTGAGACCATCCGGGTGGCGGGCTGGCTGGACCCCGCGGCGCGCGACGCATTGCTTTGCAATGCACACGTTTTCGTGTTGCCCAGCTACAACGAAGGTCTGCCGGTGGCCCTGCTGGAGGCGATGGCATACGGGCTGGTGCCGGTGACCACGATGGTCGGCAGCATGGGCGAGGTGGTCAGTGATGGTGTCGACGGCCTGGTCGTCGAACCAGGCTCTCCGGGCCAGATCGCGAAGTCGCTGAGCGTCCTGGTGGCCGACGAACAGTTGCGGGCACGCCTCGGCGGCGTCGCACGCGACCGGGCCGGCGACTTCGGGCTTGACCGTTGGTATCAGCAGCTGACGCAGCTGTGGACCCGGCTGGCGAGCAGGCCGCCAGCACTTTCTCGGTGAGCAATCTTGGCGACTGCCTAGCTGAAGGTATATGTGAAAGCGGCCGTCCCGGGCTAGATTCGGTTGCCGACCCCCAGAGAACGGAAGCGACGCGTTGACACAAAGCGAAGAGTCCGCCCTGCAGTACTTCGAATCGCAATCGCAGTCCAACGAAGAGTATTGGCGTCGGTTGGGTACTGCGCCCCCGGACTGGACCGGCAAACGCGTGCTCGATGTCGGCTGTGGCGTCGGGGCGCTGTCCATTGAAATGGCGCAAGCGGGGGCCATGGTGCTGGGCGTTGATCTGGACGAGAACCTCATCGCCTTCGCCGACCGCAATCTGGTGCAGCGATTCCCCCAGGTGCGCGACCGCGTGACATTTCGAGCGGTCGACGCGCTGTCGCTCCCGGTAGCGGAACCATTCGATGTGATCGTTTCCAAGGACACCTTCGAGCATGCCCCGGACGTGGCCTCGTTGCTGAAGGCACTCGACAAGCATCTGGTCCGGCCGGACGGGATTCTCTACGTGGGCTTCAGTCCGCTGTATTACAGCCCTTACGGCGACCACGGCCGCACCGGCCTGAAAGTGCCCTGGGCGCATGCAGTATTGCCCAAGCGCGTGGTCTATGCAGCCGCGGCCCGACACAACGGCCATCCGGTGAGTTCGCTGTTGGACATCGGCCTCAACGGCACCACCCCCGACCAATTCCGGGCCGCGTTCGATGAATGCGGCCTGCGGCTTATTCACCTCGCCTACAACTGCGGCGACAAGCGGTTGCTGCCGGTGCTTGATAAAGCCCGCAAGCGGTTCCCCCGACTCGACAGATTTACCACTGTCAGCATTTACGCCGTCTTCGCTGTCTGATTGTCGTCGATCGAATTTCTGCCGCCGTCGCCGCGCGCGGTATTCAGCCTTCTTGTCTGATCGCGTGACTCGATAAATCAGTTGGCGCGGAGCAACATTGCCTGCGTTAAACCAGCGATCGTCCATTTTCTTGCGGCCATCGGTGGCAGCGATTACTCTCACTACGCAACGCTTTCCGCGAGGTGTGACGCGGAACGCCGCAAGGAAGATTCTCGGACGGGGAACCTCAAAAAGAGTCGGAGTAAATGTCCACCTGGTTACGGAACGTCGCCACGGATGTCAATTCGCGGCGATCGCTGTCTGGGCGCGCTCGGGCACGACGATGGCAGCACCTCATCGAGGCATTCCCGTCCTTGGCCGACATGCGCGTGCTGGATCTCGGCGGAACACCCGAGTCCTGGCACATGGCGCCGGTGCTGCCCAGGTCTGTTACCACGGTAAACCTGCTGCCGCAGGAGTCGCCGGTCAGCGGTGTTGTCGCGATCCAGGGCGACGCGTGCGACCTGCCTGGCGCGGTCGCGAGCGATCACTTCGATCTGGTGTACTCCAATTCGCTGCTCGAGCATGTGGGTGGCCATGTGCGGCGGCAGCGACTGGCTGACAACGTCCACTCACTCGCCGACCGCCATTGGGTCCAGACGCCCTACCGGTATTTTCCGATCGAACCGCACTGGCTGTTTCCCGGCATACAGTGGTTGCCCTACGAGGCGCGCGTGCAGGTATCGCTGCACTGGAACCGCGGCCATATTCGGACCTACACGCGTGAAGAGGCGCAGGAACAGGTCGACGAAATCGATCTGATCGGCATTTCGCAGATGCGTCGGTACTTCCCGTCATCGAACATCTGGTACGAACGATTCGGTGGTTTGATCAAGTCGTTGGTCGCTATTCAAACCGGCCCGGCGTAGGGCAGATCATCCTCGGCCGAATACCTCGCGGTGCTGAATAGCCGGCGCTCGCCCTCGACACGATGGCCCACAGGCGAATGGTTGTTATGGAACTTGGTCATCCCTCGAGCGAACCAGCTTCTCGCTTGCGTATGACGTAGGTGAGATTGTTATGCCGCCACGATAGGGCGCCAAGAGACAGGGCCCACAATGCTTTCGCATATGCCCGAGTTATCCGGATCCGAGCGCCCCTGCCTCGCACATAGTACGTGTGTCCCCGTTCTTCGAGGATCGTGCAGCCGTTTCTGTTGCAAAAGTCGCGTACCCCGGCACGGGAGATGAGCGGCGCATAATAGGTGGGAAATGGCGAATGGCCGGGCTTTCCAGCATGCGGGTAACGAACAAAGTACCGGTAATAAGCGATATGAAGTCGAAAGGGCATCCGTCTTGCGGTCCAGCCGTACACCGAGTCCCGGTCCGGGATGCGCAGCACCAGAAGCCCGCCCGGCTTGAGCCCGTTGAGCATGTTGATCAGCGCGCCCTCGGCGTCGGGTATGTGCTCGAGGACGAAGGAGTTGTAGATCACGTCGTAGCGGCCGGCTGGAATGGTCGCCGGTGCCGCGAGGTCGCCGATGATCGCCTCGTGCAGGTCACCCATCTTCTGGATACGGCTTTGCAGCGCATCCTCATCGAGGTCGATACCGGTCAACCGATAGTCGACGCCGTCGAGATCGAGCGGCCAGTCAAGCCCGCAACCGGCTTCCAGGATCTCCAGTGGGCGGCCAAGACTTTTGATGATCGACGACACCAGGACCGCATCCTCGTTGTAGGCGTCGACGGTCTTCAGCGCTGTTCGAGTGCTCACCCGGTCCTCCGCAAGTCCTCTGCAAGCTTTTCGCGCGCGACCGGCCTTCGGCGTTTCGCGCATGCCCGAAACCGTAACCGCATCGCAGAGTCAGCTCATCCAAACATGCGGCTCGCCGGTGGCGGGCGGTGTCCGCGCCGGTCGGGCTCGGTGCGAAAGGATTATGTGGCACCCGCCGGCGGCGCAACGTCAGTCGCGACCATAGGCAGTGGCGGCCGAGTTGGCCCATGTCCTCAGTCGATACTTCAGCCGCGCCGCGCTATGTTGCGCCCACCAGATCGCTCGTTTGTAACCAACGGCGCTCTGACAAACCTCCAGGTACCGGCGCGAACTCCCCGCCTGCACAGCGTTCCTGTCTTCCAATAACCGCACACACCGAAATGCCAAGTCGAACGACCCATAACAGTGATGCGCGATCATCGCCAAATGCTTCAACTGCTCGTCACTCATCCCCCCGGGGTGGATAAAGTCACGCACATAGACGACGTCGGTCTCCAAGATCTGATTCAGCGCCCGGTACGGATCGCCGATCGCAAAGTCGCCGATCACCCATCTCTTGACCTCGCCGGGGATGCAGTGCGGGACAAACCCCTGCCGTCGTAACTCTAAGTCGACCTCTCCGAATGGGGGCTGGTCTTGATACACGGTGATAAAGGACACCTCGGTCTGAATTGCCACCGCTTCAGCGAGCTTGTTGCGCCCATTTTGAAATACGGTCAGCTCACCTCCCTGGATGTCGATCTTCAGAAAATCGAGATGCTCGATTTCGCCGATGTCATCGAGCCGATGCGTGTCGAGCGGGACTCGGGCGGTCACCTGTCCGAACGGGTCGAAGAGCGTGAACAGTCCCTGCGCCAACGGGTCGGGTTCGAGCAGGCTGGTCATGGCTCCCGGAGCGGGACAGATCTTCAGAGTTGCAGGGTGGCCGTCGCCCAGCGCGTAGGGCAGGTAGCGCTCGTTGGGTCCGCAGGTCTTTTGCAACTCGAGCAACGCCTCGCGCCCCGGCTCGAACCCTGTCACACAGCACAAGCCGGCGTCGAGCATCGGCGTGTACGGCCAGTCGCCGCAGCTGCGGTTGGCCCCGACATCGACGACATAAGTGAGACGCGACGGGGCCAGGATGTCGCGCAGTGCGCCCGTCAAGAACGTCACCCCCGGTTGCTCATGCTGTGTGGGCGAAAGATCGGCTCTGCGGACGCGACGGCGACGTTGGTCTGGCATCTGAGTCTCATTGCCGCACCGGCCGATCTCGGCCAGCCGTTCATCGTTGGATTGGCCACCGACGAGAGCCTAGCTCCCTTTGCCAAGTCATACGAACGGCTCCGCGGACGGCCAAGCCCAGAGGTGCAGTGCCGGTGCTGACGCGATGCCATCGAACGCGTGCATGCCCGACGCGTCCGTTGCTTGCCTCCGGTCTTGCAGCTAGACCGGTGAGCGCTGATTAGAGTTCGGCCAATGATGGCAAGACTCATAGGCCTCACGCCGCATGCCGCCCGCGCGACCCTCAAGAACTTCGCGGCCGGATTGCTGTGCGCCGCAGGGGTGCCGGCGTTGGCCCGGCGGCGACACCGCGACCTACTCGCGATCGTGATGTTCCACGGTGTGGAGGACGAACCGTTGTCGCCGCCTTGCTGGCATGTGCTCGGTTCGCAGCTGTACCGCCGTCAACTCGAGTACGTCCGCAAGTATTTCAACGTCCTGCCGCTCGAAGAGGCCCTCGATCGCCTTGCGGCAGGGACATTGCCGCCGCGCGCGATGGCGATAACGTTCGACGACGGCACCCGCAATCTGGCCACGCACGCGGTACCGGTATTGCGCGCTCTGAAACTACCCGCCGCGGTATTTCTGGCGACGGGCCCGATGGGCAGCGACGAAGCCCTGTGGCCCGACCGTCTCTGGCTGGCGATCGCGCGCACCAAGGCAACCGCGGTCGACCTGGCCGCGCTGGGCCTGGGGACCCGTTCGCTCGACGGCACCGCCAACCGCGGTGCGGTCTACTCGGCCGCGGTTGAGCGGCTGAAAGGTTTGGCCGATGCGCAACGGATCGCCGTGCTGGACGAGATGCTCGGGGCGCTGGACTGTCGCGAGGGCGGCCCCGGTCCGTTCCAGATGCTCTCATGGGACGAAGCGCGCGAGATCGCGGACGACGGTCTGGTGACGCTGTACCCGCACACGGTGACCCACCCCGTCCTCGCCCGCTGCAGCGACGACAAGGTCGAGCAGGAGATCACGGATTCCTGTGCGACACTTGAACGTGAGATAGGTTGGTCACCAACAATTTTCGCATACCCCAATGGCCGGCTAACGGATTTCGACGCGCGCGCCAAGGAGGTGCTGCGCAGCCGCGGTGTGCGCTGGGCGTTGACCGCTGTAGCGGGATTTGCCGATAGCCGCTGCGACCCGCTGGAATTGCCGCGGTTGGCAGTCGGCAGCGATTCGTCGTTCGACTATTTCCGGCTCATGGTCTCCGGCGGCCTGCCGCGTCGCTATGGCGGTAGCCGTGGAATGGCCACCGTGGGCTGAGAGCACTGCGTCGCTGCGTCGCGGCGGCCAGCCACACGTCGTGCAGTGCTTCCCGCCAGCGGGCGACGTCGAACGTGCGGGCGCGGGCGTAGGCGGCCGCAGCCAGGCGATTGCGCAACTCCGTATCGACGATCAGGGCCTGCAGCGCCGCCGCCAACTGGGCCTGCTCGCCGGGTTTGACCAGCAGACCGTTCACCCCGTCGGTCACCACTTCCGGTATCGCGCCCACGGGCGTGGTCACCGGCACCACCCCGTTGGCCATCGCCTCGAGCACCGACATCGGAAGACCCTCGCTGTAGCTGGGTAACACGAAGATCGCCGATTCGGTCAACAGTCGGTCCCGGTCCGCGGGGCCGACCCAGCCGACGACGTCAATGGTGTCGTCGAGTGCATTGGCGCGGACAAACTCGCGCACCTGTTCCACCTCGCCGTCGCCGGCCAGTGTGACCCGCAGATCTGCCCGAATGTCGTTGGGCAGCAAACCAATTGCCCTGACAAGATCATAGCTTCCCTTGTTGGTGCCCAATCTGCCCAGCGACACCGCCGACACTGGTCGGCGGGTCCGAAGCGGTGGCGCGTCACGAGGCATGACCACGGGGTTATAGAGAAGTCGGGCTTTGGACACCTCGAAGCCGAGTCTCGCAGAGGACGCCACCATGTGAGATTCACCGAGCAGCACCACGTAGTCGGCGCGCAGCGCCGCCCGCACGGCGCGGCGCAGCGGCGCCGGCAGCCCATCGAACCAGGTGAAGAAGTGCGAGCTGTGACAATGGATAATCGTCGGGATGCCCCGCATTCGCGCTACGAACAGCGGTAGGGACTTGCGGACGACGCTGCCGCGCAACGAAAAGTGGACGTGCAGTACGTCGACCACGCCGGCCAACAACAGCACTGAAGCTTTGAGCATGCCCGAGATCCCCGTCCATAGCCACACGGGAAGGGAGTCATCTACGTAGGTGGGAACGGAGCGGATGTGGAACCGCGGGTCGTTGTCCTCGATCAGCAATTGCGTTACGGCCGCCATGCCGCCGCGGCTGTTGGGTCCAGTCGGCGCGGTCCCGACCGTAAGTACCCGGATCGGATAGCGCACTGATGCCGTCGACCGCTTGCCGCCTGGGGCATTCTCGCCGAGCCGTGGTTCAGGCAAGGACAGGGCCTCCTTGCTCCGACCTGCTGCGTCGCGGGCGGGCATCCGATGTGCGCCCCGCATCCGGGGCTCCGAAGTCAGCCGAAACTTTAGCAAAGTCACAGCGCCCCGCGTTGGCTGAAATTCGGCATTTTCCAGAGCAATAGCCAATGCCTGCGGATTGGCGCGTTACGCGGCTTGATCCGCACCGCTGATTCGTCGGGTCGTTCGACGAATTTGCCGTCCGTGAATTCGGCTCCGGCACGGACGAGGGCGACCAGGTGGGATGCGTTGGACCAGCCGCCAGCGGCGCAGGGCGGACTCGATGAGTTTGAACGCGATCGCGACACGGCGGCGCGGGAACCGGGACCTTTGGTGACCCGCTGCCGCAACCGCACGGTCGCGAAGGTCGATTCGATCGGTTCGTGTTGCGCAAATGCAGCCAATGCTCAGCCGGGAAAGCGTAGAACGCGAGCAGCACATCGACATCGTCGGTGATCTTGGCAGCAGCTTTCGGCCACTTCGCCCCGTACTCGGCGGTGAACGCCTTCGCGGCTTGCATTGCCTGCGCATTGTTTTCAGCGTTGTAGATCTCGGCCGGCTTCGCGCCCGGATGAGCCGATTTCGGTGGCGCCCAGGCAACCAGATCTGTTGCGGTCAGAACGATTTCGGGCCAGGCGGTATTGGGGTCAAAGCGTGGCAGGGCAGGTTGGCCAGACCGGCGGCTTTGGCTTCACGGACATGGGTCCTCGACGCGCGTGTTGGCGATGGAGCAGTTTCAGGCCGGCGAGTTGCCCTGGAACCACCTTGGGTGCGTGTCGGTGATGAAGGCAGCCACCCGTCTGCCGTCGGCGTCGGTGAAGCGCAGCTGCGCCCCCGGTTGCCGGCGTTCGTTGCGCAGGACCAACCGGGTCCCGGCAGGCCAAGCGGACAGGTTGACCGGGCCGGTGGCCTCGGCCACCCACGCCGCGTCGCCTCGGCCACCCACGCCTCGTCACGGATCTGAGCCTCAGCATCGGTCGCACGGTGCCAGGCATCGCCGAGGTTGACCATACCGTTGACTTGTGCGACTATTGCCGATACGTACGTATAGTTATTGATACACACGGATCGGGTGTGTGGGCGGCGGGAAGGCCATGCCGGATACGCGGTCTGCACCAGGCGCACCGGCGACGCAATGGAGCAAGGCCGTCGGCGCAGCATGCGATGCGGTGTTGGCGTTCACCCGCGCAATCTCCACGACACTGCGCATCGGCGGTCAGGCTTTGCACTCCCGCCGCCGTCGTCGTACCCGATCTGGACTCAGAGTGACGGTGATGTCACGACCGCTGTCCGGAGGCGTAACCACGCCATTGGCTGCGCTGCTTAGAAGGCAAGGTTCGACAGCGTCTACACCCGCGATTTTCAGGGTAGCGCAGCGCACGTTTACGGATGCGGATCCGGTTCTGTATGGCGCTGTCGGAGTCGATCGAACGCCAAGACCCCGCCGATTAACCAAAGGGCAACGACAATGGCTAAGCAACGTCGACTAGCGATCGCAGTCGCCTGGATGGTCGTTCTCGGCGTGTTGCTCGCTGCCTGCCGCGAGCCCGTCAGCTGGGCGATGGGAACGCCCAAACGGGATTCTCAGTTGAGCGAGGCTCGGACGGCCGCCTTCTTTGACACGATTCGCGATGATCCGGCTGCGCTCGCCGCCTTCCTCCACGCGATGCCGAAAGGCGGTGATCTGCACAACCATCCCAGTGGCGCTGAGTATGCCGAACGCTTTATCAGCTATGCCGCCGGCGATGGCCTATGCGTCGACCTCGCCCTAATGACGCTGGTGGCCCCGACTCCGCCCTGCGACGCGGGCGCTGGACGCCCGGCCGCCGCGAGCGCTCTTGCCGACCCGTCGCTGTACAACGCACTGGTCGATGCCTGGTCGATGCGGGATTGGGATCCGCAACGGCCCGGGCGTGGCCAGTTCTTCGCTACGTTTCGCCGGTTCGGCTTAGCGTGGGACCGCCACTACGAGGATGTTTTGGCCGACATAATTTCCCAAGCTGCGGCTGAAAACGTCTATTACCTCGAGCTGATGTACGGCGACGACCAGGGCCGCGCCAGTGGTGTCGGCGCGCGGATCGGATGGGACGACAATCTCGAGCGCCTGCACGGTCGGCTGCTTGCCGCGCGCATCGCCGATGCTGTGGCCATCGCACGCCGTGACCTCGATACGGTCGAAGCCCACGTGCGCAGCCGTTTACGGTGCGGCACCCCCGTGGCCGACCGCGGCTGCGCCGTTATGGTCCGCTACCTGCGGACGGTCAATCGTGCATTGCCGCCTGAGCAAATTTTCGCCCAGCTTGTGGCCGGGTACCAACTCGTTCAAACCGACCCTCGCGTGGTCGGTATCAATCTTGCCGGGATCGAAGATGGCTACGTGGCGCGGCGCGACTACCGCCTGCAGATGGCGATGCTCGACTACTTGCACGGGGTGGCACCTGACGTGCCGATCGCCTTGCACGCCGGCGAGCTGGCGCCCGGCCTCGTTCCGCCCGAGGATTTGCGATTTCACATTCGCGAAGCCGTTGAGCGCGGCCACGCACGCCGGATCGGCCACGGTGTGGACGTGATGTCGGAGGATGACCCGTCCGGCCTTCTCGCGGAGATGGCGAAGCGCAAAGTCTTGGTCGAGATCCTGTTCAAGAGCAATGCCGAAATCCTGGGCGTTACCGGCGATCAGCACCCGTTCATGACCTATCGGGCCGCCGATGTGCCGGTCGCTCTTGCCACCGATGACGAGGGGGTGTCCCGCTCCGACATGACCGCGCAATTCCACCACGCCGTCAACGCGTACCACCTCCGCTATACCGACCTCAAGCAGCTCGCGCGTCAAAGCCTCGAATACGCTTTCTTGCCTGGCAACAGCCTTTGGGCGCGGCTGTCGACAGCAGAGCCGGTGGCCGCCTGCACCGGCGATCGGCTCGGCGGGGACTCCCTCAGTCGGTCATGCAGCAACTACCTCGAGTCCAATGAACGTGCCCGCGAGCAGTGGCGACTAGAAAGCGCCTACATCCGGTTCGAAAGCGGCTACTTGCAGCACACTCAACGCACGTAGACCGGTGTGGCCCATCACCGACGTTGATCTTGATCAGAACTACATGGGCCTTCGGATCATCCTCGGAAAGGTGCGGGGTTTCTGCGCCGCCTCGCCGAGGCTCATCCACAGACCTCTGAACATTGCTCCATTTCCACGCCCACGCCGCAAATGACGTGAGGCGCGGCAAGAACCGATGCCGCGTCGGTGATCCAAAGTTCCGGTCGTCCGGCGATCGTTGCCGTGGGTTATCCGGGCAGCGTCTGCTAGGGATTGCATTGGCCGAATCGGCACGTCATTCGTGGTAGCGAGCCGGTTGCTCGTGCGAAATGGTCGTCACCGCGGCTCAGGCTCACCGAAACACCGGCGTGTCTTCGTAAGGCCGTTACAGTGCCTGCGTAGGCGCGCAGTAGTCGTCGCGGCGTTTCAGCTCGATTGGCTCTCGATGCGGTTTCAGCAATGCATACTGTTCCGGTGATGGGTCGGAAATACCTGGGCAGAGTCCTTGCATTGGCCGCTGTCATCGGCTGTTTGACCACCAGTTCCCCCGCATCCTGGGCCGAGCCCACCGAACCGGGCACCACGACCGAACCCGGCGAACCGCCCAGAACGACGGCGTCGCTGACCCTGTCCTTGCCTGACCTCGGGACTAGCTCGACCCTGGGCTTCTACGGCTTGGATGGCACGGTGCAGCTGAGCCTGCCGGTCCCGCGCGGGCTGGCGCCGGCGGCGTTGAACGCGATCGTGGAACCGCCGATCAACCTGCGGTCGGGCACGATCACCGTCACGCAGGACGAGCGCCAAATCGCGAAGGTGAACCTGCCCACCACCGACCAAGCGCCGATCGTCATTCCGCTGGCCGGGACGCAAGCGGTCAACGACTTTGCGACGGTGACACTGCGCGCGCATCTGGTGCCTCAGGACGGGTTCTGCGTCTACCCCTGGAGTCCGTTGCGACTGATCAACGCAACTGTCGGCTTCACCGGAGTCGAACAACCGCCCACGACCGTTGCCCATTTCTTGCCCCCGGTGCTGCGGAAGCTGTCCATATTTGTGCCGCAATCGCCGTCGACGGCCGAGTCCGACACGGCGATTCACGTGGCCACCTCCGCCGCCGTGCACTACGGCAAACAGAACCCGGAGATCGCCGTGGTGGCACTGAAAGAAGGACAGGCGGCGCCGCCGACGCCGCCGCAACCTCAGGAACGCCAGATCGTCGTCAAAGAAGGATCCGACAACGGGCTTTCCCTTCAGGGGCCGGGCATGCCGTGGCTGTTGATCTCCGGACCGTTGGGACCAAGCAACCAATCAGATATTGCGTTGCTGTTCGGCGACCTGTCCGCACTGGCTCTTGCCTCGAAGGCCGTCGTGACGTCGCTGAAGTCGAGTATCCAACTACCCGGCGACACCACTACGCTGCGCGAACTGGGGATGCCCGTCGTCACCTCCTCGGGGCTGCAACCGCGGCTGTCGATCGGACTGGACCAGACCCGGTTTGGCAGGTCCATTCGTGGGGTGCGCGTGCATCTGCTGGGGTCCTATTCGCCGACACCGACCACCATGGGCGGCCAGATTGAAGCAACGGTCGGCTCGGAGACCGTCGACCACTGGCCGACGGACGGCCACGGTTCCATCGACCGCTGGATCGATATCCCGGATCGGCTGCTGCAGCGCTGGACCGGTCTGAACCTGACGTTGGATGTTTCGGGCAACGTCGGGCGGTGTGGAGACTTCTATATCGCCGGAGCCGGAGACCAGCTGCTCACGCTGACGATCAACGGCGACAGCACCGTGCAGAGCAGCCCCGCCAAGCCGCCGGTGCCGGAGGGCCTGTCCTCGGTGCCACAGGCGCTGATGCCCAAGGTCCAGGTCGGCATCGAGCCGCACTCGTTCAGCGACACCGCGCGCGCCGTCGACATCATGGTGGGCCTGCAGCGAACCAGCTCCCTACCCATCGACACCGCTGTCACGGGTGTGAAACAAGCGATCGAGTCGTCGAATCCCGCGGTGGTGATTGCCGCCGACGGCTGGAATCACCCCGATATCGTGCTTCCGGTGTCGGCAGGACCCACCGGGCCGATCACCATCAACGCTCTCCAGTCCGACGGCAAGCCCACCACGCTCGCCCTCGACCCCACCGTGCGGTTCGCATCTCTTCAGACCGTCTTCAACCGCGGCCGGTCCATGTTGGTCGCAACGTCCAACGGCGCATCCGGGCAGCTCGACGAGCTGCTCAGATGGCTTGACGGCGACAGTTCGCGCTGGCCGAGCATCAAAGGTGTGGCGCTGGTGTCCATACCCGGAGAGGATCCGGTGACCGTCAATCCCATGGGTATGCCCGGCATGTCCGGCATGTCCGGTCCGGGCGCTCATTCCCCAAGTCATTCGGACTGGGGATGGCTGTGGTGGTTCGGCGGAGCGTGGGTTGCCGTGGCCGTCGTCGGCGCAGCGGTGATCGTGTGGCGCAACCGACGCGGCAGACTACGTAGCTGATTTGTCCGCGCCGCAGCGCCGCGCCCCGTGCCGTTAGCTTGCTGACCATCGAGGACTATAAGTGGAACCAAGGGGAAACAAGTTAATCGCACGCTACAAAAAAACCTACCGAATTCCCGCTGAGGCACCTATCACCGAACAAATGATATTGACTCATTGGAATTTGGAAAAGCAACTGACGCGGGAGCTGCTCGAATCTGACCCCGAGGATCGCTGGGACACTTTTGACCGGTGCTACACTCGTCTTTACGCCGAATTAGAGTGGCTCAATCAGCTTTCCGGGGAAGCCGATTCCACGACACCTCACGAAAAATTCGGCGGCTGGCTTGAACTCATCGGCGAACCCCCGAAAACAATCTATGAAATCGGCTCCGGCCAGGGCGGCCTGATCTCGTTCCTGGCCGGTTGCGGATACGATTGCAGAGGGACGGAGATTACCCGCGAACGCGGCAAGAAGTTGATATCCGAATCGCCCGCGAATCTTTCCTGGGGAATATCTGACGGCGTGCACCTCGACGAGTTCGAGCCCGCCGAAACGTACGATGTGGTGGTGTCTGACCAGGTTGTCGAGCACATACATCCCGACGATCTCGATAGTCATCTACGTAGCGTCCGCACCATATTGAAGCGCGGCGGGCACTACATATTCAATACTCCCAGCCGGTACACCGGGCCGCACGATGTCTCGCGGGTGTTCAATCGCGGTGCGCCAGAAGGGATGCACTTGAAAGAATATACCTGCCGCGAATTAGTGGAATCGGTGCGGGGGGCCGGCTTTGTATCCGCACGTTATGGATTTGCGCCCCGCCGATTCCGCATGCTGCTGACCGTGCTGGGCGCAAGAAAGGTCGCCCGGTCGGACGAAGCGGGGATGTTGTTCCTGCGGATCGTATTGTGGGTGGAGAGATTTCTGGAAATTTTACCCGTGCCCGCGTTGCGCCGTTCCAGCGGAAAGGTCTTGGGCAAGCTCGGCGTTTTCTCCGAAACTATCTCGCTGGTCGCCGAGAAATAATCAGCGCGCCGCAACCTCGGTGATGACCTCCAGCAGGCGATCCGCGACATGGTCGACTGCGAATCGCCGCGCGTAGTGGCGTGCCGCCGCGGCGCCCTGCTGTGCCGCGGTGGCCGGGTCGGCAAGGGCGTCGAAGGCGGCGGCGAGTCCGGCAACGTCGTCGACATCAATTGGGGGGCAGCCCGGCGGCTGGTATTCGGGCAGGGCGCCGGTGGTGGACACGATAGGCATGACTCCCAGCTGCATCGACAGCACTTGGACGCCGCTTTGCGAGGCGCGCCGGTAGTGGGCGACAGAGCCTTTCGCGGCGGCCAATGTCGTGACCACGTCGGAGTAGCGATAGCTGCCTGGGAGCCAACGCGCGTGTTTGGGCAGGGCGGTGGCCTCGAGTGGCCCGCCGATGAGCACCAGGTTGTCACCGCGCCAGCCGCCGCCGACGTGCCGCCGCCAGGCGTCCAGCACCACCTCAACGTTCTTGTAGGGGTGGAGCCGGCCGATCATGACGAAGTCATGGCGCCCTTCAGCCCCCACGAGCGGCGGCACCAGGTCCGGGGCAAGGTCGCTGGTGAGAGGCACGACGTGCACGCGCGTGCCGGCGACGTCGGGGCGCGTGGTGACGGCGGCTGCGACGTAGTCGCTGTAGGTGATGGTGGCCGCCGATCTGGCGCCCCAGCGGTCGAAGACGGCATGTTCGTAGGCGGGGCGACGTTCGACGGGGTCGTGCGGTCTATCGTCGTGCACCAGCTGGATGCGCGGAACGCGCCCGGCCAGCATGATCCAGCGGGGATCGCGGACCAGCTCGGCGAACACGACATGTGGACGGTATTCGCGGACACGGCGCCGGGCCGCGAGCAACGCGGGCCAGGTCGCAGCCGTGCGTATCCGCGGATCGAGCACCAGCTCGTAGTCACGGGCGGCATCGGACTCCGGGTGCAGGTCGGTGGTCACCAGGAGTACGTCGACTCCACGCCGGCGCAAGGCTTCGGCCTGTACCCGTGCCAGCGGACGCATCCAGGGTGAAAGCCATAGCGCTCGAGGCGAATTCATAGCACCGCGTCGATCGCGTCGAGGTAGGCATCGGTCATTGCCTGCACCGTGTAGTGCTGACGCATGCGAGCGAAACCGAGCCGTCCGACCGATGGCAGCGCGGTGGGCGCCGCCAGGATCCTGGCCAAGTGCTCGCGCCATCCCAACACCGAAACGGGCTCGATGACAAAGCCCGCCCTTCCGAAGTCCAGCATTTCGGGGACGGCGCATACGGCCGATGCCGCAACAGGCACCGCCCGAGCCATCGCCTCGAGAATCACCAGCGGGAACGCCTCGGAACGACTTGGGACGCAAAGCAGGTCGGCGTCGGCCAAGGCCGGCCCGGGACCCGGCGACCAGCCGCGCCACTGAACCCGATCACGCAACTCGGTCGGAGTGCGTGCCTGCAAGCGCTCCCGGTCGGGTCCATCACCGAAAATCGAGAGTTTCCAGCGCATGTCGGCAAGGCCGCCGAGCGCCTCGATCAGCAGGTGCGGGTTCTTGTGCTCGACGATGCGGGAGAGCATCACCAAATGTGGCGGGTCACCGACGGTCCGGATCGGCGGGGCCGGGTCGTCGGTGGCGACGACGCCGTTGGGTACCACGAATCGCCGTTCGCCAAGCCGATGGTGTGCGGTCAGCATGTCCCAATGGCGTTGCGCCAGCACGATGAAACCGTCGGCACGGCGCATCGCCGCGACTAAGGGCCGGGAGTAGATGGGCCGGTCGTCTTCGGGAGGAATGTGCGCGGCGACCAACCAGCGACGGCTCCGGGCGGCTGCGCGCCACAATGTGGCAAATCCTGTCTCGGTGTTGGTGTCGCCGCTGATGAGCACCGCAGGACCCGGGGGGAGGTCGATGATCGGGGCCCACCAGGGCTGGCGGACCACGCGCACACTGGGTGGGATTTCGTCGATCAGCGGGCCGAACCGTTGCACGCAGACAACGGTGACCGGGTAGCCGCGGCGGTCCAATTCCGTTGCCAGCAGCGCTTTTTGACGCTCGGCACCGCCGTACACCAGGCGGTTGGTGGCGATCACGATCGCCGGCAAGCCGTTGCGTTGGCCGGTGCGAGCCCCTACGCCGGCCCCACGCCTTGACACCTGCAGCCGCTCCAACACTTTGGCGCCGGCAAGATACACGTCCGCGTGGTGAACGCTGTGTTGATGTTCGAGCTGCAGCGCGGTATCGGCCTGCGCCAGGTCCCGGTCGCGGCGGTGTCCGGCACCCCCGCCGGTTGCCGGATCGCTCTGTTCGGCGCCGAGTTCGTCGGCCAACAGCACGCGCCAGCCCGCCGCACGGGCACGGCTTTGCCAGTCGGCCGCAGCGCCGTAGTTCACGAACTCCTCGTCGAAGCCGCCGACGGTGTTCCATGCCGCACGGCTGATCGCCAGACAGGTAGCCCCCAAAACGCCTCGGATACCCCGTGATTCGGCAGGCTGGCGGGCATAGAGGGCAGAGATCGGTGTGCCGCGTAGCGAGCCGGCGTAGCCGGCAGCGGCAACCAACGCCCGGCTCGGCGTCAGGCGGCGGGTCGCGATATCCCACGGTGGACGAGCGGGTGCGGTGTTGTCATCCACCATCGGCGAAACTGCCGCCACTCGAGGTAGGTGAAGCAATTCTCTGGTGCGCGTCAACGGTCCCCGCAGGCGGGCATCGGCATTGAGCAACAACAGGTCAGCGTCGCTCGGCGTGTGCTCCACCAGCGAGTTGAAGGCCGCGGCGAAGCCAAGAGTGACCTGTCCGGACACCCAGTGCACGCCCTTGTAGCGGGCAGCCAATTCCTCGCGACCGGGAAATGCTTCGCCGCTGTTTTCGTGGACATAGACCGTTAGCCCGGGCACATGTTCGGCGACGCTGCCGAGGCAGGTCTCGAGGAGATCGTGGTCACCGCAGGTCACGATCAGTACCGCTAGCGACCGTGTGGATGGCAGCGCCGCTGTGTCGCCGACGGGAGGCTTCAGATATGCCCGGTCCACCTCACGAGTCATGCCATTGACGCCTTCCGGCGCCACGTTCGAATAGATAGGAGCGCCGACCGGTAGAGCTGGCGAACCACCGCGGCTATGAAGACGACAGCGGTAGCCGCCGGAAGCGAAACCAGGTGGTGACGTAGGAGCACCGACGGGACACCGACTCTCGCTCCCGTTGACAGCAGTATCCGCAGAAGATGCATCACCGCGTACGGTAGCCGCACCGACGGGATACCCGCCCAAAAATCACCATGTTGGAAATACTTCATGCACCTGCGTGGGCCACTGTAACGGCGCTGCAGCGCAACCGAAAACGGTCAGTGATCGATGATTGACCGGTGTGGGCTGCGGTCCTTGACGATCCGGGCCGGGCACCCGCCGACATCGACATCGTCGGGCACCGATGTGGTGACAACCGTGCCCGGGCGGATGGCGACGCGGCTGCCGACGTCGGCGCCCAGCACCATGGCCATGGGCGAGATGAATACGTCGTCCCCGATGGTTGGGTAGTGACCGGGGCGCCCTTCGCCGATCGTCACTCCGTGATGAATGCGGCAATTCGCGCCGACCCGGGCCTTGTAGTGCACGACTATCAAACCTGCGTGTGCGATCGACAAGCCCGGCCCAAAGACGTTGCGTGGGATGTCGAATCCGAGCCTTTCGCCCAAGAGTTTGGTTCGAAGCCTCAGATATGCGGCGACGGCGTGTCCCGCCGGCGTGCGTGCCGTGTTGGTCCAATACTCGGATTTGCGTAGCAGCCGCTGAAAATGGGCCGGGCGCGCCGAGATCCGGTGGCGCAACCGCCAACGCGTTAGGCCGTGTGCTTTCAGGTCCGCAGCCAGATAAGCCCGCAAGTCTTCGCGAGTCCTGATCACGGCCACACCGTACTACCGTTTGGCAACAGGGTGGAGGTGGCTGCGGAGTTTCGCGCAGACCAAAACCCAGAACTGCCCCGTTGTTTGGGTTCGGCGATCGACTCGGGTGTCAAATCGGCAACTCGGGGACATGCTCGGCGACCCTCTTCGGCGATGTTCGTCTGCACCATGAGAAGTCGCCGGTCCATTTCGGGAGTCACGCCAGCCGCTGATTCCGGCGCGAAGAGTCCCGCAACGAGGCCAGGGCCGACCAGGTGAGCGGGCCGATCACCGCGCTGGTCGCCAGGTAGCCCGCAGCGGCGGCGCCCAGAACGAGAACCACATGCTGACCCCAAAGCAGCAGCGTCACAGCGACACTCGCTGCCGTCGGTAGCAGCAGCCGCAGCAGGAACGTCACCGGCGTCCGGTAACCGCACTGGCGGTGTAGGCACCAGCTGGCAACCATCAGGTTGGCCAGCTCCGTGCACACCAGCGCAATGCCGGCTCCCACCGCGCCCAGCCGCCAGCCCAGGGCCAGGTTGAGCACGACGTTGAGCCCGAGGGTGGCCACCGACAGCCAGAACCAGAAGCGCTGCCGGTGGCTGGCGAACAGACCCTCGCCCAGGGTGGTGGTGACGAAGCGTAGCGCTACCGCGACGAACAGCAACGCCAGCGTCGGTGTGCCGCGGCCGACGAATGCCTGGTTGCCGAACAACCTGATCAGCGGTCCGGCGAGTAACGCGCCGACCACGGCGACCGGGACGGCCAGGAAGAACATCAGCTCGACACTGCGGCGCATGAAGCCGGCGAATGCCGCGACATCGCGGGAAAACAATTCGGTGGCCGTCGAGAGCGTGGACTTGAGGAAGAACACCGAGACCACCAGGGTGTTGAGCGCGATCGACGAGGCCAAGCCGTAGACACCCACCTCGGAATGGGTGTTCACCAAGGACAAGATCACGCCGTCGGCGCGCCAGTACAAGACGGTGACCATGGTCACGCCCATCGGAAACAGGCTTTCCCGCAACAGATCTGCGGCCTCCCGCGGCGCGAAGATGGGACGCAGCGAAACATGGCGCGCCGCGGCGCCGCTCTGGATCAGCACCTGCAGGGTCGTCGGAATGAGCTGCACTGCCGCGAACCAGATGACGTCCGCGCGTTCGGCTACCAGAAACACAATCACGGCAAGCGTGGCCAACCGCCCGACGACGTCGGAGACCGCCACCGCGACGAACTGAACTTTGGTCTGAAACACCGGCTCGAGCCGCACCGTCATGGTCACGATGAGCAGCTGCGCGGACAACACGACAAGCATCACGCGCACGTCGTGGTCGCGGTAGACCAGCAACCCGGTTCCCGCCGCCAATGCCACGAGTGGAACGCAGTACAGCAGGGACAGCCCGTTGTAGATCCGGACCAGGCGCTCGAGATCGTCGCGGCCCGAGGTCACGCGACGCACGATCACCCGCCCGACGCCGAGGTCGATCAAGCTGGCCCACATCCCGATGAAGGCGACGGCAATGGTGAGCTGGCCGTAGCGGTCGGGACCCAGATAACGAGCGGTCATCGCAACCGAGACCACCGAGGCCAGCATCCCCAGCATCCGGCAGATCAGCTGGATCGAGAACGCGTGAGCCAACCGAGCGACCGGCACCGTTGGCGCAACCGCACCGGGTGCCGTCGGCTCAGTCATGGCTCACGGCCACCTAGTATGCTCCGTGCCCCGTCAGGACGGCTTTCACCGTCTTGGCGATGATCATGAGATCACCCGCCATCGACCAATTGTCGACGTAGGACAGATCCAGCCGGACCGACTCGTCCCAGGAAAGTTCGGAGCGGCCGCTTACTTGCCATATTCCGGTAACACCGGGCTTGACCAGCAGCCGCCGCTTCACGTCGACGTTGTAGTTGTCGACTTCGCGGCTCAACGGAGGCCGCGGGCCGACCACGCTCATGTCCTGCTTGATGACGTTGATGAATTGGGGGAGCTCGTCGATGCTGTATCTGCGGAGTATTCTCCCCACGGGGGTGACCCGGGGATCTTGACGAATCTTGAACAGTATTCCGCCGGCACCCTGATTCTGGGACAAAAGGCGCTCGAGTTGGGTGTCAGCGTCCACCTTCATTGTTCGGAATTTAAGCATCATGAAGGGTTCGCCATTAATGCCAATACGCTCGGAGCGGTAGAAGACGGGGCCCTTGCTGGTCAGCTTGATGGCGATAGCAGCCGCAATAAGGATTGGCGATGCCATCAGCAGGGCTGTCAGCGCGAAACAGAAGTCGAATGTTCGTTTTTGAAACCGCTGGGCGCCGGTGTAGAGCGGCTTTTCGACATGCAGCAACGGGAATCCGGCGACCGGCCGCACCGTCAATCGCGCTTCCGCGATGTCCATCATCCCCGGTGATACCACCAGGTCGACGTCCTTCGTCTCCAACTGCCACATCAAGTCTCTGATCGCGTGCATGCCGAACTGTTCCGTCTGCGTCACCACCACCGTGCCCGCGCCGCAGTCGTCAACCGCAGCCACCGCATAGGATTCGTCCCCCAGAATCGGGACATGGCGATCTTCGACCGTCAGGGTTTCGCCCCGGGGGACGCCATATCCCGGTATGCAGACTCCGACGACGACGTAACCGTCGCGTGGATTACGGTCCAGTTCATGTATCAGGCGGGAGAGTCCTTGCCGGTCTCCGATTGCCAAAGACGCCGTCTGGTATTCGCCATGGGCTCGCTTACGGCAGATATACCTACGCCAGCTGTTGCGGCTTGTCAGCAGTCCGAGCGTGCCGACGGGAAGCGCAACCGCCAGATAGCCGCGGGCCAAATCGATCTTGGCGAGCAGCGTCACCATTGCGATGATTCCGAATGTCCAGAATGACGCACTGCTGATTCGCCGGTACTCGTCGATCCCCACTCCGATAACGTGTGGTGATCGTGTGTTGAATATTGCAAGAGACGAGAGCCACAGCGCCGCGAAGAGAAATGAAAAGAGCGTCATCACCGGGCCCGGGTAGCCCGATTTGTTCGGCGAATCGCCGAACCGGACGTATTGCGCCAGCATGACGGAGGCGAAGACGATCACGGAATCGCTGATACGCAGATGGTGTGAATACCGGTGTTGCCAGCGCCGCGACGTCGTGGGATCGGGCGTGCGCACCGTACTTGACGCCGTACTTGAAGTCGCCGGCGAAACGTCGGTTCGGCGGTGCAGCAGCGAAGTCACGTCGGCGCGCTTTCCCTTAAACGGTCGCGGGTTGGGGTCGTGCGGCATCGCGGCCGGCGCTGGCGATATCGGCATGATCACTCCTTGGCGTGCTCACGCAATACGCGTTCGGATAGCAGATCAGCTGCGCTCGCACCGTACGGAGCAAAGCGATAGGACCCTGCAGCAGGTAGCGCCGGCCCAACCGCCGCGGTTCTCTGGCCAACCGGTGCAACCATTCCAATCCGATTCGCTGCATCCAGCCGGGCGCTCGGTTGGTGCTGCCCGCCAGGAAGTCGATGGCCCCGCCGCAGGCCAAGAAGACGCGAGAGCCCGTCGCGGAGCCATAACGGTCAACCCACTGCTCTTGGCGCGGCTTGCCGAGGCTGACGATCAGGATGTCGGTGCGCGCGTCACGAATCGCCGCTGCCAAGTTGTCAGACAGCGACTCGATGGTGGGCGCGTCGGGGGACCACATCCCCGAAATGGCAAGCCCTGGATACCTTTTCCGCAAGGAGTCGGCAAGCAGGCGGTGAGTTTCGGCGCCGCCGCCGAAAAAGCCGACACGGGCACCGGTATCTTCGGCCAGCGCCAACACGCCGGGAAGCAGGTCGGCGCCGGTGACTCGGGGCCACGGCTTCGCGGTGAGCAGTTGGCCCCGCCAGGCGATCGGCATGCCGTCGGCCAGTAGCAGCCATTCCAGCGGAGCGGCGGGCGCTGCCGTGACTTTCCGGAAGTGGTAGAGGTGGTCGAGGTTCACCGAGCCCACTGCCAGACCCGTCGCGGATGAGGATTGCAGCCGCGACGCGATGATCGACAGCACGTCGTCGAACTCGCGGCGCTCGACGATGGTGCCGCCGATGATCATGCGGGCAGGGGCTTCGGCCAGCGTGTCCGGGGAGGTAGCTGCGTAGGTCAGGCGCGCCGCGGTCACGTCAGGGCCTACGTGTATCCGGCCGATGGCGGGCGCGTCATCACGGTGGGCACCACCCCGTATCGGGGCCCGGCAAATCTGTTCGCGCCGGTACCGTTTCGCGGCGCCGCGCCCAACATCGCTGGCGCCGCGTTGGCGGCATCGAGACCGGCGTTCGGCAACGCGGTTACGGCACCCGTATGCGCCGCCGGGATCACACTGGTCCAGCTCGCCGGCACCGACAACGGGCCCAACGACGCTGCACTGCCCAGGCTTCCGGTCACGCCCGGTCCCACCGACGAGATCAGACCTGCCCCGGAGCTGACCGCACCGGCTGCCCCTTCTGTGACCGCTTGCGCAGCAGCAGCCGCTGCCCCGGTCAGCAAACCCTGTGCGGTCTGGGCGATTCCGAGGATGGAGGACATCGAATAGAGTGGGGTCGCTGCGGCCATGAAGTAGCTCGGAAGTGCGTAGACCGGGACGGTTGCCAGGGTGGGCATCAGCGACGAGTCGGCAAGCCCGGACAGCGGTGAAGCCAGCCCGTCCAGCAAGGCCGGAACCGAGGACACCAAGCCGGCCAGCGAGAGCTGCTCTGATCCAGCGGCAGCCGCCGCATTGGCAACGGCGCTGGCCTGCCCGGCCTCGCCGACGGGGTTGACCACCTCCGGTGGGGTCGTCAACAAGGTCAGCTCGCACGCGGTCGCCGAATTCGCGGCATACTCGTACATCGCCGCGGCGTCCTGCGCCCACATCTCGCCGTAATGGGCTTCGGTGGCGGCGATCGCCGTCGAATTCTGGCCGAAGAAGTTGGTGGCGACCAGGGCCGCGAGCAGAGCCCGATTGGCGGCCACCACCGGTGGCGGCACGGTCATCGCGAAGGCGGCCTCGTAGCCCTCCACGGCAAACGTGGCTTGGCTGGCCGTTTCCGCGGCCCGCGCGGCTACCCCGGCCGTCCAAGCCACATACGGCCCGAGTGCGGACGCCATGGACAGCGATGCAGGTCCCAGCCAGCGCCCGCTCGTCAATCCCGCGATCACCGACCGGTAGAAACCTGCGGCCGCGTGGAGTTCGGCGGCCAAGCTATCCCACATCACGGCGGCCGCCGACAGCGATGCCGGACCGGGCCCGGCATACATTCTCGTGGAGTTGATTTCTGGCGGTAAGGCGCCAAAATCGATCACTTCAGGCCCCAGGGGTAGATGGGTTCCTTGGATGCGGCGAGTCGCAACTCCGGTGCGGCCGACAATCCGCCGGCTGCCGCAGGCGCCACTTCAGCCGTAAGAGCTGCGGAGGAGGCCAGCTTGCCGCCGTTCATCGCGAGCGAGAACCCGGTGGCGAAAGACATTCAGTTCTCCCCTAACGCGTGCAGGGCGACGGAGGCGGGACCGAGCTGCAGACTTCCTTGTCTGAACGTCAGTAACCGAACCCGTTACCTGCCCTCATTGGTGTCAAGATGTTCACCCTGTCAGTAGACTGACAGTCGTATGATAACGGGCTGAACATCCGATTCGGATCGTTTTCCGCCGCTGAGCTCGCCAACTCCCCGCTTTCCAGCTGGAGAGGCCGTTCACGGGCGTTCAGTGGCGCGGGCTCCCGCCGATCGCGCGGCTACGCCGCGGACGCAGACACCGCGACCACATGCCGATCAAGCACTGGGGTCTTTCCGCACTACGTCGCATGTTGGCCCGGCCGGCGGAGACCCCAGCACGCTGGGTCCGGATTTGCGCATCAGGCCACCCGGCTCGGCGGTGTCCTCAGAAAAAGGGATTGCTGTTCGAGTACCGCTGCGCCTCTTCCGGGCGCGGTCCGTAGCGCCGGATGTACCGCTCGTGCATCTTCGCGTCCTTCTGCCGCTTGATCGCGTCCACCAGGTTCGGGTCCAGGCCATGCTGGGCCAGCCGGTGCCGGCGCCACACCTTGTTCAGCGCAAGCGAGATCAGCAACGCCCACAGGTAGATCGGCAGCGTCATCTCGAGGTGCACATACAGCGACGCGGGCAGCAGCCAAAACGGTGCCAGTACCAGAAGGGGCGGTATTGCCGTCAGCAGCAGGTACCGGCGGATCGCCCCCTTACCGGCCAGATCACGTGCGACCCAACTCCGCATCGAGTTGGGCAACCGCCGGAGCCCGTAAGCGTACGCGATGTATTGCGCGAAATTGGGTCGCCCGCTTGCCATGGCCGCTCCCGTGGTTGGGTGGTTCCTAAAGATACCCGCGCATACCCGCACGCGCGGACGCTAACAGGCCGGGCTCGTCACCCAATCCGACATGTCATGGATGTGCGGCGAGGTAGGTTTCGTTGCTCAGCGCGGCGGTCAGTTCCTCGACGTCGAACGGCCGGTCGAGCCGGGCGCGTAGCTTCCGGGGGTCCACGAGGAGTCTGACCTCGACCGTTTGCCCGGCAAACAGCCGCCCGATCAGTGGGTAGAGCCGCCGCATGATGGCGCGTTCGGCAGGGGTGCAGCGCGACGCGCAGTAGCCCACATGGCCGATCTCGTCGGTCAGGATTTCGCTGTATAGCAGTTCGATCCGTCCGGCCACGTCGGGTTCGCCGGCGAACAGGTCGCTGCCGGTGCGGCGCAGTTCGTCGAACACGATGCACCCGGCCATCTCGGCGGCGCCGACGAACACGAAGCCGCACCTTTCCGGGAGGAACACGCCTGCCTTGACGAGCTGTCGCATCAGGAATGGCGGAGCGGCCACCTGGAGCGGCAGGTCGAAAATGTCCAATGCGTATGCCAGCAGCCGGGTGTGGTAGTGCTCTTCGAGTTCTACGTACACCCGCTCGGGCGCCACGTTCTCGGCGCTGTTGCGCCCGTACGTTTCGCCGAGCCCCACGCCGAAGCGCTCCGCCTGATTGAGCTTCGCCGTCGCCAGCAAGAACAGCATTTTCGGGTCCAAGCCCGGTTCGGGTCGACGCCGGCGCAGGTTTCGTAAAAACGTCGATCGATCTGCCGGACAGACCGACCGCACCGGATGCGCCGCAAGGTCTTTGATGAACTCTTCGCGATTGGACAAGCGTCGGTTGAGCAGGTCCGCTTCGCCGTCACGCCGCACCAGGAAATCCCGATAGCCATCAATACCGGTGGTTTTCATCGTGTCTCCATCCCTTTGACAATCGTTGTCACGTACCGGCTCAACAGGGCGTCCGCCGTCGCAGAATGGTGGGCTCCCGTGGCCAGGAGGGCGTAGAGCCCGGTCAAGAAGAACACTGCGAGATCGCGCGCGTCCGCAGTCGGCGTGACCTGCCCGGCGTCCTGTGCCCGGCTGATCACGTCGATCAGGAACTCCGCCAGCGGGTGCCGGCTCAACTCGTCGTCGCCCGGTCGCGTCGACGAGAAGTGCAAACCCAGCATGTCCCGAAAAACCACTGTCCCCAAACGACGTTCGGCATCCAGCACGTGGTGTACCAACCGGGTGAACACCGATATCAGTTCACCGGCCGCGGCCCGGGCGTCGACGAGGTCGGCGACGATCCGGGACTCCTCGTTTCGCTCCAGCTCGACCAGCACTTGTTCCTTGGTGGGGAAGTGGAAGTAGAACGTCCCCCGGACCACGCCTGCCGCCGCGGCGATGGAGCTGATGTCGGCGCCGGCTATTCCGTTCCGCGCGATCTCCGCCAGCGCGGCGTCGAAAAGGCGTGCCCTCGTGTCAAGCCGTCGAGCCTCCCGGGTGCCGGCCGGCAATTCAGCCGCAGCGGTTTCCTGTGGTGACCGCACAGGGCAACCCTACGTCCATTCGCTGGCACCCGTCAATGACGGTCGTCAGCGAAGGGCGGCGCCTACGACCCCAGCGACAACAATCCGGGCGCCACGGTCCGGGTCGCATAGGTGCGTCCGCCCGAGGAAACGATGGGCACGATTCGCGGCGGTTGAGCCGCAGCGGCCGCGAACGCCGTGACGTGCTGCAGGTCGGTGCGGAAGAGAGCCGTCTCACCCGGCGGTATGTCGTACGGCACCGGGGTGCCCGACGTCTGGGCCGGCTCCAGCGACGTGCCGTCCGGCTCGGACCGGATCGCCCATCCCGCCACGGGTAGCGGGACCGGACCCACGTTGACGACCCTGACGCCGATGACGTACCGGCCGTCCGGAAGGTGGGCTGCGGCGTTCACCAGCGACGCGCGCACCTGGCTGTCGTCGTCGTTGGTCACCAGCCCGTCGGGCGTCAACCAACCCACGACCGGCGTCACCTTGGGTCCCGGGCCCGTGCGCGCCCGCCAAACCTGCCAGGTCAGCAGGGCCACCGAGAGGACGGTGGCGACCAGGCCGAGCACGAATCCGGCGACGCTCACCGGGTCGCCCTCCAGCAGTCGATCATGACCGTGAAGGCTACTGCCCGAAGGTGTTCGAAGTCGAAGCGCCGCGGTGTCCGGGCAATCGTTGGATCGCAACAACATCCCGTCGTCACCGGTATGGCCGCGCCCCGAACCATGCCATGACCATGCCGTGCCGGCGCGATTGCATCGATTCCCCGCCGACGCCGGCCAGGCCCCGGCATTACCGTTGGATAACGGTAATGCGTTGCAGCGGAGGCGATCCGGCGCCAATTCTGATGAAGTTCCAAGTTTCAACTGAGCATTTGCTAAGACCGCGTTTCGCGAGCAGTGCTGCCTACTGCTGCGGACCTAGAGTCAGGACATGAGCACGAAGTACTACCTGCAGAAGGTGCCCGTCGAATCGGTGGAACCGGGCTTTTCACTGGCCGTTCACCACGACGGCGACTATCAACTGTTCCAGGTCGAATGCACGCAACTGTCCCGGCGCAGCGGCCAACCGGTGATCATCACGCTCACTTCGGAGCCCGTTGACGGCGGCGATCCGTGGATCTTGGAGTACGAAGCCGGGACGCCGGTGGTGCGGCTCCTGGGCGTCTGCGAGGCCGCGTCTTAGCCTGAATCCGTGGATCGGCTGGTGGTTTGATCGGCGTGTGAACAGCGAAAATGCCTTCTGGCCTGGGATAATACGAGTGCTGAAGTCGTCTTTTTCCAGTGTTCAGGAAGGCATTTTCGGTGCATTCATCGTATACGTTCACTCTCGGGTCGGCGGTGTTTGACGAGCCGAATCTGGTGTCGGCCGCGGGTTTGGTTCCGGTGCTGGAATTGGCTGAGCAGACCGGGCTTTCGGAATTGATCGGTGAGCATGTGGATCTGCCGTCGACACGGGTGGCCTCCGGTGCGGTCAACCCGGTCGGGAAGCTGACCTCGATCATCGCCGGGATGATGTGCGGCGCGGACTGCATCGACGACGTCGACGTGTTGCGTGCCGGCGGCACGCCACGGGTGTTCAACGAGGTGTATGCGCCCTCGACATTGGGGATCTTCTTGCGCGAGTTCACTTTCGGGCATGCCAACCAGCTCGCGGCCGTGGCTCGCGCGCATCTGGTGGCGCTCGCGCAGCGGGTGCCGCTGTTGCCCGGCATCGAAGAGCGCGCCTTTTTGGACATCGACTCGCTGCTGCGTCCGGTCTACGGGCGCCATAAGCAGGGTGCTTCGTTCGGGCACGCCAAGATCGCCAGCCGTGCGCTGCTGCGGTTGGGTCTGTCGCCGCAGATCACCACGATCTCGACCGCGCAGGCCCCACCGGTGATCGCCGAGGCGCGGCTGCGCAGCGGTAAGGCCGGCTCCGGCCGCGCCGCGGCCTGGCAGGTCAAACAAGCCATCACCACCGCCCGCGGGTGCGGGGCCGGCAAGATCATGCTGCGCGGCGACACCGCGTTCGGCAATAAAAAGGTGATCGGCGCCTGCATCGCCGAAGGCGTCGAGTTCTCCCTGTCGATGACCCGAAATCGGGCCATTACCACCGCGGTCGAGGGCATCGACGAGGCCGCCTACACCCCGGTGCACTACCCGGGCGCGGTCGAAGACCCTGACACCGGGGCGCTGATCTCCGATGCCGAGGTCGCCGAAACTCCCTACACCCTACGGCTGGGGCGGGGCAAGAAGATCACGGCCCGACTGGTAGTGCGCCGGGTCAAAGACGCCCGCTACCCGGATGCGTTGTTTCCGGTGTGGCGCTATCACCCATTTCTGACCAACTCCGAGCTGCCCACTGCCGAGGCCGACATCACCCACCGCCGCCACGCCATCATCGAGACCACCTTCGCCGACCTGATCGATGGCCCACTGGCTCGGATCCCTTCAGGGCTGTTCGCCGCGAACTGCGCCTGGTTGGCCTGCGCGGTGATCGCCCATAACCTGCTGCGCGCCACCGGGACCCTCGCCGGCGGTCACCACATCGTGGCCCGCGGTGCCACCCTGCGCCGCGACCTGGTCAACGTGCCCGCCCGCTTCGCCGCACCGGCCCGCAAACCGATGCTGCACCTACCCGTCCACTGGCCCCGGCAAGTCGAGTGGAAAGCCCTGTGGGACAGCGTCATCGGCTACCCGACTGCGCAACCCCGCGCCGCTTGACCAAGCGGCCAGCCCCTGTCCACCCCGCCATCCAGGCCCGACCCGAGGAACCCCTAAAGGAAAAGCTGGTGCAGGCCAGCGGATCACATACACGCCAAAGTGTCCACGCCCCAGCGCCACTCGCCCGAACCCGCCGATGACCACCCGAAATCATCGATCCACGGATTCAGGCTTAGCTCACAACGCCTCACAACGCCTCACAACGCCTCAGCCTGGCGGGCGTGCTCAACGGACACCAATTCCGATGCCGCACATGGGCACTGGGCTTGGGCCTTTATGCTGTCCCGGCCGTGGCCGAGCGGATTCTCGGCGGTGTGGGATCCAGCTTCAGCACGGACCGCTGGGAATCCCGCGGACGGGTGTCGTTTCCTGAGTGGGCATTACCTGAGGGAAGGGCACCCGGTAAGGGGGAGTGACCTTCGCGAACGTTGCGACGGTGTCGGGAACGCATTGCACCTGTGGCGGAATGGCTTGCAGCGCGGGGTGGTCCAAGTTCGGCGGCGCTGGGTTGGGCGGGACGGCGAAGTTGAACGTCGACGTCATATCGCCGGTCACGCTTCGTCGCCAGGCACTCAGGTTGGGGACCGGTACACCGAACCGTTTCTCGAGCAACCGCAGCTGCGAGGTGTGGTCGAAGGTGTCGTGCACCATCAGCGGGCCACGGCTGTAGGGCGAGATGACGAAGCAGGGCACGCGATAGCCCAGGCCGATCGGCCCGCGGATGCCGCCGGAACCCGTGACCGCATCGATATCGGGCACCGTGACGTACTCTCCGGGAGTTCCCGGTGGCGCGGTAGGCGGTGTCACATGGTCAAAGAAACCCCCGTTTTCGTCGAAGCTGACGATCAACGCGGTCTTTTCCCACACCTGGGGATTGGACAGCAAGATGCGGAGGATATTGACGATCGCGGTGCCACCGACGGCCGGTGTTACCGGTAGTCCGGGATGCTCGGACACCTGAAACCCGGGCAGCACCCACGAAACCTGGGGCAGCCTGTTGGCTGCGACGTCGGCGACGAAGTCCAGGGGGTAGGTCGGGGCGATGCCGTTGCGGGCGATGTTGGAGCGCGGATCCTGAGCCTGCTTGAAGTCAACGAGCATCCCGTTGTAACCGATGACCGTGTTGTTGAGCGCTCCCAGAAGCTTGTTTTGGTACACCTTCCAACTGATGCCGGCGTCGCTGAGGTTGTCCGGCATGGTGCGCCAACTGAATTGGCCTTGCGGTTGGATGTTGGGGTCTATCAGCAGCGGACCGCCCGCAACGCCGTCTGGGTCGATCCAGGCGCTGATCCAGTACAGCCGGTTGGGCGAAGTTCCGCCCAGCAGCGAACAGTAATAGCCATCGCAGAGGGTGAAGGTATCAGCCAGCATGTAATGGATCGGTTGGTCTTGGCGCGTGTAATAACCCATCGACACCGGGACGTTGCCCTGCAGCGTTTGCTGTTCGGCCTGCGCGGGCAACCAATTGTCGTTGGCGCCGTTGTTCCATGACTTGTGGATGGTGATCCATTGATGGGCGGGGTCGTTCACGCACGCGCCGTTGAGGACGGGGCCCCTGGTGGTGTCGAAACGGTATGGGATGGTCACGCCGGTGGGATCAATCGACTGGGTCTGCGGGTTCCAGCCTTTTTGCTGGAATGCTGGCGAGGGCGTGTCGAATCCATTGATGCCCGACAGCGTGCCGAAGAAGTGATCGAATGACCGGTTCTCCTGCATCAACAACACAAAGTGCTCGATGTCGGTCAAATGGCCGGAGCATGGGCCGGCCCCGTAGGCCCGTTCGATCACCGGGCCAGCCAGGGACATCAGCGCGCCGGCGCTGCTTGCGGCGGCCATTCTGGCCATGAACTCTCGCCGCGACATCCCGTCGACCGGGTGCCTACTCACCACCACGTCCTCCCTGCGCACGCTGGGTTCAGGGTAGATTTGCGCTGACGATTAACCGGGACACGAATCCGGTGTGTCGGGCGCCGATTTTGGCGTTGCTCGCCACAAGCAGTGCGTCGTTTCGCAAGGCCCGGGCGTTTCCGGAGTTCCTGGCAACCAACGGCCCAGGTCTTTGGTGAACCGGCCCTGATTGCACCGGTGGTTTGCTGGTATCCGCGTGGCGCTGTCGAGTCGCGGCGCTGGACGGGTTTTGCGTCCGGTCGCCGGGGCGGGCCTTACCGGGGCCGGGTGGCCGCGACGAACTGCAGCGCACGCTGTGTCTGCTGCTCGATGTCGACCAGACCGGCCGAGGAGAACAGGTCGACGAAGCTGTGCCCGTCGAACATGGTCAGCCCGATCAAGTCAGCTGTTGCCGTCAGTGCCTTGCGAACCGGCGCCGCTTGCCCGGCATAGCTGGTCAGGATCGCGATCCGGCCGCCGGGCCGCAATACCCGCAGCATTTCACCGGTGACCCGGAACGGTTCGGGCATCAGGTACAGCGCGCCGAAACAGCAGACAGCATCGAATGTTTGGTCGCCGAACGGCAGCGTGCGCGCGTCGCCGCGGACGTAGCAGGTCTGCGGCCCGCAGTTGTCCACCACGGCACGAGTCAGCATCGGTTCGGAGATGTCGAATCCCACCGCGAGGCCGCCGGCCGGCAGGCACCGGGCCAGTGGCGCGGTGAAATTGCCTGGGCCGCAGGCCACGTCAAGCAACCGGTGGGCGCGCGATAGCCGCAATGCCGTGGCCGCGCGGCGCTGCTCGCCGCGGGTGGTGACACCACTGGCGAGGTAGAAGGACGTCGGCCGCCACAACCGCTCATATACGGTCGCGACGAACCGGCTGTTCATCGCCTTCTGCGCAACCGTTGGAACGGGCGAACTCGTGGACTCACCGAGCACGTCGAGGAAGCCGTGCCGCAGCACCGCCGGCGCCGCGAGCAGACCACGGGTCAACTCGCGCGGATCCTGGCTGGTGTTCATCGCAGGTTTGGTCCGAGAGGCCGGGGTTGAATTGTCTGGTGTCAGGCTAGTCTGCGCCGTGCGGTGTTGCCGCAGCGGCGGCCGACGCCATAGCCTGGGGCGGATCGGACCGCGAGCCGGGCTTGGCGCTGTGGCGGATTGGACGGGATGGCCGAATTGACCGGCGCTAGGACAGCAGAGCTCGCCGGAATGGACATCTTCGCGGGATGTCCGGCCGATGACCTGCTGCCACTGGCTGCCCGGCTGGCTCCGCTGCGTGCCCCGGCCGGCCAGGTCCTGATGCGCCAGGGTGAACAGGCGGTATCCTTCCTGCTCATCTCGGCGGGTAGTGCCGAGGTCATCCATGTCGGCGACGACGGTGCGGTGATCGTCGAGCAGGCGCTGCCGGGCATGATCGTCGGGGAAATCGCCTTGTTGCGTGACATCCCGCGGACCGCGACGGTCACCACCGTCGAGCCGCTGGCCGGCTGGATCGGTGGCAGCGAAGCCCTGGACCGGATGGTCAACATCCCCGGGATCATGGAGCGGCTGGTACGCACGGTTCGCCAGCGCCTGGCCGCGTTCATCACCCCGGTCCCGATACGGGTTCGCGACGGCACCCCACTGCTGCTGCGCCCGGTGCTGCCCGGCGACAGCGAGCGCACCGTACACGGGCACGTCCACTTCTCCAGCGAGACGATCTACCGCCGGTTCATGTCGGCCCGGGTCCCCGACGCGGCGATGATGCACTACCTGTCCGAGGTGGACTACGTCGACCACTTCGTGTGGGTGATGATCGACGGCGTCGATCCCGTGGCCGACGCGCGTTTCATCCGTGACGAACATGATCCGACGGTCGCCGAAATCGCGTTTACCGTCGCCGACGCCTATCAGGGCAGGGGGATCGGCAGCTTTCTGATCGGCGCGCTGTCCGTCGCCGCCCGCGTCGGCGGCGTCGAGAGGTTCTCCGCGCGGATGCTTTCGGACAACGTGCCGATGCGCACCATCATGGACCGCTACGGCGCGATCTGGCAGCGCGAGGACATCGGGGTCATCACCACGGTCATCGACGTGCCCGGCCCGCGTGATCTGGGCTTCGGGCGCGAGCTGGCCGAGCAGATCAGGGGAGTGGCCCGCCAGGTGATCGAGGCCGTGAGCTGAGGGCCGGCGACCTTGCGGCCGTGGTGGATTGGCGCGATGGCGACGGTGCTGGCGGCCGCATGTGCGCAATCGCCGGCGCCGGTGACCGCACCGACCCATACCTCACCGCCGGCTCATCGCGCGACCGTCAACCCGGCCAACATCAAAAGACTCAGCCGTGAGTTGCCGCCCGGCTACGAGGTGACCAAAGACATTCCCGCCGGGGCAGCACCGCGAGTGGTCTGGGGTCTTGGTGCCACTGCGATCACCGTGCCCGCCCAATGCGCGATACTCGCCGACCCGGCCGGCGGCCGCGGCCAGTCCGCGCAGGGCGTATCCGGCTCTGGCGCGGGTGGCATTGTCGACGCCATCGTGGTTTCGGCTCCGCCGGGTCCGCTTTCCCCGGCCGCCGGACTGGTTGCGGGCTGCGCGCAGTGGACGATGTCCGACGGGCACACCACGGCCAGCATCCGTCTGTCCGACCCGCCACGCATCGACGGTGCCGAAACCGCGGCCATGGTGGCAGACGTTCGTACATCCGTGGAGTCTGGTACCGAAATCGATTCGCGCACCTATACTTTCGTGGCCTACCTGGGTGACTACTACGCGTTCACCACGCTGACCACCGACCCCGGGTCAATGCTTCCCCCGCTGCCACCGCAGTTTGCCGCCGATCTGCTGGTCAAAACGGTGTCGGCGGTACGCGGCTGAGCATCCCCGTTGGGTAGGGTGGCCACGATGTCGAAGGTGGTACTGGCGCTGGCAGCGGTGTGCTTGCTGGTCGGTTGTTCGCCGGGTGCCTCCCAGTCGACAAAGGCCGACATCGCCAAGGTCATCGACGTCAAGTCCAGCTTCGGACCCGGGTTCACTGTCAACGACGTCCCGCCCAGGGCTATCGATCCGCAGTTCTTCGCGGCCCGCAAGCTGCCCGACGGCCTGAGTTTCGATCCGGCGAACTGCGCCAAGGCGGCCCTGGGGCCGCAGATGCCGCCCGGCGTGCAGGGCAACATGGCGGCGGTCTCGGCCGAGGGCAACGGCAACCGGTTCGTGGTGATCGCGGTGGAGACCTCCCAACAGCTGCCGTTCAACGACCCCGGCAAGGAATGCGGCCGGATCGCCTTCTCCGGGGCACAGGTGCGCGGCGGCATCGAGGTGGTCGCCACGCCGCACATCGACGGCGCCCAGACGCTCGGTGTGCACCGCGTGCTGCAGGCGCTGGTCGACGGGTCGGCGCGCACCGGCGAACTCTACGACTACTCGGCGCAGTTCGGTTACTACCAGGTCAACGTGATCGCCAACCCGCTGGTGGTTCCCAATCAGCCGGTCGCCCCAGTCGATGTCCAGCGTGCCCGCGACCTGCTCGTCAAAGCGGTGGCCGCGATCCGGGGTTGACACCGGCCGCTAGCGCACGTCGCGGGGCCGGAACTGGATGCTGACCCGCGGGCCGGTGGGCGCCGACGTCTTGGGCACCGAATGTTCCCAGGTGCGCTGACACGATCCGCCCATCACCAGCAGGTCCCCATGTGCCAGCGGAAATCGCAACGAGGTTCCGCCGCCGCGCGGGCGCAGCGCAAAGGACCGGGTGGCGCCGAGGCTGACGATCGCCACCATGGTGTCCTCGGTGCTGCTGCGGCCGATGGTGTCGCCATGCCAGGCGACGCTGTCGGAGCCGTCCCGGTAGTAGCACAGGCCGACGGTGGTGAACGGCTCACCCAGCTCACCTCCGTAGATGTCATTGAGGCGCCGGCGAATTCGCGTGAGTTGCGGATGCGGCGGGTCCTCGACGGTCAGGTCGTGAAAACTGACCAGGCGCGGCACGTCGACCACGCGGTCGTACATCTGGCGCCGTTCGGAGCGCCACGGCACATTGGCCAGCAGCGTCGCCAGCAGGTCATCGCCACCGTGGAGCCAGCCCGCGCGGATGTCGATGAAGGCGCCGTTGCCGAGTTGTCTCCGCTCGTTGTGCTCGAACAGCGAGCCCTGAATCGCTAACGCCACGACCGCAAGTTTATCGCACACCAGTTCGAGGAACGGGTATACGGCGCCTGCGCGCTGGCCACGGCTACGGTTTGAGCTGTGGGCGTCGAGTTGGGATCCAATTCCGAGGTGGGCACGTTACGGGTCGCCATCCTGCACCGCCCCGGTACCGAACTGCGCCGGCTCACCCCGCGCAACAGCGACCAGCTGCTGTTCGACGGGCTGCCCTGGGTGTCGCGCGCGCAGGAGGAGCATGACGAGTTCGCCGAACTGCTGCGCTCGCGCGGGGTGGAGGTATTGCTGCTGTCGCAGCTGCTGACCGAGGCGTTGGACAGCGGGGCCGCCAGGATGCAGGGTGTCGCCGCCGCGGTTGACGCGCGCCGGCTTGGATTGCCACTGGCGCAACAGCTCTCGGCGTATTTGCGTAGTCTGGACCCGGTTCGGCTGGCGCATGTGCTGACGGCGGGGATGACGTTCAACGAGCTGCCGTCCGATATCCGGACCGACGTGTCGCTGGTGGTCCGCATGCACCATGGCGGGGATTTCGTCATCGACCCATTACCGAACCTGGTGTTCACCCGCGACTCGTCGATCTGGATCGGTCCGCGGGTGGTCATCCCGTCGCTGGCGTTGCGGGCGCGGGTTCGTGAGGCATCGTTGACCGACATCATCTATGCCCATCACCCGCGGTTCACCGGGGTGCGGCGGGCCTACGAATCACGCACCGCTCCCGTCGAGGGTGGCGACGTGCTGTTGCTGGCCCCCGGCGTGGTCGCCGTCGGGGTCGGCGAGCGTACCAGCCCGGCCGGCGCGGAAGCCTTGGCGCGCAGCCTGTTTGACGACGACCTTGCGCACACCGTGCTCGCGGTGCCGATTGCTCAGAAGCGTGCGCAAATGCATCTGGACACCGTGTGCACCATGGTGGACGTCGACACCGTGGTGATGTATGCCGCCGTCGTCGAGCACCTGTCGGCGTTCACCATCCAGCGTTCGCCCAAAGGCGTGGCGATCAGCGATGCGGCCCCATTTGTGCGGGCTGCTTCCGACGCGATGGGCATCGACAAGCTGCGAGTCATCGGCACCGGCCTGGACCCCGTCGTCGCCGAACGCGAACAATGGGACGACGGCAACAACACCTTGGCACTGGCCCCCGGTGTCGTCGTCGCCTACGAGCGCAACGCGCAGACCAACGCCCGGTTGGAGGCTGCCGGCATCGAGGTGCTGACCATCGCGGGCTCGGAGCTGGGCACCGGCCGTGGCGGGCCGCGCTGCATGTCCTGCCCGGCCGCCCGCGACCCGCTTTAGGGTGCGGCATCTGCGTCGCAATGCTGCGCACCGGCGCCCGTACCCGCCCTGCTTCGGCAACTGCGCGCCGCCGGCACGACCGAGTGTGATTGGCCCTTGTCAAATTCGTTGCCGCAGAACAACTATCGCTACAACACCACAATGGCAAGCTGGTGTTTGTTTGGCGCCCCGACCTTGGAGCACGGGGGCTTGGCGCAAACCGCAAAAGTCGGCGTCGACGACTCGCAACCAGTGCGCTGTAGCGCTTCGCGGAAGCCGCGGAGGCGGCGACGGGCAGACGATTGCGCGGACTAATCATTGCTCGCGGTTATCAATGGTTAGGCATTACATATTGGACCACTGGCGTTCTCTATTGGCATGCTGCGTGTCGGGAAGAAGACTTTATGAAACAAATGGCTTGCGGGAAGATGACGATATTGACCAGCGCATTACGGGCGACAGTGAATCCTTTTTGTCGCAAAGGGCTGAGCAAGCGCCACAGAATCCACGGTCAGCGCAGCGATTCCGTGCCGGCCAGCTCGCCGCCGGCATTGTATCGAGACGACGCTACGGGTATCGGCGACATCGGCACGTACCCGCGCCATCATGCAAAGGCGCTTGGCGCCCACGCGCCAAGTATAGGAACATGGGTACAGCTGTGAAACTGCTCATGGGGCTACTGATAGGTATTTTCACCACGATCGGCCTCGCCGCGCCCGCGCTCGGCGACGCGAGCGTTGACGGCGACGGTCGCGATGTGGGTTTCCTGGCTGCTCTGCAGGATGCCGGCATCACGTATTCAACTCCAGAGCACGCCGTCGGGTCCGCCCATGCGATGTGCACGAACTTACATCACGGCGAATCAGGGCTGCGCGCTGTCCAGCAGGTGAAAATCCAGAATCCGCCAATTGATTTGGAGACTGCATCCCGATTTGCCGTGATAGCCGCGAAATACTATTGTCCTGAACAACTCTACTAGGTAATAGCCGGTTGTCTCATACTGTTGATAGGCGATTTCACGCCGCGGTGCGGAAGTTTCAACGTCGCAATGACCGGGCAGTCACCGTCGTAACCGGCTACCGGCAAATTGGCGCGCATCGCAGGCGGACCTTGGGTGGGGCTTCGAGTCGGCACGCCAATGCCACCGCCAGATAAGGCTCATCGCCAGCTGGGCAGCCAGATCTCCAGGTTCCAGATCTGCTGTGAGATCGGCAGGCCGGTGAGTATCGGGAAAAGCCAGGCGAAGTTGGTCACCACCAAAGCGACATAACAACTCACCACGATCAGCCCCAGGGTGCGCCGCTCCCGGTTCTGACCGGGTTGGTAGAGGATGTCGCCGAGAATCAACGCGATGGCCATCACCAGAAACGGCGCCATGGTCGCGGCGTAGAAGAAGTACATCTGCCGGTCGATGTCGGCGAACCACGGCAGCCAGCCGGCGCAATAGCCGACCAACACCACCGCATAGCGCCAGTCCCGCCGGACGAACATCCGCCAGCCGGCATACACCAGGACCGGCACCGCCAGCCACCACATGGCCGGAGTGCCGACCAGCATCTCGGCTCTGACGCACGACTGGCCACCGCAGCCCGCTACGTTTTGTTGGTCGATGGCATACAGCACCGGCCGCAACGACATCGGCCAACTCCACGGCTTGGACTCCCACGGGTGATGGTTGCCGGCCGAATTCGTCAGCGTCGCATGGAAGTGGAATGCCTTGGCGGTGTAGTACCACAGCGAGCGAACCGCGTCGGGCAGCGGGATGACGCTGTCCGGGCCGATCGTCTGACCTACCTGGTGGCGGTCGATCGCGGTCTCGGAGGCGAACCAGCCGGCGTAGCTGGCCAGGTAAACCGTGAACGGAATGAGCGCCAGCGCGTATCCGGTAGGCAACAGATCGCGCCGCAGCGTCCCCAACCACGGCCGCGGCACCTGGTACTGGCGGCGCGCCGCCACGTCGAACGCCAACGACATCGCACCGAAGAACGCCATGAAGTACAGACCGGACCACTTGGTCGCGAAGGCCAATCCGAGTAGTACCCCGGCGCCGAACCGCCACCAGCGCACCCCCAGCCGTGGTCCCCACACCGTCTCGGCGACCCGGTTCTGTGTCAGGGCGACGTGCATGCGTTGGCGAACCTGATCGCGGTCGACGATCAACGCGCCGAAAGCCGCGACCACAAAGAACGTCAGGAAGCCGTCCAGCAGCGCGGTGCGCGCGGCGACAAAGCTGACCCCGTCACAGATCAGCAGCACGCCGGCGATTCCCCCGACCAGGGTCGAGCGGGTGATCCGCCGGACGATCCGGGTCACCAGCGCCACCAGAACGATGCCCAGCACCGCGCCGCTGAACCGCCACCCGAACCCGGTGTAACCGAACAGCGCCTCGCCGATCGCGATCATCTGCTTGCCGACCGGAGGATGGACGACCAGTCCGAAGCCGGGATTGTCTTCGACGCCGTGGTTATGCAGCACCTGCCAGGCCTGGGGGGCGTAGTGCTTCTCGTCGAAGATCGGAGTGCCGGCATCGGTCGGCGAGCCGAGGTTCAATAACCGGGTCACCGCGGCGAGCAGCGTGATCACGGCGGTGACAATCCAGCCACGCATCCGGTCTATCGGTCCGAAATCGGCGATCGGCACCCGCGGCCCGGGGCTGATGACGGATACCGCACGCTCCTCGGCCAGGCCGGAAGTTTGTTGGGGCGGGGCGGTCATCAGCTCGATCGTAGGCTGTCCGTCATGAGTTCCGGCCGCCTGTTGCTCGGCGCCACTCCGTTGGGCCAGCCCGCGGATGCGTCGCCACGCCTGATCGACGCGTTGGCCGGTGCCGACGTGGTGGCGGCCGAGGACACCCGCCGGGTGAAAACATTGGCCAGGGCGCTTGACGTCGAGATCAGCGGGCGGGTGGTGAGCCTGTTCGACCGGGTCGAGGCGTTGCGGGTGACGGCGCTGGTCGACGCGATGCAAGCCGGCGCCACGGTGCTGGTGGTCAGCGACGCAGGATTGCCAGTGATTAACGATCCGGGATATCGACTGGTCGCGGCCTGTATCGATGCCGGGATTACGGTGACCTGCTTGCCCGGGCCGTCGGCGGTGACAACCGCGCTGGTGGTGTCCGGCCTGCCGTCGGACAAGTTCTGCTTCGAGGGGTTCGCTCCGCGCAAGGGGGCGGCGCGGCGGGCGTGGCTGGCCTCGCTTGCCGACGAGCAGCGCACCTGCGTGTTTTTCGAATCCCCGAGACGGCTGGCCGCATGTCTGCGCGATGCCGTCGACCAGCTCGGCGGGGCGCGTCCGGCCGCGGTCTGCCGGGAGCTGACCAAGGTGCATGAGGAAGTGGTGCGTGGATCTCTCGACGAGTTGGCGGACTGGGCGACCGGCGGCGTGCTCGGCGAGATCACCGTGGTACTCGCCGGCGCCGGCGCGACCCCGTACGCCGACCTGCAGTCGCTCGTCGAGGAGGTCGAGACCCTGGTCGCGGCCGGTATTCGCGTCAAGGACGCCTGCAGTGAGGTGGCCGCGGCGCATCAGGGCGTGCGCTCACGTCAGCTCTACGATGCGGTCCTGCTGGCCCGCCGTGAAACCGGCGCGGCGCCCTAGAAAAACCTTGCGACCGGTAAGTCCCGGTCCTGGTCAGGGTGTGCAGGAACTTCCGATGGGACCGATTGTCGGGGTGCACAGCTGCGGGTGCGGGGGAATGGGGGGCCCCTGGATGGTCGGCAGCTGTGGCGGCGGAGGCAGCGCCGGCAGACCACCCGGCAGCGCCGGCAGACCGCCCGGCAGCGCCGGCAGACCACCCGGCAGCGCCGGCAGACCACCCGGCAGCGCCGGCAGACCACCCGGCAGCGCCGGCAGACCACCGGCGGTCAGTGCGGGCAGTGCCGCGGCCAGCATCGCCGGGTCAACCGCCGGAAGGCCTCCCGGCAGACCTGCCGCCAGCGCCGGCAGTGCCGCGGCCAGCATCGCCGGATCCACGCCCGGCAGCGCCGGCAGACCGGGCAGAGCGGACGCCAACTGCGGCAAACCACCGGCCGCCAGGGCCACCACATCGGTGGGTGACACGCCGGGGAGACCGGGCAGGCCGGCGGCCGCCAGCCCCAGCAGATTCGTCGGCGACACTCCCGGCAGACTCGGCAAGCTCAGGTTTGGCAGACCGCCCACCCCCGCCAGCGCGATCAGGCCCGCCGGCGACACCCCCGACAGCGCCGGCAGGCCCGGCAGACTCAAAGTCGGCAAACCGACCGAGGGCAGCCCCGAGGGAAACAGCATTGAGCCGATCGTGTTGGCGGTTGAGTTGAGTTGCGGCAGGATGCCCGAGGACTGCAAGGCGTTGTAGGCGAGCACCACATATGTGACCGCCAGCGCGCTGGACGTCGTGACGCCGGCGATGGTGCCTCCGATCCCCAGGATGCCGTTCACGACCGAGGTGGCCGTGCCGACCGCGGCAGGTCCGTTGGCCAGGTTCGGTACCCCGGGCAGGCCGAGGCCGGGGATCCCGAGGTTCGGCGTGCCGATGTAAGGCGTGCCGATGTCAGGCAGGCCGGGACCCGGCGGAAGCGCCGCGTTCGGCAGGGGAGGGGCGGCCGGCAGCGCGGCCGGACCCAAGTCGGTGACACCAGGCAGTCCCGGGCCCACCGGCGAGGCCACCCCGGGCACTGCGCGGGCGGCCTCCGGCGCCGCTCGGGGCGCCAGCACGGGGGTCAGCGCATCCGTCGGTAACTGTGCCGGCGCCGGCGCCGCCTGCGCGGGCTTGCCCGGCTGCGCACTGGTCCCTGGCATCAGCACGGAGGCCAGGCGGTCGCATTGCTGGCCGGCGGTACACGTCCCTTGATTCGGGGTGCGCATCGGCCCGCTCATCGTCAGCGGCGCAACCGCCAGCGTCCCCCCCACCATGGCCGCGGCCGCAACGCCGACGACGCCGACTCTCATGACGGACCCCTCTCGCATTCGACCACGCGATACACGCGGGTCGCCGATTAGGAGCTTAGGCGCACCAGGCGTGCCATGTGGGCGTTACGCGAAATTCCGCCGAGCCGCACCTCGCCACAATTTGCTGACTAGCCGACGCGAGTGGCGCTCGCCGGCACCGCCATCCCGACGATGGGTGCGGCCTTGTGCAGGCATTCCTGCCACTCGGCGTCGGGGTCGGAGTCCGCGGTGATCCCGCCGCCAACGCCCAGGACGGCGTTGCCCGCGGTGTCGAATTCGACGGTGCGGATCGCGACGTTGAGCTCGGAACCGGCGATTGGTGATGCGAAACCAACTGTGCCGCAATATATTCCGCGACGACGCTGCTCCCACTGTGAAATCAGTTGGCGGGCCCGCAGTTTGGGCGTTCCAGTAACCGACGCCGGCGGGAAGGCGGCGTCCAGCAGCGCCGACATCGGCAAGTCGGCCGGAACCTGGGCCGCCACGGTGGACACCAGGTGCCATACGCCTGGCGCGCGGCGCACCACCAGTAGCTCGGGCACGGTGACCGTGCCGGTAATGGCCACTCGGCCAAGGTCGTTGCGGACCAAGTCCACGATCATGATGTTCTCGGCCACTTCTTTGGGTGACGCGCGCAGCGCCGACGGCCAGGCCTCCAGCGGCAACGTGCCCTTGATCGGGCTGGAGGCCACAACGGTGCCGCGGCGGCGCAGGAAAAGTTCCGGGGACAGCGATGCCACCGCGCCCCACGGGCCGCCGACATAGGCTGCCCGGGACGGGGAGGTGCGGGCAACGTCGACGAAGTCGATGAAGAAGTCCAGCGCGGACCCGCTGACGGTCCCGGTGAACTGCGTGCACACGCAGGCCTGATAGACCTCGCCGGCGGTGATCGCCGCCAGGCAGGCCAGCACCCCGTCGCGGTGAGCCTCCCGGTCGGCCGCTGCCCAATCGATCCGGCACGCCCCCGGCACCGGCCGGCCGGCCGGCGCCGGTGTCGTCGCCAGGGCGCTGGCCAGCCAGTCCGCCATGGGTGCGCCCGACAGGCTCTCGTACCACCAGTGGCCGTCGCGGTCGCGGCGCAGCACGCAATCGGTCCAGCCCCCGGCGGCTTCGGGGATCCGGCTCGCCCGCCCGTCCGCGCCGGAATCGGGATAAGACAGATAGCCGACCCAGCCGCCGCCCACCGCGCCCGAGACGGGCGCCACCCGTTCACCGGGGGCCTCCCGGAGTCGAAACGCGTCGCCGCGGTCCATCGGCTGGACCGACACACTCGGTGCGATCACCGCCAGCGCGCCGAACCATTCGCCGGTCAACGCGGCCGGCGGCGCCAAGCCCAGTCGGACGGTGGCACGAGCGACAGCGCGCAGCACCTGTGGTGCCCCGCCAAGGTCGCCGAGCCGATCGATTCGCACCGCCCTAGCTTGACAGAGTGGCGGACTTCGCACGCCAGGAGTTCCGATCAGCCGCGGCTGATCTCGCGCGGGCTGGCCAATGCCGTCAGCTTCTCGGGATTGCGCATCACGTAGAAGTTGGTGATCTTGTCCTCGACGATCTCCAGCGTGATCACGCCCTCTAAGTGTTCACCCAGATAGAAAAGCACCGCCGGCGCGCTGTTACAGGTCACGACCTTCACCTGCAAGTGCGCTGCCGCCTTGCGGATCAGTCCGGTGATGGCCTTGGCCACCCGTTCGGCGCCGACCACCGGCCTGCGCGCCGCAGACACCTTGCCGCCGCTGTCGGCCATCCAGCAGGCATCCGGAGCAAGCATTGCCATCAGCCCCTGCACGTCGCCGCTGGTGGCCGTCTCCAGGAATTGTGCGGTGATCTCAGCGTGGCGCTGCGGGTCGACCGGCCGTGCGCCGTATCGCTTGCGCCGCGCCTGCACGTGTTCGCGCGCGCGATGGGCGATCTGGCGCACCGCCGGCGCGGACTTGCCCACCGCGTCGGCGATCTCGGCGTAGTCGAATCCGAAGACTTCGCGCAACACGAATACCGCCCGTTCGTCGGGGCTCAACGTCTCCAGCAAGACCAGCATCGCCATCGACACCGATTCGGCCAGTACCACGTCGGCAGCCGGGTCCTGCTCGTCGAGCAGCAGCGGCTCGGGCAGCCACGGCCCCACGTATTCTTCGCGGCGGCGGGCGCCGGCCCGCAGGGCGTTGAGTGCCTGGCGAGTGACCAGCTGAGCCAGGTAGGACTTGGTGTCGCGCACCGTCTTCAGGTCGACGGCAGCCCACCGAATATAGCTGTCCTGCAGCACGTCCTCGGATTCGGTTGCCGAGCCGAGGATTTCGTAGGCGATGGTGAACAGCATCGGCCGCAGCAGGGTGAACCGTTGGGCGTGCTCGCCGGGTGACTGCGTCATCGGGACCTCAGCGGGACGTCATCGGGATGAGCCTGTCGCTCGGCCGGCAGCTGCGCGGCCCGCTTGCCGCCTTTGAACCAGAAGTACGAGCCGGGTTTGGCGGCTTCGTGTCGGATGGACCACACCGTGCCCTTGCAGATCGCTTCCTTGATCGCGGCGCCGGTTCGGCCCCCCACGACCACATTGATCGGAGTGTCGTCGGAGCGGGACAGCTGCACGGTGCCGTGGGAGCGGCCCAGGCTGATGCACTGCCCGACGAACGCCTGGCTGAGCACGGCCGGGGTTTCGCCCGCGATCCTGCTGAGCACGGTATTGGCGGCCTGGGCCCCCAGCGGCCCGGCCGCCTGGCAGCTCATCCGCAGCGGCCGGCCCGACGGTGCGGCGCAGTCGCCGGCGGCGACGATTCGGTCGTCGTCGGGGCTGGTCAGTGTTTCGTCAGTGAGCAGCCGGCCCAGACCGTCGGTGCGAAGCCCGCTGCGTGCGGCCAGATCCGGCACCTCGAATCCGGCGGTCCACACCGTGGCCGCGCTGGGCAGCACGATGTGGTCACTGAGCACCACGGCATCCCAGCGCACCTGGCTGACCGAGACAGATTCGAGCACCGCGACGCCCAGTCTGCGCAGCTGCTTGGCTACCGACCGCCGGCCTCGCTTGCTCAGCGAAGGCCCCAATGGGCCGCCGCAGACCAACGTCACCGGGCGGCCCTGCTCGGCAAGCTCCGAGGCGGCTTCGATGCCGGTCAACCCGCCGCCCACCACGACGACGGGAGCGGCGGCGGGCAGGTCGACCAGCGTGTGCCGCAGCCGGGTCGCGCCGTCCAGATCGGCGAGCGAGTATGCGAATTCGGCAGCTCCGGGAACCGCCGGCATGGTCCCGGTGCTGCCCACGGCATAGATGAGGTAGTCGAAGTCCAGTTGGGCACCTGAAGCCAGCAGCAACCTGTGGTCGGCGGAGTCGATGCGGTCGACGGTGTCGACGATCAGCTCGATGCCCTCGCCCAGCAGCGTGCCGTACTCGACGGTGGCGGTGCCGCTGCCGGCCGCCAACTGGTGCAGCCGGATCCGTTCGACGAACACCGGGCGTGCGTTCACCACCGTGATGTCGATGTCGGCGTTGAGGCGCAGGTGGTTGGCGGCCACCGCTCCTGCGTAGCCGCCGCCGACGACGACGACGTGAGTCCGTGGGCTGGTCAAGGGGGTCGGCTCAAGCATTGGGAGTCTCCTGTTCTTCGTTGTGGCGGGATCATCAGGGATCACCGATGACTGCTGAACTGGAGACACCACAGACCGGCCTGCTGTGACAGCCGCGATGGAGATTGTGAGCCGGTTCACTTTTCCGACTTTTCCAGGACCGGGCGGCGGGCGCTGAGTTTCGGCCCTCGACAAGCCGAGACATGTCAGCGACAAACCGAGACATGACAACGACGCGTCGAGGCGGCGGAATCGAGGTCGGCGCTTGCGCATTGGAGCAATGCGAGTGCTCAATTCCGGGCGGTCGAAATGGGGCGCCATGCTAGGCTGTCGCAACGAAAATGTCTGAATTCCCAGGTGAACCCGGTAGACAACCAGGCAGACCAGGGCCCCTTCAATGCGCAGCGGCGAGCATTGGACAGGAGCGACCCCTAAGACCGTCCGTCAACCGAGTAGTCGCCCACATTGGACACGTGAACACATCGGAGGGGATCCCTTGCCGCGCAGCTTGGACCTCGTCGTCACCTCCGTAGCCACCCAGCTGATGGAGGCGACCGCATCCACCGCAACACAGGTGAGCCAGCGGGTGCTCGCTCAACTGGTCGAGCAGTTCGATGTGGACGCCAGCTTCTTGCGCCACCACGACCACGAGATTCGCGCCTCGGTCCTGGTTGCGGAGTGGCCGCCGCGGCGTGACGTCGCGGACCCGGATCCGCAGGGCGTCGTCCACTTCACCAGCGCCGATCCGGTGCTCACCCAGTGCGAGCACGGCAGGAAGCCGGTTGTCATCCGGCCGCACCGAAACAACCGGTTCTTCCGGCGCTGGGCGGGCGGATCCACACAGGCGGCGTTGCCATCGGTGGCTGCGGCTCCGCTGGTCTCGGGGGAGGCGACCACCGGCGTGCTCGGCTTCGTGAAGTTCGGCGCCAGGAAGTGGAGACATGAAGAGATCAACACCCTCGAGGCCGTCGCCGCGTTGTTCGCACAGCTGCAGGCACGAATCGCCGCCGAGGAGAAATTGCGCTACCTGGCTGAGCACGACGATCTGACCGGCCTGCATAACCGCCGCGCGCTGCTGGCGCATCTGTCCGAACGGCTCGCGGCGGGTAAACCCGGGCCCGTCGCCGTGCTGTACCTCGACCTCGACCGACTGAAGTCAATCAACGACTATCTGGGCCACAATGCGGGCGACTGGTTCATCCGCGTCTTTGCTCAGCGCCTTCGCGGGTGCGTCGGCGGTGAAAGCATGATCGCCCGACTGGGCGGCGACGAATTCGTGGTGATCCCCGACCAGGCGATGCCCAAAGGAGCCGCCGAGTCGTTCGCCCGCCGGCTTTCGGCAACGCTGCGGGATCGGCTGGCAATCGGTGGCCATCAGATCACCCGGACGGTGAGCATCGGTCTGGCCGTGGGCATGCCTGGCCGCGACGACGGCACCGATCTGCTGCGCCGGGCCGACGAGGCGGTGCTGGCCGCCAAACGCGCCGGCGGCAACCAGGTGGCGCTGTCTACCGACGACATGTCGCTCAAGAACGCGTTCCGCAACGACATCGAGTTGCATCTGCAGGGCGATATCGACAGCGATGCGCTGTTGCTGCACTATCTGCCGGAGGTCGACTTGTGGACCGGCGCGGTCGTGGCGGCCGAGGCGCTGGTTCGCTGGCGCCACCCCATTTGGGGGTTGCTGCTGCCGGACTCGTTCATCGGGGTGGCCGAGTCCAGCAATCTCGCCGGCGAACTCGGCCGATGTGTGATGCGCAGCGCGTGCGCCGAATTCAGCCGGTGGCGCAAGAACGGCGTCGGGCAGAGCGCGGTGTTGCGCATCAATGTGTCGCCCGTCCAGCTGATAACCCGCGGTTTTGTCCGCAGTGTGGCCGACACCATCGAGGAGTTCGGCATCGACGGCGGATCGGTGTGCCTGGAGATCACCGAACGTGCGGTCGTGCACGACATCGAGGCGACGCGAAAGACGTTGTCGGAACTCAAGGACGTTGGTGTGCAGGTGGCCATCGACGACTTCGGCACCGGTTACGCGGTGTTGTCGCATCTGAAGTCGCTTCCCGTCGACATGCTCAAGATCGACACCGGCTTCGTCCGCGACCTGGGCACCAACGCCGGCGACCTGGCGATCGTTCGCGCCATCATCGGGCTCGCCGAGGCGTTCGGGCTGCAAGTGGTCGCCGAGGGTGTGGAGACCCCTGCGGCTGCGCTGACTTTGATGCAGCACGGTTGCCACCGGGCGCAGGGATTCCTGCTGTCGCGCCCCGTCCCGGGCAACGCCATGGAGGCGTTGCTGTCCGCCCGCTGGATGCCGATGCCGTTCCTCGCCGACCGCGAGGCACTGACGCTCGGCGCAATCTAGCTCAAATGTGAAAATGGTTCGAGCAATTAGAAAATCATCGATCGTTGCCGCGTGCGCCGTCTTGCTGCCGGGTGGGGTGCTCACCGGATGCGGCAGCCACCAACCCGGCAACAGCCCGCTGAGCGCGATGGTCAGTCCGGCGATACCGTCGACGGTTCAGGAGATACCCAACCCGCTGCGCGGCCAATACGAAGACCTCTTGGAACCGCTTTTCCCGCAACGCGATCCGGCCCAGCAGCGGTATCCGGCGTGGCCGGCGTCCTACGATGCCAGCCTGCGGGTCTCGTGGCGTCAATTGCAGCGCACCGACCCGGCTACGCTGCCGCCGGACGCTCCCGACGAACGCAAGTACGACTTCAGCGTGATCGACGACGCGCTGAGCCGGCTCGCCGAGCGGCGCATGCGGATGACGCTTCGGGTGTACGCCTACAACTCCTGCTGCAATGCGACGTATCCCAACAACACCAACACCGCGATTCCCGACTGGGAACGCGCCCGGCCGGGCACCAACACGACCTATCCGGGGCCGGCCAACGGTGCCGCGGCGGGGGTGCTGCAGGTGGTGCCGAACTTCAACGATCCGACCTATCTCAACGACTTCGTGCAGCTACTGGCGGCACTGGGTCGCCGCTACGACGGCGACGAACGACTCAGCGTTTTCGAATTCTCCGGGTATGGGGATTTCAGCGAAAACCACATCGCCTACCTGCGCGACTCGCTCAACGCCGCCGGTCCGGCGCCCCAGGATAGCGTTGCGGCATTGGGGTATTACAGCCAGTTCCGTGATCAGAACATCACCAAGGCGTCCATTCAGCGCCTGGTCGAGGCGAACGTCAGCGCCTTTCCCCGCACCCAACTGGTGACCAGCGCCGCCAACCCGGAGATCGTGCGGGAACTGCTCGGAGACGACGTCACCAAGAAGCTCGCTGCGCCGGTGGGAATCCGCTCGGACTGCCTGGGCGTCTATGCGCCCATGCCGGCGTGGGCCGACGGCAGCACTGCGCACTACGTGCAGACCAACGATCCGGTGGTCGCCGCACTGCGCAAGCGGCTGTCGACGGCTCTGGTGATCACCGAATGGTGCCAGCTGCCCAGCGGAACCACACGGCAGGCCTACTACGAGAAGGGTCTGCGCGACATCATGAGATATCACGTCTCGATGACCTCGAGCATCAACTTCCCGGACGACAATGCGACCTCGCCGATGGACACCAAGCTGTATGTGCTGTGGGCGCAGGCCAATGCGACGGCGGGCTACCGGTACTCGGTGGAGGCCAAGCCCGGCTCGCAGGGGCTCAGCAAGGACGGCAAGGTCGCGACGATCTCGGTTGTCTGGACCAATTTCGGCTCCGCGGCCGCGAGCGAGAAATGGGTCCCGGGTTACCGATTGGTGGATTTCACCGGGCAGCCGGTTCGGACGTTGCCCGCAAGCGTGGATCTGAAGTCGCTGGTCCCGGAGGCGCCCGGGGACCGCACCGCCCAGCAGCCCATACCGGCTTCGGCCTCCGATACTGTTCGCGTCGAGCTGGCCGGCTTGCCGGCGGGGCATTACACGTTGCGGGCGTCGGTAGATTGGCAACAGCACAAGGCGAACGGTTCGCATGTGGTCAATTACCCTCCGATGCAATTGGCCCGCGACGGCCGCGACGATTCCGGCTTTTATCCCGTCGCGACCCTCGACATCCCGCGCGTGCAGACCGCAACGAACGGTGCGTGACGCGGCTTAGCCAGGCCGAAGTCCGGCCGTGGGGCATACCGCTCGCACGGAAATATCCAGTAAACGTACCGCGAGTATTTCGTTTAGCGGATGGTGCTGCCCCGCGTGAAGCGTCGCGGGGAGAAACCGGGCTGATACCCTCGAGATCGGCGTCAATGCAACCTGAGGCACAGCCGGTAAGCCATCACGAGATGACCATCTGGCTTCCCCGCTCGAGGAGGGCATCGCGAAGGTGACGGCGATCGTCCCGGCCGGTGGTTCCGGTTTCGGAACCACTCGAGACAGCCTGGAAACAGACGCCGCCGAGGCGCAGCGCGACCGTCAGTGGCGGCCAGCAATGAACTCTTCGGCTCCATGAACTCTTCGGCTCAGAGCACGACCGACTCGACGAGCGGGCGAGCGGACACCACGCGCCAGCAGATTCTGCAGGCCGCCGCGCATCAGTTCGCTCGGCGCGCGTACCACGATGTCGGGCTCGACGACATCCTCGCGGCGGCCCAGCTCACCAAGGGTGCGATGTATTTCCACTTCCGGTCTAAGCATGCGCTGGCCGTGGCCATCATCGAGCAACACACCGCCGCGGGCCGGGTTGCGGTCGAGGAACTGCTAGCCAGGCAGCTTTCCGGCCTAGAGACCCTGGTCGACTTCGTTTACCTGATCGCCGTCCGCGACGTCAGCCAGGACATGGCCAGGGCGGCCCTACACCTGCTCGACTCGGTCGGTCGCGCCGAAGGCCTGCACGCAAAATTGCTGGACGGGTGGATCGAAGCCCTCGCGGCTGTGGTACGGCGCGCGATCGTTGAAGGCGACATGGCCGAAGGCTGCGACCCGCAAGACGTTGGCCGTCTGATCGTGTCGATGTATCTGGGTTTGCGGCAGGCCAGCGACCTGGACGCACCGGAGCGGTTTCTCCGCGATCTCGAGAAGAGCTGGTTGCTGGTGCTGAGCGGAATGGTTCAGCCGGACAGAATCGACTACTTCACGCAGTTCGTCACGCGGCGGACCGCGCTGGCCATCCGTTCGGCAACGGCCCAGGTGGCGCCGGGTTGACAAAGATCGAAGCCATGGCGGCGGCTGTTAGGCTAGCCGGCTGACCAGGAAAGTAAGCGATGCGGAGGTCCGGAGCTTCATCGGATCCACCGCACTGGCGGAGGTACGGGAGCGATGGCACGCCAGGTTCGATCCGAGGTAACCCGGCGAAAGATCCTCGATGCCGCCGTCGACGTTTTCGGCGAGGTCGGGTACGCGGCCGCCAATTGGGGCACGATCATCGAGCGGACGGGCATGACCAAAGGTGCCCTGTACCACCACTTTGATTCGAAGGAAGCGTTGGCGTCAGCGATCATCGAGGAAGGTTCCGACGCGCTTCTCGGTGCATTTCGCAACGTATGCGGGTCGGCGTCGCCCGCCCTGGAGAACATGATTCACGGCACCTTCGCCGTCGCGCACCTTCTCCGTGCCGACGAGACGGCTCGTGCGGCCGAGCACCTAACCGCTGTCCTCGCCGGATTTAACGCCGCTGCCGCGCAATTTTTCGGGGTCTGCGCGGGGGAGATGGCCGGCCAGGCCCGGCGGGCGATTGCCGAAGGCGATCTCCGGGACGACGTCGATCCCGAATTGGTCGGGGAGTTGATTGTCGGCGCGACGTTCGGAATGCGGTTGCTCTCCAACGCGTTATCCCGACCCGGCGCCAATGGGCACCAAGTAGAGAGCCCCGGACATCGATTGGGTCAGCTATGGGGACTTCTGCTTCCCGGCATGACCGTTGAAACGTCGCTGCCCTACTTCCGGGAATTCCTTGCCCGCGAGGCGATGCGTAGCCGCCATTGATCGCGGCCGTGCGCTATGAAGTCCGACGCCGGCCGTCGTGGCAGCACAGCGATCAGCGCTCCTCTTCCCACAGTTGCTCAGTCAGATCCTGAAACACCGCGAGGGCAAAATTGTCGTCCGCGCGTCGTACGGCCGACCTGCTCATCAGCGCTCGCACCACCGAGCCGTCCTTGTGGGCCAGCTCGACGACCATGTTGGCCAGCGCATGCACGAAGGACAGCGTCGACGATTCCGAGTCAGGACACTGATGGAAGATCTCGTGGAACCGCAGCAACAGCACCTCGTCCGGGTCGCGGCCCACCATCTCGGCGAATGCGGTGTTGGTGAACAGGATGCTGCCGTCATCTCCGGTGGCGAGCACGGGGACCGGAATCCGCTCCAGAACGACCAGCGCGGGCAACTGCTTCAACGCGATTAGCGGCGATTGACTTGCCTGCCGGTTCCGTCGGCGCTCCACAGCCCCTGATTATTGCCTATGACAGCGAGTTGGCCGGGCGGTTTCGGGTAAGTCGGAGTTCGCTGCGGGTTCGCGACAGGGGCCGCTGCATTTCGTTGCGAGGCACCGGGCGACAGGGGGTCGGTGACGACGGCGCCGCGGCGGCCACAGCAGCGAGCGGCAACGAATTTGCTTGTAGCACAAGGCAACTATGACCTCGTGCCGAGATGTCCGGTTCCTGACGACGCGCCTGGGATCGGGGTGTCCGGCGTTTGGCTCGCTCCCGGCTGGGCTTTGCTGTAGCCCTCGTTCCGCTCACTCGACTTCGGTGCCTGATGCTCGTCTCGTTCCCGTCACTCGCTGCGCTCGTTCCGCTCACTCGACTTCGGTGCCTGATGCTCGTCTCGTTCCCGTCACTCGCTGCGCTCGTTCCGCTCACTCGACTTCGGTGCCTGATGCTCGTCTCGTTCCCGTCACTCGCTGCGCTCGTTCCGCTCACTCGACTTCGGTGCCTGATGCTCGTCTCGTTCCCGTCACTCGCTGCGCTCGTTCCGCTCACTCGACTTCGGTGCCTGATGCTCGTCTCGTTCCCGTCACTCGCTGCGCTCGTTCCGCTCACTCGACTTCGGTGGGCGGCTGGTACCGCGGGAATACCCCCACAGGCGACGGCAGCTGGGTGCCCGGCGCGAGCCGGGAGCCGACGGCGCTGAACGCTCGCTGGTCCTCGGGTTGGCCGAGCAGGTCCAGCATCTTGGCCGCCGACTCCGGCATGACCGGCTGCACCAGCAGCGCCGCGATGCGCACCACCTCGCACGTCGTGTAGAGCGTGGTGCGAAACCTCGCCTGGTCGGCCTCGGATTCGCTCTTGCGCAGCACCCATGGCTGCTGTGTCGAAAAGTATTTGTTGGCGTCGCCGAGCATCAGCCAGATCGCCTCCAGCGCCAGATGCATCGCCTGACGGTCGAAGTGGGCGCGCACCCGATCCAACAACCCGTCCGCCGTCGCCAACAACTCGGTGTCGGCATCACAGAACTCCCCGGGTTCGGGCACCACCCCGCCCAGGTTCTTGGCAACCATGGACAACGAGCGCTGGGCCAGGTTGCCGAGCTCATTGGCCAGATCGGTGTTGATCCGGGTGACGATGGCCTCTTCGCTGTAACTGCCGTCCTGCCCGAACGGCACCTCCCGCAACAGGAAATAGCGGACTTGATCCACGCCGTAGGCCTGGATCAGTGCCACCGGATCGATGACGTTGCCCACCGACTTGCTCATCTTCTCGCCGCGATTGTGCAAGAACCCGTGGGCGAACACCTTTCGCGGCAACTCGATGCCCGCCGACATTAGGAAGGCCGGCCAGTAGACGGCGTGGAACCTGATGATGTCTTTGCCGATCATGTGCAGGTCGGCGGGCCAGTAGCGGCGGAACGACTCCGAACCGGTATCCGGGTACCCCGCACCGGTCAGGTAGTTGGTCAACGCGTCCACCCACACGTACATGATGTGGTCGGGATGCTCCGGCACGGGCACGCCCCAGTTGAACGACGTTCGCGACACCGACAGGTCTTTGAGGCCGCCGGACACGAAGCTGATCACCTCGTTACGCCGAACCTCGGGCGCGATGAAGTCGGGGTGGGCGTCGTAGTGAGCCAGCAGCCTGTCGGCGTAGGCCGACAGCCGGAAGAAGTAGGTCTGCTCCTCGGTCCAGGTCACCGGTGTGCCGGTCTCGATGGCGATCCGGGTGCCGTCGACAAGTTGGGTCTCCGACTCGACGAAAAACCGCTCGTCGCGCACCGAGTACCAGCCGGAATAGTTGTCCAGGTAGAGATCACCGGCCGCCTCCATCCGGCGCCAGATCGCCTGCGACGCCGCGTAGTGGTCGGGGTCGGTGGTGCGGATGAACCGGTCGAAGGAGATGTTCAGCGCCTCCTGCATGCGCTGGAAGACGTCGGAATTGCGCCGGGCAAGCTGCGCGGTCGGCACGCCCGCGGCCGTGGCGGCCTGCGCAACCTTCAGGCCGTGTTCGTCGGTACCGGTCAGGAAGCGCACGTCGAAGCCGTCGAGCCGCTTGAACCGGGCGATCGCGTCGGTGGCGATGTATTCGTACGCGTGACCCACGTGCGGCGCCGCGTTGGGATACGCGATCGCGGTGGTGACGTAATAGGGCTGCAATGGCTTCATCGGGATTCCACCCTATTGGGTGGCCCTATTGTGTGCGCGTGAGCTCCAACCGTGCCGCCCGACGAGATGCGCCGCCCGCCCCGGAGCCGTTGGCCCCGCTGATCGATGCCCATACCCACCTCGATGCGTGCGGCGCCCGCGACGCCCGGGACGTCGCTGACATCGTCGAGCGTGCCGCGGCCGTCGGGGTGCGCGCGGTGGTCACCGTCGCCGACGACCTGGAATCGGCGCGCTGGGTGACCCGGGCGGCCGAGTGGGATCCGCGGGTCTACGCCGCGGTGGCACTGCACCCCACCCGCGCCGACGCGCTCACCGATGCCGCGCGTGCTGAGATCACCGAACTCGTGGCCCACCCGCGCGTCGTGGCCGTCGGCGAGACGGGCATGGATCTGTATTGGCCAGGCCGCCTCGACGGGTGCGCGCAGCCCGGCGTGCAACGCGAGGCCTTTGCATGGCATATCGACCTGGCGAAGCGCACCGGAAAACCGTTGATGATCCACAATCGGCAGGCCGACCGTGAGGTGCTCGACGTGCTGCGGGCCGAGGGGGCTCCGGACACCGTGATCTTTCACTGCTTCTCGTCTGGCAGACTGATGGCCCGCGAGTGTGTGGCCGCCGGATGGTTGCTGAGTCTTTCTGGAACTGTGACCTTTCGCAACGCCCGAGACCTCCGCGAAGCCGTTCGGCAGATGCCGCTGGAGCAGATCCTGGTAGAAACTGACGCACCGTTTCTGACACCGCACCCCTACCGCGGCGCGGCGAACGAACCGTATTGCCTGCCCTACACCGTTCGGGCGCTGGCTGAGCTGGTCGATCGTCGCCCCGAAGACGTGGCCCACAGCACCACCAGCAATGCGCTGCGGACATATGAACTGAGTCACATTCCTGGTGGGTTGCCCTAACACCCGGCGCGCCGGAGTTGCTCAGCCTTGATCGGTTCGTTACCGTCTTGTGATCGTACGGGTGGGCCTCTGGGCCCATTTTGGCGTTTTCAGCCGAATTCGGCTGGAATGTGTGGATCTTGCTACTGGGTCGTTGCTGAGGTTGTTGGTTAGGTCGGGGATAGTCGCACATTGAATCTGCTTACGAAACTTCATCAAACCGAATCACCGATGTTGCGCCTGCTAGTGGGCGCCCTGCTGTTGTGTCTGGCGTTCGCCGGCGGGTATGCCGTTTCGGCGGCCAAGACCGTGACGCTGACCATCGATGGAAGCTCGATGCGGGTGACAACGATGAAGTCGCGGGTGATCGACGTCGTCCAGGAGAACGGCTTCTCGGTCGACGCGCGCGACGACCTGTACCCCGCGGCGGATGTGGCGGTCCACGACTCGGAGAACATCGTGTTGCGGCGCAGCCGCCCGCTGGAGATCTCGCTGGACGGTCACGACGTCAAGAAGGTCTGGACGACGGCATCCACGGTGGACGAAGCGCTGGCGCAGCTGGCCATGACGGATACCGCCCCTGCGGCCGCCTCTCGCGGCAGCCGGGTCCCGCTGGCGGGGATGGCGTTGCCGGTCGTCAGCGCCAAGACCGTGGAGATCAACGACGGCGGGGTGGTGCGTACGGTGCACCTGGCGGCGCCCAACGTAGCGGGCCTGCTCGACGCCGCCGGCGTGCCGCTGCAGGGCAGCGACCAGGTGGTGCCCGGCGCGACGACGCCGATTACCGACGGCATGCAGATTCAGGTGACCCGGTACCGCATCGAGCGGGTCACCGAACGGTTGCCGCTGCTGCCGAATGCGCGTCGCATCGAAGACCCGGAAATGAACATGAGCCACAAGGTCGTCGAAGACGCGGGTACTCCCGGCGAACAGGATGTGACGTTCGCGGTGGCCGAGGTCAACGGCGTGGTCACCGGAAAGCTGCCGATCGCCAACGTCGTGCTGACGCCGGCGCGCGACGCCGTGGTGCGGGTGGGCACCAAGCCGGGCACCGACGTGCCCCAGGTGAGCGACGGAGACATCTGGGACGCCATCGCGGGCTGCGAGGCCGGGGGCAACTGGGCGATCAACACCGGCAACGGGTATTACGGTGGTGTGCAATTCGACCAGGGGACCTGGGAGGCCAACGGCGGGCTGCGGTATGCCCCCCGCGCGGACCTGGCCACCCGCGAAGAACAGATCGCCGTTGCCGAGGTGACCCGCCAACGGCAGGGCTGGGGCGCCTGGCCGGTGTGCAGTGGGCGAGCGGGGACACGCTGACTATTCGGCTGCTCGGACGCAATGAGATCAGGCGACTGGCCAAAGACCTCGAATTCCGGCCACGCAAATCGCTCGGACAGAATTTCGTCCACGACGCCAATACCGTGCGCCGGGTGGTCGCGGCCTCCGGGATTACCCGCTCGGACCAGGTGCTGGAAGTCGGACCGGGCCTGGGGTCGCTGACGCTGGCGCTGCTCGACCGCGGCGCCAGTGTGACGGCCGTCGAGATCGACCCGGTGCTGGCCGCACGTCTGACGCAGACCGTGGCCGAGCATTCCCACAGTGAGATCCAGCGCCTGACCGTGCTCAACCGCGACATCTTGAGCCTGCACCCGCAGGATTTGGCCGTCGAGCCGACCGCTGTGGTCGCCAATTTGCCGTACAACGTCGCGGTTCCGGCGTTGTTGCATCTGCTGGCCGAGTTCCCGTCCATCCGCGTGGTGACGGTCATGGTGCAGGCCGAGGTCGCCGAACGGCTTGCCGCCGAGCCGGGCGGCAAGGAGTACGGCGTGCCCAGCGTCAAGGTGCGCTTCTACGGACGGGTTCGGCGTTGCGGCATGGTGTCGCCGACCGTCTTCTGGCCCATCCCGCGCGTCTACTCCGGACTGGTCCGCATCGACCGGTATCAGACGTCACCGTGGCCGGCCGACGACGCGTTTCGCCAGCAGGTGTTCGAACTGGTGGATATCGCCTTCGCGCAGCGCCGCAAGACGTCCCGCAACGCGTTCGCCCAGTGGGCGGGCTCGGGCAACGAGTCGGCGAACAGGTTGCTTGCGGCCAGCATCGACCCGGCTCGACGCGGTGAGACGCTGTCCATCGCCGATTTCGTGCGTTTGCTGCGGCGCTCTGGGCCGGGGTCTGGCGAGCTGGCGCAGACCGGCGGCACCGCCGGCGAACAGCAGGTCCCGGCGGGTTGATCATGAGCTGCTGGGCGCCGTTGCGTGTGGTTCGCCGGTTACAGCGATAGTCTGCTGCGGTGGTCAGGGCGTCGGACGGCAACACCGCTGAGTTGTGGGTGCCTACCGGGTCGGTCACCGTACGGGTGCCCGGCAAGGTGAACTTGTACCTTGCGGTCGGCGACCGCCGTGGCGACGGCTACCACGAGCTGACGACGGTGTTTCATGCCGTCTCGCTGGTCGACGAGGTGACGGTGCGCAATGCCGATGTGCTGTCGCTGGAGCTCGTCGGCGAGGGGGCGCACGAGCTGCCCGTCGACGAACGCAATCTCGCCTGGCAGGCGGCTGAGCTGATGGCCGAACATGTGGGCCGGGCACCGGATGTGTCGATTCTCATCGAGAAGTCCATCCCGGTGGCCGGGGGGATGGCGGGCGGCAGCGCCGACGCGGCTGCCGTGCTGGTCGCGATGAATGCCCTGTGGGAACTCAGCCTGCCTCGCCGCGACCTGCGCCTGCTTGCCGAGCGGCTGGGCAGCGATGTGCCGTTTGCGCTGCACGGCGGCACCGCGTTGGGCACCGGCCGCGGCGAGGAGCTGGCAACGGTGTTGTCGCGCAACACCTTCCACTGGGTGCTGACGTTTGCGCACAGCGGGCTGTCCACCCCGGCGGTATTCACCGAACTTGACCGGCTCCGCGAGGTGGGTGACCCGCCGCGGCTCGGCGAACCCGGACCGGTGTTGGCAGCGCTGGCCGCGGGCGATCCGGAGCGGCTGGCGCCGCTACTGGGTAACGAAATGCAGTCGGCCGCGGTAAGCCTGGACCCGGCGCTGCGTCGTGCGCTGCGGGCAGGTGTGGAGGCCGGCGCGCTGGCCGGCATCGTGTCGGGTTCCGGTCCGACGTGTGCGTTTCTGTGTGCCTCGGCGGAGTCGGCGATCGATGTGGGCGCGCAGCTGTCGGGGGCGGGTGTGTGCCGTACCGTGCGAGTTGCCGCCGGACCGGTGCCGGGCGCCCGGGTGGTCCCGGCTCCGGTAACCCCCGAATAAACCGGGTGTGACTTGGCTGTGAAATCCACCTCAAACGCCCCAAGAGTTTGGCAGTTACTTAAGAGTTGCTTAAGATAATCGGCGGTGACGGCTAGCGGTAAGCAAGGGAATGCGATTTCGTCGTCCGCCGGGCAACGCGCCGGGCGGTCCGCGAACCGCCTTCGGTCCGGGCAGGTCCAGGCATCGGGCCAGGTTCTTGCGCATCGTGCGGTCCGGCGTTGGATCGTCAGCTCATCACCGAACCGAGACCTAACTGCTCCCCAACTGTGTGCGCGCGCCTGCTACCAAGTGCCGTCCAGCAGGCGGAACATAAGAACCCGGACCCCCGGCCCGGAACCGAGGAGGATGCTTTGAGCAGGTTTACCGACAAGATGTTCCGCAACGCCCGCCAGAGCGCGAAGGGCATGGTGACCGGTGAACCGCACACCCCGGTTCGGCACACCTGGGGTGAAGTCCACGACCGAGCGCGGCGGATCGCCGGCGGTTTGGCGGCCGTCGGCGTCGGCCACGGCGACGCGGTCGGTGTGCTGGCCGGCGCGCCGGTGGAGATCGCCCCGACCGCCCAGGGGCTGTGGATGCGCGGTGCCAGCCTGACCATGCTGCATCAGCCGACCCCACGCACCGACCTTGCGTTGTGGGCCGAGGACACCACCACCGTGGTCGACATGATCGAGGCCAAGGCGGTCATCATCTCCGATCCGTTCATGGCCGCCGCTCCGGTGCTGCAGGAGCGGGGCATCAAGGTGCTCACCGTCGAGCAGCTGCTGGCGTCGGAGCCTGTCGACCCGATCCAGACCGACGAGGACGATCTGGCGTTGATGCAGTTGACGTCGGGGTCGACAGGTTCACCCAAAGCTGTTCAGATCACCCACCGCAATCTGTTCGCCAATCTCGAGGCGATGTACATCAGCGCCGAGTACAACGAAGACACCGACGTCATGGTCAGCTGGTTGCCGTTGTTCCATGACATGGGGATGATCGGCTTTTTGACCGTGCCGATGTACTTCGGCGGTGAGCTGGTCAAAGTCACCCCGATGGACTTCATGCGCGACACCCTGCTGTGGGCCAAGCTGATCGACAAGTACGGCGGCACCATGACCGCGGCCCCCAACTTTGCTTATTCGCTGTTCGCCAAGCGGCTGCGTAAGCAGGCCAAGCCCGGCCAGTTCGACCTGTCCACGTTGCGGTTTGCGCTGTCGGGTGCCGAGCCGGTCGAGCCGGCCGACGTCGAGGACCTGTGCGAGGCCGGCGCGCCGTTCGGGCTCAAGCCGCAGGCGATCCTGCCCGCCTACGGGATGGCCGAGATCACGCTCGCGGTGGCGTTCTCCGAGTGCGGTGCCGGTCTGGTGGTCGACGAGGTGGACGCCGACCTGTTGGCCGCGCTGCGGCGCGCGGTGCCGGCCACCAAGGGCAACACCCGTCGGCTGGCCTCGCTGGGCCCGCTGCTGCAGGGGATCAAGGCCCGCATCGTCGACGAGGACGGCAACATCCTGCCGCCGCGCGGCGTCGGGGTGATCGAGTTGCGGGGCGAGTCGGTGACACCGGGTTACATCACGATGGGCGGATTCATCCCGGCGCAGGACGCGCAGGGCTGGTATGACACCGGTGACCTCGGCTATCGGATGGAGAACGGACACGTCGTCGTCTGCGGCCGCGTCAAGGACGTCATCATCATGGCCGGCCGCAACATCTACCCGACCGACATCGAGCGGGCCGCCGGCCGGGTCGAGGGGGTGCGTCCGGGTTGTGCGGTGGCGGTGCGCCTCGACGCCGGGCACTCGCGCGAGACTTTCGCGGTGGCGGTGGAGTCCAATGCCTTCGAAGACCCCGTCGAGGTGCGCCGCATCGAGCACCAAGTGGCCCACGAGGTGGTCGCCGAGGTCGACGTACGTCCGCGCAACGTCGTGGTGCTCGGGCCGGGCACCATCCCGAAGACGCCGTCGGGCAAGCTGCGGCGAGCGAATTCGGTCACCCTCGTCACCTAGCTTTCGGTCGCGAGTAGACGCAAAATCGCCCATTTCCCAAGGAAATTGGGCGATTTTGCGTCTGCTCGCAAGCGGGAGGTACCCCCCAGCTCGCAAGCGGGAGGTGCCCCATCCCGCAGATGCGGGCGCCGCGGGTTATGCCGGGTTGCGGGCCGGGTTGCGGCTACAAACCACCTCGCCGGAGAGCCAACCAGTGGTGGAATGGTCTTTGCCTACCGATAGTGGGCGGCCCGAATGATGTGTGACCGCTGCGGTGTGCTGGTTGCCGAACAGCTGGCCCCATCGAGACCGAAGGGAGCAGTACCCATGTTGTTCGCCTCCCGTGCAGCGGTGATGAGAATTGTCGCTGGCCTTTCCGTCGTCATTCTGATCGTGGCTGCCTGTAGCAGCACCAAAAATAGCGCTCCGCAGTCAACGAATGCACCGGCAACGACCACTGCGGCAAGCCAGCCGCGGGCCGTTTCGACGACCTTCATCAGCTATACCTCGAACCAGAAGTTCGAAGCTACTGTCGATGCGCTGCAGAAGGCGGCCGCCGACAACGGGATGATGATGGTCGGAGACCTCAACCAGGACGCAGTGCTGGCGGCTACCGGCCTGCAATTGCCGGGGGCGCATAGTTTCTTTGTCGGCAATCCGCGGATCGGCAAGACCTTTTTCGACGCCACTCAGGCGATCGGCGCGGTGATCCCGGTACGTGTGCACGTCTGGGTGGACGGAGACGGTCCGGCCCATATCAGCTACTTCGACCCGGCCCCGGAGTTCACCGCCGTCGATCCGGCTCTCGGCGATGCCGGGCGGCAGATATCCCAATCGATTCGCACCATCGCCGAAGCCGCGGTGGGCGCCGGTGGCGCACCTCAGACGACCCCTCAGGTAACGAAGGTCGACACCACATTCATCACCGTCGACACGTCAAGTTCGTTCGAGGGGACGATTGGCGCGTTGCACACCGCTGCCGACCAGAACGGCATGACCGTCCTCGGCGACGTCAACCAGGCCAGCAGGCTCGAGGCGATCGGACTGCAGTTGCAGCGGTCGCACAGTTTCTTTGTCGGCAATCCGCAGATCGGCAAGACGCTCTTCGGCGCAACGCAAGCGATCGGCGCGGTGGTTCCGGTACGCATGCAGGTCTGGGCGGAGAGCCGCGGTCCGGCGCACATCAGCTACTTCGACCCGGCGCCGCTGTTCAGCGTCGTCGACCCGGCTCGCGCCGACGTCGGCAAGCAGGTGTCGCAGGCAATCCGCACCGTTGCCGACGCCGCGGCGGCGACGCACTAGATGCCATTCGGCTTGCCGTAGCCGGCTTCCAGCGGCACCGCCCCGCCCGGGATCACCCCTGCCAGGCATGGACCCGATTCTGCGCGGGCTCTAATCCCATTTCGATGAGCAACTCGGTGGCGTCTGCCGCCTGCTCGCAGATGGTCGGGACTTCGGCGCGTTCGGCGGTGGTGAAGTTCTCCAGGACGAACGCCGCGGGGTCCTTTCGCCCGGGCGGACGGCCGACGCCGATACGCACCCGCTGAAAGTCCTTGGTGCCCAATGCAGCCGCCACCGAGCGCAGCCCGTTGTGCCCGCCCTCGCCGCCACCGAGCTTGAGCCGGATGCGACCGAAGTCCAGGTCGAGGTCGTCGTGGATGACGACGACGTCGGCCGGTGCCACCGAGTAGAACGTGGCCAGCGGGCCCACCTGGCGGCCCGATTCGTTCATGTAGCAGCGCGGTTTGGCCAGCACCACGGCGTGCCCCGCCAGCCGGCCGGTGACGACCTCGGCCCCGGAACGCTTGTGCCCCTTGAATTTCGAGCCCAACCGCGCAGCCAACAGGTCGGCGACCATGAACCCGAGATTGTGCCGGGTGCGCGCGTAGGTGTCTCCGGGGTTGCCCAGGCCGACGACCAGAAACGGCTCGGCCACGTCGCGAGCCGCTACTCGGACGCTGCCGCGGCGGATTCGGCTTCTGCGGCCTCTTTCCGGGCCTCTTCTTCGGCTGCTGCGGCTCCGGCAACCTCGCCCGCGCCCTCTTCGGCCAGATCTTCGGCCGTCGGCGCGGTCACCACGTTGACCACCAGCAGCTCCGGGTCGGAGATCAAGGTGATGCCGCGCGGCAGCTCGATCCGTCCGGCGGTGAACTGGGTGCCGGGCTCTGCATCCTCGACCGACACGGTCAGGTGCTCGGGAATCGACAGCGCCTCCGCCTCGATTTCGATGGTGCTGGTTTCCTGGGTAACCAGGGTGCCCGACGCAGCCTCGCCTTCCACCACGACGGCGACCTCGACGACGACCTTCTCGCCACGCCGGACCACCAGCAGGTCGGCGTGCTGAATGCTGCGGCGGATCGGGTGGATGTCCAGCGCTTTGGTCAGCGCCAGCTGCTCCTTCCCGGCGATGTCCAGGGTCAGCACCGCGTTGGTGCCCGAGTGCCGCAGTACCGCGGCAAAGTCGTGTCCGGGTAGCTCCAGGTGCTGAGGCTCGGCGCCGTGGCCATACAGAACGGCTGGAATCTTGCCGTCGCGGCGGGCTCGCCGGGACGCGCCCTTGCCGGTCTGGGTCCGCACCGTGACCTTCAGTTGGTTGACTGCAGCCTTGGCCATTGTGTCGCTCCTGTGTGCTCGAAACCCTGGTCATAGGAGGGCACGGCAAGGATCGCGACGAAACTGTCGGTCTCCGTCGATAACGGTGCTGGACTACGCACCCTCGCCGTGACGCCCGGCCAGGTTAGCGCATCGGCACCGCAGAGGGGAAATTCGGCTGCCGTCGCGTCATCACCGCGACTTCACGGCTACCACGAAACCGCGGATGATCGCCTCGATGTCGGGCGCATTCGCGGCCGCCTCGGCGGCCAGGCTGGTGATCGTGAGCTGAACCAGATACCGCTGATTGTCCGGCGGTGGCCCGGTGGGAACGACGACCCGGTTCCAGCTGTGCAGCCGGGTGCCGTCGAGGTCGTAGCTGCCTTGCATCATCGACGACGGAAAGCCGTTGAAGTCTGCCGTCGAGGCGTCCAGTTGCTTGAAGTTGTCGAACAGTTGGGCGTCTTCGTTGCCGCGCCTGGCCACGTCGGCGGGATTGAAGTCTCCGCGGAGCGTGAACACCACCAGCCTGGCGGTCGGATACTTGCCGCCTTTGGAAATGATCACCGTCTCCGGGGTGATCTTCGGACCGCTGTACGGCGACCAGCCCGGCGGTGTCGGAATGGACACCGTCAGACCCCTCAGTTTGCTCGGCGCCACCTGTTCTCCGCTGACACCGATGCTTTCCAGGTACTTCGACAGCGGAACGGGCCGTGCCGTCGTAGTCGGGGTGCTAGTGGTCGCACCCGTCGTCAAGATGGACTGGAAGTCGGGGGGCTTGGCCGGGGAGCAGGCGACCGACGACATCGCCACCGCGATGGCGACGACGGCCGCGCTGCGCCGGCGAGCGATCACAGAATCTCGCGAACGGCGTCGACCGGCCGAGCCAGCCGGGTGCCCTTCGAGGTGACCACAAAAGGCCGTTCGATCAGGATGGGGTGCTCGGCCATGGCGTCGAGCAATTCGTCATCGGTGGCGTCGGCGAGATTGAGTTCGGTGTAGAGCGGCTCGCGTTTGCGTACCGCGGTCCGTACCTCGATGCCGGCGTCTCGGATCAGCTGCACCAGCTGGTCGCGGGACGGCGGGGTTTTCAGGTATTCGACGATGACGGGCTCGAGGTTGTTGTCGCGCAACAACTCCAGCGTCTTGCGGGAGGTGCTGCACCTGGGGTTGTGGTAGATGACGGATTCCCCTGCGGCGGCGGGCATCTAGGCGTCTCCGTCGAAAAGCCCTGTGACTGAGCCGTTTTCGAAAACCGCACGAATGGTGCTGGCCAGCAGCGGCGCGATGGACAAGACCGTCAGCTGGGGGAAACGCTTCTGCTCGGTGATGGGAAGCGTGTTGGTGACGATCACCTCGCGGGCGCCGCACGCCGCCAGCCGCTCGGCGGCCGGGTCGGACAGCACACCGTGGGTGGCCGCGATGATCACGTCGCGGGCCCCGTCTTTGTGCAACAGCTGTACCGCGCCGGCGATGGTGCCGCCGGTGTCGATCATGTCGTCGATGAGCACACAGGTGCGGCCGGAGACTTCACCGACCACCCGGTTGGACACCACCTGGTTGGAGACGCGCGGGTCGCGGGTCTTGTGAATGAAGGCCAGCGGAACGCCGCCCAACGCGTCGGCCCACTTCTCGGCGATGCGCACCCGGCCCGAGTCGGGGGAGACCACCACCATGTTGCCGTCGGGGTAGTTGTCCCTGATGTAGCCGGTCAGCAGGTTCTGGCCGCGCATGTGGTCGACCGGTCCGTCGAAGAAGCCCTGGATCTGGTCGGTGTGCAGGTCGACGGTCACGATGCGGTCGGCGCCGGCGGTCTTGAGCAGGTCGGCGACCAGCCGCGCCGAGATCGGCTCACGGCCGCGGTGCTTCTTGTCCTGCCGGGCGTAGGGGTAGAACGGCATGACCGCGGTGATCCGCTTTGCGCTGCCCCGCTTGAGCGCGTCGATCATGATCAGCTGTTCCATCAGCCAGGTGTTCACCGGTGCCGGGCAGGACTGCAGGACGAACGCGTCGCAGCCGCGCACCGATTCGTTGAAGCGCACGAAAATCTCGCCGTTGGCGAACTCCCGCGCGTCCTGCGCGGTGACATGGACGTCGAGTTCCTTGGCGACCTGCTCGGCCAGCTCCGGATGAGCGCGGCCGCTGAAGAGCATCAGGTTCTTGCGATTGTCGGTCCAGTCGTGGCTCAACGCGCTGCCCTCGCCGTATCGGGATCGAAATGGATGACTTATCGTACGGGGCCTGCTGGTGTTGCCGGGTGGCCGGCACCCTGATTCACGCTGTCTGGTTGCCTTCGGAATTCTGCCGGGCCTTTTCGGCGGCTTCGGCGGCTTGGGCGGCCTGAGCCGCCGCCGTCCCGGGCCGTTTGCGTGGCACCCAGTTTTCGATATTGCGTTGCGGACCCGCGGACACCGCCAGCGCCCCCGGGGGCACATCCTCGCGGACGACCGTGCCGGCCCCGGTGTAGGCGCCGTCGCCGACCGTCACGGGTGCCACGAACATCGTGTCCGAGCCGGTGCGAACGTGCGAGCCGATGGTGGTGCGCTGCTTGGCGGTGCCGTCGTAGTTGACGAACACGCTGGACGCGCCGATGTTGCTGTGCTCGCCGATGTCGGCGTCGCCGACATAGGTCAGGTGCGGAACTTTGGTGCCGGTGCCGATGGTGGAGTTCTTGACTTCGACGAACGCGCCCAATTTGCCGTCGGCTCCCAGCACGGTGCCCGGCCGCAGATAGGTGAAGGGGCCGACCGTGGCCCCGTCGCCGATCGACGACGATGCGCCGTGCGTTCGGATCACCGTGGCGCTGTCGCCGACGGTGACGTCGGTCAAGGTGGTGTCCGGACCGATGACGCAGTGGCCGCCGATCTGGGTCCGGCCCAGCAGCTGGGTGCCGGGGTGGATGACGGTGTCGCGCCCGATCGTGACGTCGACGTCGATCCACGTGGTGGCCGGGTCGATGACGGTGACGCCGGCCAGTTGGTGGGTGGCCACGATCCGGCGGTTGAGTTCGGCGCCCAGTTGTGCCAGTTGGACGCGGTTGTTGACGCCGGCCACCAGCGCGCTGTCGTCGACGTGGCGGGCACTTACGGTGTGCCCGTCGCGGCGCAGGATGGCGATGACGTCGGTCAGGTACAGCTCCTGCTGAGCATTGTTGGAGCTCAGCCGGCTCAAGGCGGACCGCAGGGCAGCGATGTCGAAGGCGTAGACGCCCGTGTTGACCTCGCGAATCTCCCGCTGTGAGGGCGTCGCGTCGGTTTGCTCGACGATCGCCATCACCTCGTTGTCCTGGGTCCGCAGGATGCGGCCGTAGCCGTGCGGGTCGCTCAGCGTCGTGGTCAGCACGGTGACCGCGGCCTGTCCTGCGGGGTGGGCCGCGCTGTGGGTGGCGATCAGATCGGCCAGGGTGTCCGCGTCCAGCAGCGGCGTATCGCCGGAGGCGACGACCACGATGCCGGCGTAATCGTCGGGCAGTGCGGACAGGCCGCACCGCACGGCGTCCCCGGTGCCCAGCGGCCGGTCCTGCAATGCGACGTCGATGGTGCGTCCTAGGGTCTGGGCCAGCTCGGCGACCAACGGGGAGATGCGCTGGTGATCATGGCCTAGCACCACGACCAGATGCTGCGGCGCCAGCTTCGTCATCGCGTGCAGAGAGTGCGCCAGCATGCTGCGCCCGCCCAGGGTGTGCAGCACCTTGGGGGTGTCCGACCGCATCCGGGTGCCGGGTCCGGCCGCGAGGACCACGACCGCGGTGTCACCACGAAACGTCATCGACCCTCCTTAGGTTCGGCTCGCGAACGCGCACGCCCGCGGCAACAACCACGCTCCGTCGCCAGGACTCGAACCTGAACTCTCAGAACCAAAATCTGATGTGCTGCCGATTACACCACGACGGATTGCCGGTCGACGGTGAGCATTTTGCCCGCTCACCACCATGAGACTCTAACGTTAAGCGGATCGACTCCGGAGCCCCCGGCGATGATTGTGGAAACGATTGTGAAGTTGTGGCCTCGGGTGTGCATGTTGGGCGGCAAAATCACGGCTCCTCGGCCCCTGACGCACAGTCGATGCCGTCAGCTCACGCTCGGCGCCGTCAGCTCACGCTCAAAGCCCTCAGCTCACGCTCAAAGCCCTCAGTGCACGCTGAAGACCGCCGACACCCACGCGAACGGATACCCTGATTGACGTGGCTGTGGCCGATAAGGATCCGGAAAGGGAACCGCGGGCGCCGCGCGCCCGGATGACCGGTAGCGAACGCCGGCATCAGCTCATCGGCATCGCCCGCTCGTTGTTCGCCGAGCGCGGCTACGACGGGACCTCGATCGAGGAAATCGCGCAACGCGCCAACGTCTCCAAGCCGGTCGTCTACGAGCATTTCGGCGGCAAGGAGGGCTTGTATGCGGTGGTCGTCGACCGGGAGATGCAGGCGCTGCTGGACGGCATCACCTCGTCGCTGACCAACAACCGTTCCCGGGTGCGCGTCGAGCGGGTCGCGTTGGCCCTGCTGACCTATGTCGAGGAACGGACCGACGGCTTCCGCATCATGATCCGCGATTCGCCGGCGTCGATCAGCTCGGGCACCTATTCCAGCCTGCTCAACGACGCCGTCAGCCAGGTCAGCTCCATCCTGGCCGGTGACTTCGCCCGCCGCGGACTCGACCCGGACCTGGCGCCGCTCTATGCCCAGGCGTTGGTGGGTTCGGTGTCGATGACCGCGCAATGGTGGCTCGACGCGCGGGAACCCAAGAAGGAAGTCGTCGCCGCCCACCTGGTCAACCTGGTCTGGAATGGCCTGACCCATCTCGAGGCCGATCCCCAGCTGCAGGGCGAGTAGGCCCGTTACCCGCAATCGCGCGACAGCAGGTCGGCGATCGTTTCGCGACGAACCAGCTCCCGGGCCCGGCCGCCGTTGACTGCCACCAGCGGCGGCCGCCCGACCATGGTGTAGTTCGACGCCATGCTGTGGTGATAGGAGCCGGTACACGCCACCGCGAGCAGGTCGCCGGCGTGGATATCCGACGGCAGCTCGACAGCGCGGGCGATCTCGTGGCCGGCGCCGCAATGCCGGCCCGCCACGCTGACGGACCGCTTGATGCCCAGGCCATGCCGGTTGGCCAGGGCGACCGTGTACCGCGCGCCGTCCAGCGCCACCCGCGGGCTGTCGCTCATTCCACCGTCCACTGCGACCACGGTGTGGCCATTCGGCCGGGTCTTCACCGAGCAGACGCGGTAGAGCGTGACGCCGGCGCGCGCGCTGATGCCGCGACCGGGTTCGACGACGACGGCCGGGCGGGGGAAGTGTTCGGCGGCGCAGCCCTCGTCCAGCGCGTCTTCGATGACGGCGGCCAACTCGGCGAGGTCGAGCTCCCGATCCCCGCGCAGGTAGGGCACGGCATGGCCGCCGCCGATGTTGAGTTCGGTGAGGATGACGCCGTGGTGTGCCCGGATGTCGGCCATGGCCGCGATCAGGCGGCGGATCGCTTCGCCGAAGCGGGCCGGGTCGGTGACCTGCGGGCCCAGGTGGCAGTGCAGTCCGATCAGGTCGAGGATGGGATGCGCCAGGACCGCCCTTACCGCCTCGGCGGCATGGCCTCCGGTGAGGGTGAATCCGGGCTTTGGGTCACTGGTCCCGGCCGTGACCGCGGCGTGGCCATGGATGTCGGTGTCGGGGGTCACTCGGATGAGCACCCGCTGGCGCCGGCGCGCCAGGCCGGCCAGGTAGGCGATGTCGAGACTGGAATCCAGGACCAGGCGCCCGACCCCGACGGCCACGGCATCGCGCAGCTCGCCGGGCGATGTGGCGTCGCCGTGCATGACGATGCGCGACGGATCCACACCGCCGGCCAGGGCGACGGCCAGCTCTCCCGGTGAGCAGATGCCGACGCCGAGTCCCTCTTCGCGGGCCCAGCGTGCCACCGCTGTGGTCAGCAACGACTTCCCGGCATAGACGATCTCGGCATCACGCAACGCCGCGCGGTATCGACGGGCGCGGTGGCGGAAGTCGCTCTCGTCGATCACGTAAGCCGGGGTGCCGAACTCGTCGGCCATGTCGGCGAGCGGCACGCCGCCGATGCACAGCCGGCCGTCCTCGTCGGAACTGGCGGTGGTCGGCCAGATCGCGGGGTCGAACCGCCGCGGGGCCGCGTGGCCGATAGATGGCAGCAGGTCGAGCAGTGTCATGGCTCCACCATGTGCCGCGGCCGGGGCGGGTACCGGTGTCCTTACATTTTCTTGACGGCGGCGGGCTTGATATTGATGAATCGGCTGCGCCCTAGAATGGCCGCATCATGACCGCACCGGGGGCTGCTAGCCCAGATACCCCGATCGCGGGGCTCGTCGAATTGGCGCTGGCCGCGCCAACCTTCCAACAGCTGATTGCGCGCGCCTCCGATCGCCCCGAGGAATTGACCCTGGTAGGGCCGGCTAGTGCGCGCCTGTTCGTCGCCAGCGCACTGGCGCGGCAGGGTCCGTTGCTGGTGGTCACCGCCACCGGCCGCGAGGCCGACGACCTGACGGCGGAACTACAGGGTGTTCTCGGCGGCGCGGTCGCGGTGTTTCCGTCGTGGGAGACGCTGCCGCATGAGCGGCTCTCACCGGGTGTCGACACGGTCGGTGCCCGCCTGCTGGTGCTGCGCCGGCTGGCCTATCCCGACGACGCCAGGCTGGGCCCGCCGTTGCGGGTGGTGGTGACCGCGGTGCGCTCCCTGCTGCAGCCGATGACGCCGCAGCTGGGGCGGCAGGAGCCGGTCACCTTGAGGGTGGGCCAGGAGGTCGGCTTCGACGACGTGATCGCCCGGTTGGTCGAATTGGCCTACACCCGGGTGGACATGGTGGGACGCCGCGGCGAGTTCGCCGTGCGCGGCGGAATACTCGACATCTTCGCCCCGACCGCCGAGCATCCGGTGCGCGTCGAATTCTGGGGCGACGAGATCACCGAAATGCGGATGTTCTCGGTCGCCGACCAGCGCTCCATTCCGGAGATCGAGGTCGACGCGCTGGTGGCGGTCGCCTGCCGTGAGCTGCTGCTGACCGACGACGTGCGGGCGCGGGCCGCCGAATTGGCCGCGCAGTACCCGGCCGCCGGAGACGCCGCCGCCGGCAGCGTCTCCAACATGTTGGCCAAGCTGGCCGAGGGCATCCCGGTCGACGGGATGGAGGCCCTGCTGCCGGTGCTGCGTCCCACGGAAGGCGGGGCAGATGCGGCCCATGCGTTGCTGACCGACCAGCTGGCCGAGGGCACCCCGGTGTTGCTGTGCGACCCCGAGAAAATCCGGACCCGGGCGGCTGACCTGATCAAAACCGGGCGAGAATTCCTGGAGGCGGCGTGGTCGGTGGCCGCACTCGGCACCGGTCCCGAAGATCAGGCACCCGTCGACGTCGAGCAACTGGGCGGATCAGGCTTCGCCGAGCTGGACGAGGTGCGCACCGCGGCGACCCGGTCGGGTCATCCGTGGTGGACGTTGAGCCAGCTGTCCGACGAGTCGGCGCTCGAGCTGGACGTCCGGCCGTCGCCGTCGGCGCGGGGGCATCAGCGGGATATCGACGCCATCTTTGCGATGGTGCGCGGGCACGTCACGGCCGGCGGGTATGCAGTGATGGTCGCGCCCGGGACCGGCACCGCGCATCGGGTGGTGGAGCGGCTGACCGAATCCGACATCCCCGCGACCATGCTCGAACCCGGCGCCGCGCCCAAACTCGGCCTGGTCGGTGTCGTCAAGGGTCCGCTGCGGGACGGCATCGTGGTACCGGGCGTGGTGTCGGGCGCCGATCTGGTCGTGGTCACCGAAGCGGACCTGACCGGTAGCCGGGTCACCGCTGCCGAGGGCAAGCGGTTGGCCGCCAAACGACGCAACACCGTGGACCCGCTGGCGCTGACGGCCGGCGACCTGGTGGTGCACGATCAGCACGGCATCGGCCGGTTCGTCGAGATGGTCGAACGCACCGTCGGCGGCGCCCGCCGCGAATACCTGGTACTCGAGTACGCCTCGGCCAAACGGGGTGGTGGATCAGACAAGCTGTATGTCCCGATGGACTCGCTGGACCAGCTGTCGCGGTATGTCGGCGGACAGGCGCCGGCGCTGAGCCGGCTGGGCGGCAGCGACTGGGCCAACACCAAGACCAAGGCACGACGGGCGGTGCGTGAGATCGCCGGCGAGCTGGTCTCGCTGTACGCCAAACGGCAGTCCAGCGCCGGACATGCGTTCGCACCGGACACGCCGTGGCAGGCCGAGATGGAGGACGCGTTCGGCTTCACCGAGACCGTCGACCAGCTCACCGCGATCCAAGAGGTCAAGGCAGACATGGAAAAGCCGATCCCGATGGACCGGGTGATCTGCGGCGACGTCGGCTACGGCAAGACCGAGATCGCGGTGCGGGCGGCGTTCAAGGCCGTTCAGGACGGCACACAGGTGGCGGTGCTGGTGCCCACCACGCTGCTGGCCGACCAGCATCTGCAAACCTTCGCGCAGCGAATGTCCGGGTTCCCGGTCACCGTCAAGGGCCTGTCACGGTTCACCGACGCCGCCGAGTCCCGAACGGTGATCGAGGGCCTGGCCGACGGGTCGGTGGACATCGTGATCGGCACGCATCGGCTGCTGCAGACCGGCGTGCGCTGGAAAGACCTGGGCCTGGTCGTCGTCGACGAGGAGCAGCGCTTCGGCGTCGAACACAAGGAACACATCAAAGCGCTGCGCACCCACGTCGACGTGCTGACCATGAGCGCCACCCCGATCCCGCGCACCCTGGAGATGAGCCTGGCCGGGATCCGCGAGATGTCGACCATCCTGACCCCGCCCGAAGAGCGCTATCCGGTGCTGACCTACGTCGGCCCGCACGACGACAAGCAGGTCGCGGCCGCGTTGCGGCGCGAGCTGCTGCGCGACGGGCAGGCCTTCTACGTGCACAACCGGGTCAGCTCCATCGACCGGGCCGCGGCCCACGTCCGCGAGCTGGTGCCCGAGGCACGGGTGGTGGTCGCGCACGGGCAGATGCCCGAGGAGCTGCTGGAAAGCACCGTGCAGGGCTTCTGGAACCGCGAATACGACATCCTGGTGTGCACGACGATCGTGGAGACCGGCCTGGACATCTCCAACGCCAACACGCTCATCGTCGAGCGCGCTGACACCTTCGGTCTGTCCCAGCTGCACCAGCTGCGTGGCCGGGTCGGCCGCAGCCGGGAACGCGGCTACGCCTACTTCCTCTATCCGCCGCACACGCCGCTGACCGAGACGGCCTACGACCGGTTAGCCACCATCGCCCAGAACAACGAGCTCGGCGCGGGCATGGCGGTGGCATTGAAGGACCTCGAGATCCGGGGGGCGGGCAATGTGCTCGGTGTCGAGCAGTCCGGGCATGTCGCCGGCGTCGGGTTCGACCTGTACGTGCGGTTGGTCGGTGAGGCCGTTGAAGCCTACCGGGCCGCTGCCGACGGCAAGACGGTAACGACCGCCGAGGAGCCTAAGGACGTGCGCATCGACCTGCCGGTCGACGCGCACCTGCCGCCGGACTACATCGGCAGCGACCGGCTGCGTTTGGAGGCCTACCGGCGGCTGGCCGCCGCTTCGTCTGATGACCAGGTCGCTGCTGCTGTGGAGGAGCTCAACGACCGCTACGGGCCGCTGCCCGAACCCGCTCGGCGGCTGGTGGCGGTGGCGAGGCTGCGGCTGCTGTGTCGCGGATCCGGCATCACCGAGGTGTCGGCCCCGTCGGCGGCGACCGTGCGGCTGTCGCCGTTGAACCTGCTGGACTCCTCGCAGGTTCGGCTCAAGCGGATGTACCCGGGGGCGCATTACCGGGCGACCACGGCTACCGTGCAGGTCCCGATTCCACGTGCCGGCGGCATCGGTGCGCCGCGAATCCGCGATGTCGAATTGGTGCAGATGGTGGCCGACCTGGTGACGGCGCTGGCGGGTAAACCGCAGAAAGATATTGGTATAACGAGTCCGTCCGGCGACGATGCGGGGGCCCCCGTGTCGAGTAAGGAGCGACGAGCGCGATGATTGTCGTCCTGGTCGACCCGCGCCGCCCGTCGCTGGTGCCGGTGGAAGCCATCGAGTTGCTCGGCGGCCCGGTGCAATACACCGAAGAGATGCCGGTCGCGGTGCCGTGGTCGCTGCCCGACGCGCACCCGGTGCACATCGGAGACGACGCACCGGTGCTGTTGTCGTCGGACCCCAATCATCCGGCCGTGGTGGCACGACTGGCCGGCGGAGCGCGACTGATTTCGGTACCGGATCGCCATCGCGGGGAACGACTGCTCGACGCCGTGGCCATCATGGACAGACTTCGCACCGACGGGCCGTGGGAAAGCGAGCAGACCCACAACTCGTTGCGCCGTTACCTGTTGGAGGAGACCTACGAGCTGCTCGATGCGGTGCACAGCGGCGATGTGAACCAGCTGCGCGAGGAACTCGGTGACTTGCTGCTGCAGGTGCTTTTCCATGCCCGCATCGCCGAAGATGCAGCACTGCTCCCGTTCACCATCGACGACGTCGCCGACACGCTGATCCGCAAGCTGGCCAATCGTGCGCCGGGCGTCCTTGCCGGGCAAGAGATTTCGCTTCAGGAACAGATGAGTCAATGGGAAGAACGCAAGGCGGCCGAAAAGTCCCGCAACTCGGTCTTGGACGACGTCCATACCGGTCAGCCGGCATTAGCGTTGGCGCAGAAGGTTGTTCAGCGCGTCGGTAAGGCGGGATTACCTCCGCAACTGATCCCGTCCGGCATCACCTCGGTCACCGTTTCGGCGGAGGTCGATGCTGAAAACTCTTTGCGCGCAGCCATTTTGGATTTTGTCGACAAGGTCCGCAGCGCCGAGAAGGCGATTGCGGCCGCGCGCCGTGACGACAGCGTTGCCGAGGAACTCGACGTGTCGCCCATCGGCACCATCACCGCAGAAGAGTGGTTGGCCCACTGGCCCGGACCGACAGACGATGTGCTGGAAACCGGCCCCGAAACCGCGCCGGCAGCGGGTAAGGAATCCCGCGGCGGCCCGAAGAAACGCAAAGGCAGGCGGTAAGACCCCCCAACGGCAAGCGATCATCCCGAAGTTTGCGACAGATGCGTTTGCTAGCAACAGAAACGGGAACAGCGATAGCCAAACACGCTCACAGCTAACCGATATCCACGTGATAACAACGGTATGCCGGTGTGCTGAGCCGCAAATCAGAAGAGGCACGATCGCAACCCGTGGGACGATGATCATGACCAAATCGGTAGCAGACCGGAGGAGCACGTAAGGGGAGCGGCAGCCAGCCCCGAGCGAAGCCCTCAACGGAGCCCACGAGCAGCCAAGAAGGAGCAGTGTGACGCCGAGACGTTGGTTGCGCGCGGTCGCCGTGATAGGGGCGACCGCGATGCTGTTGGCGTCCAGTTGCACCTGGCAGCTCAGCTTGTTCATTCCCGACGGTGTGCCGCCGCCGCCGGGCGATCCCGTCCCGCCGGTGGATACCTACGCCAGCGGCCGGCCCGCCGATCAGTTGCGAGAGTGGGCCGAGCAGCGAGCCCCCGCGCTGGAAATGCCGGTCATCGCTCTCGAGGCCTACGCCTACGCCGCTCGCGTCGCGGAGGTCGAGAACCCCAAGTGCCACATCGCGTGGACCACACTGGCCGGTATCGGGCAGGTCGAGAGCCATAACGGCACCTATCGCGGCGCGACCATAGCGCCCAACGGGGACGTGACCCCGCCCATTCGCGGCGTTCGCCTCGACGGCACCGGTGGGACGCTGCGCATCGTGGACAGTGACCGCGGCGCTGCCGACGGTGCTTCGGACGGAGACGGGGTGCAGCGTGCGATGGGGCCGATGCAGTTCATCGCCGAGACCTGGCGGCTCTACGGGGTCGACGCCAACAACGACGGCATTGTCAGCCCCGACAACATCGACGATGCCGCACTCTCGGCGGCAGGTTACTTGTGCTGGCGCGGAAAGGATCTCGCGACGCCGCGCGGCTGGATCACCGCGTTGCGCGCCTACAACAACTCCGGTGTTTACGCTCGGGCGGTGCGGGACTGGGCGACCGCTTACGCGGCGGGCCACCCGCTGTAGCAGGATAAAGCGCCGAGCCAGGCTTTACGCTAATGGTCGGTCGGGGACCATAAGAGAACCACAGCGCAAAGGAGAATCCAGTGCCGATTATCGAGCAGGTCGGGGCCCGCGAGATTCTGGATTCCCGCGGCAACCCGACGGTCGAGGTCGAGGTGGCTCTGATGGACGGCACCTTCGCCCGCGCCGCCGTGCCCTCGGGCGCGTCGACGGGCGAGCACGAGGCCGTCGAACTGCGCGACGGCGGCGACCGCTACGGCGGCAAGGGGGTCAAGAAGGCAGTCCAAGCCGTACTCGATGAAATCGGCCCGGCTGTCATCGGCCTCAACGCCGACGACCAGCGGCTGGTCGACCAGGCGCTGGTCGACCTGGACGGCACGCCCGACAAATCCCGGTTGGGCGGCAACGCGATCCTCGGTGTCTCGCTGGCCGTTGCCAAGGCCGCCGCCGAATCGGCGGAATTGCCGTTGTTCCGCTACATCGGCGGCCCCAACGCCCACATCCTGCCGGTGCCCATGATGAACATCCTCAACGGCGGCGCACACGCCGACACCGCCGTCGACATCCAGGAGTTCATGGTGGCCCCGATCGGCGCGCCGAGTTTCGCCGAGGCGCTGCGCTGGGGTGCCGAGGTGTACCACGCGCTCAAGTCGGTGCTGAAGAAGGAGGGGTTGTCCACCGGTCTGGGCGACGAAGGCGGTTTTGCCCCCGACGTGGCCGGCACCACCGCGGCGCTGGATCTGATCAGCCGGGCAATCGAGTCCGCGGGTTTCCAGCTGGGCTCGGACGTGGCACTGGCACTCGACGCCGCGGCCACCGAGTTCTACACCGACGGCACCGGCTACTCCTTCGAGGGTTCGACCCGCACTGCCGCGCAGATGGCCGAGTTCTACGCCGGACTGTTGGCTTCCTACCCCCTGGTGTCCATCGAAGACCCGCTGTCCGAGGACGACTGGGACGGCTGGACCGCGCTGACGGCGTCGATCGGCGACCGGGTACAGATCGTCGGCGACGACATCTTCGTCACGAATCCGGAGCGACTCGAAGAGGGCATCGAACGAGGCGTGGCAAACGCGTTGCTGGTCAAGGTGAATCAAATCGGCACGCTGACCGAGACACTCGACGCGGTGGCGCTGGCCCACCACAGCGGATACCGCACGATGATGAGCCACCGCAGCGGCGAGACCGAGGACACCATGATCGCCGACCTGGCGGTGGCGGTGGGCAGCGGACAGATCAAGACAGGCGCACCGGCCCGCAGTGAACGGGTCGCCAAATACAACCAGCTGTTGCGTATCGAAGACACGCTCGGCGACGCCGCCCGTTACGCCGGCGACCTGGCCTTTCCCCGATACCTTGGGGACCAAAAATAGGTTGGCCGCCAACCCGAGGCGCGGCTGAAACGACATGCCCGACGCGAAACGACCCGATTCGAAACGCCGCTCCCCGGCTTCGCGGCCGGGGAAGGCCGGCGATACGTCCAGGGCCCGTCGCTCAGCGTCGCCGTCCCGGCCCGCGCAGTCGCCGGCCACCGGCCAGACCGCCCGTACCCTGCGCGAGCATGTCGTCGAACCCATCAAGCGCTCGTTCACCGAATCGTTGGAACAGCGGTCCGACCAGCGGCTGGGGTTCACCGCTCGGCGAGCGGCGGTGCTGGCCGCGGTGGTGTGTGTGCTCACGCTGACCATCGCCGGGCCGGTACGCACCTACTTCGCGCAGCGCACCGAGATGGAACAACTGGCCGCGACGGAAGCCGCGCTGCGTCGCCAGATCGCCGATCTGGAGCGGCAGAAGAATCAGCTGGCCGACCCGGCCTATATCGCGGCCCAGGCCCGCGAGCGTCTCGGGTTCGTGATGCCGGGCGACATCCCGTTTCAGGTCCAGCTTCCGCCGACGGCGGCGGTGTCGCCCCAGCCTCGCGGCGATGCGCCGACCGCGGCCAAGAACGAGCCCTGGTATACCGCGTTGTGGCACACCATCGCCGATGCGCCACACCTGCCGCCTGCCGCCGCCCCGGAGCCCACCACCGAGCCCGGTCCGCCCGGTGCGGTGCCGCCGAACCCGACGGCGCCCGGTGGTTGACCGGGCCGATCTTCAGGTGGTGGCGCGTCAGCTCGGCCGGGAGCCTCGCGGCGTGCTCGAGGTCGCTTACCGATGCCCCAACGGTGAACCCGGCGTGGTGAAAACCGCCCCGAAGTTGCCTGACGGGACGCCGTTTCCGACGCTGTACTACCTGACGCATCCGGGGCTCACGTCGGCGGCGAGCAGGCTGGAGACCACCGGGCTGATGCGTGAGATGACTGATCGGTTGCGATGCGACTCCGGCCTGGCCGCGGCTTATCGGCGCGCGCACGAGTCGTATCTGGCCGAGCGTGATGCCATCGAACCGCTGGGGACGGCGGTATCGGCGGGGGGAATGCCCGACCGGGTGAAGTGCCTGCACGTGCTGATCGCGCATTCGTTGGCCAAGGGTCCCGGGGTGAATCCACTCGGCGACGAGGCGGTGGCGCTGTTGGCCGCCGAGCCGGCGGCCGCCGATTTGATTGTGGGGGAGCAGTGGCGATGAGTGGATCGAGACGGCGAATCGCGGCGATCGACTGCGGTACCAATTCGATTCGCCTGTTGATCGCCGAGGCGACCGGCGCCCGCCTGCACGATGTGCATCGCGAAACGCGGATTGTCCGACTGGGTCAGGGAGTTGACGCGACCGGCGAGTTCGCCCCGGATGCGATCGCGCGGACCCGCGCGGCGTTGACCGACTATGCCGCATTGCTGCGGCTGCACGGTGTCGAGCGGGTTCGAATGGTTGCCACGTCGGCCACTCGCGACGCCGCCAATCGCGACGCCTTCTTCGCGATGACGGCCGAGGTGCTGGGCGCCGTGATCCCCGGGTCGATCGCGGAAGTGATCAGCGGCGCCGAGGAGGCCGAGCTGTCGTTCCGCGGTGCGGTGGGCGAATTAGACAGCGCCGGTTCGCCTTTCGTGGTCGTAGACTTGGGCGGCGGCTCCACCGAGATGGTGCTCGGCAAGGCCGGTGATGCAGTGGTCGCGAGTTACTCGGCTGACATCGGCTGCGTCCGGCTGACGGAGCGCTGTTTGCACTCCGACCCCCCGACGGCGCGGGAGGTCGCCGCGGCCCGAAAGGTGGTGCGGGAGCGGTTGGCGGTCGCGTTGCAGGTGGTGCCCGTCGAATCGGCGCGGACCTGGGTCGGTCTGGCCGGGACGATGACCACGCTGTCCGCGTTGGCTCACCGCTTGACAGCGTATGATGCTGCGGCCATTCACCTTTCGCGGGTGCCCGGTGATGAGTTACTGATCGTGTGCGATCGGCTGGTGAAAATGACTCGCAAGGAGCGCGCCGCGCTGCCGCCGATGCACGAGGGCCGGGTGGACGTGATCGCCGGCGGGGCGATTGTGGTCGAGGAGTTGGCCCGCGAGCTGCGCGACCGGGCCGGCATTGACGAGCTGACCGTCAGTGAGCACGACATCCTGGACGGTATCGTGCTGTCATTGTCCGGATGAGTCACATCTGTCGCAGGAGCCGCTAGGCAACAGGGGGGTGCTCTTTTTGCCCACCTAATAGCGACAACTCCGGCCGATGTCATACCGGCATGCGACGCTTCGGCAATGCACACCATGCTTCGCGGAATCGAGCTCCGCTACGTGCTGACCATGCAGTTGTCCCAACACGGACCGGCGAGGATCGCTGAAATGCTCGATGCGCTTGCCTGGCACGGATTTTCCTTGTGTGGCAGGGCATCCAAGGCCGTCTCGGACGCGTTGCGCTGGGAGATTGCACGCGGCCGGGTTCGCCCGCTCGGCCGGGGTCGGTGCGGCCCGTCGTACATCCCGCGAGCCACCGAACACCGGATTCATCGACGCGTGCTGGCGTTGCGGGCCTCGGCCCGGGCACCGGCGAAGTCGCCGTGAGCGGTTGTGGGGCTGTGCCCCGGTGTGGGAGAGGGAAATCGCGTGCTGGTGCGGTTGGGTCGGTGGCTGAAGGCACCGAGTGTGCGCCGATGGCACCGAGTGTGCGGTGGCGGCGCCGACTGTGCCGTCCGGGCGGTCGATCGTGGACGTTCCCGCCCTCGATGCACAGTCAAAGGCGTCACCGCACACTCGATACGACGCCCATGACTGCCGATACGGTGAGCACGTGCGACATCCCCCGATTGCCTGCCATCACAAGCGGTTTGAGCGAAGGTGCGGTATCGGCGTGCCGAAAACAGAGCCAAGGTGTGCCCAGAGCCAGGCATCCAAGGCTACGGAAGAAGACATCGTTGACCAGTCGCATTCGTGATCACCATGAATTTCCGAGTGAGGTGGGCAAAAAGAGCATCCCCCGCAACCAGTGACTCCTGTGGCAGCTGGGATCAGGCCTCGAAGCGATAACCCATTCCGGACTCGGTCAGCAGGTGCTCGGGGTGTGACGGGTCGTCTTCCAGTTTGCGCCGCAGCTGCGCCAGGTACACCCGCAGGTAATGGGTTTCGGTGGCGTACGCGGGTCCCCAGACCTCCTTGAGCAGCTCTTCGCGGCCGACCAGCTTGCCCCGGTTACGGACCAGGACCTCGAGCATGCCCCATTCGGTCGGGGTCAGATGCACTTCGACGCCGTTCTTGGTGACCTTCTTCGCGGCCAAATCGACGGTGAACGCGTCGGTTTCGACAACCGGCTGATCCACCTCCGACGCCGCGGCGTTGCGGCGCACCGCCGCGCGCAGCCTGGCCAGAAACTCGTCCATCCCGAAGGGTTTCGTGACGTAGTCGTCGGCGCCCGCATCCAGGGCCTCGACCTTGTCGGAGGAATCGGTGCGCGCCGACAACACGATCACCGGCGCTGACAGCCAACCGCGGAGACCGGCCAGCACGTCGATCCCCGAGATGTCGGGCAGGCCGAGGTCGAGGATCACCACGTCGGGCGGGTGTTCGGCGGCGGCGCGCAGCGCACCGGCGCCGGTCGAGGCGGTGATCACCTCATAGCCGCGCACGGTCAGATTGATGCGCAGCGCCCGCAGGATGTGCGGCTCGTCGTCGACCACCAACACACGGGTCATTCGCGCCGCTCTCCCCCGCAAGCGGGCGGGGCGGCCAGGTCGACGACGACGGTCAGACCGCCGCCCGGTGTATCTCCGGCCACGACGGTGCCTCCCATGGCTTCGACGAAACCGCGCGCCACAGACATTCCCAGTCCGACTCCGGTGGTGTTGTCGTTATCGCCAAGGCGCTGAAAGGGTTCGAAGATCTGGCTCTGGGTTCCGGGCGGGACCCCGGGACCCTCGTCGATGACGTTGATCAGCACACGATCGCCCACCCGGCCGGCGTTGACCCGCACGACACAGTCCGGTGCATAGCGCAGCGCGTTGTCGATCAGGTTGGCCAAGACCCGTTCCAGCAGGCCCGCGTCGGCCATCACCACGGCGCCTCCGACGTCGACCTTGACGCGGTCGATGGCCGACCGGTAGAAGCCGGTGGCACCCATGCCGATACTCACCAACGCGCGCTGCACCACTTCCTCCAGATACACCCGCTGCAGGTCCGGGCGCAGCACGCCGGCGGCCAGCCGTGAGGAATCGAGCAGGTTTCCGACCAGCGCGGTGAGCGCGTCGATGGATTCTTCGATGGTGGCCAGCAATTCGGCGGTGTCGGCCGGGGAGAAGGCGATATCGTGGGCCCGCAAGCTGGACACCGCGACCTTGGCCGCCGCCAGCGGGGTGCGCAGGTCATGGCTGACCGCGGACAGCAGCGAGCGCCGCAGCTCGTCGGCACGCACGATCGCCTCGGTGCGGCTGGCTTCTTCGGCCATCTCCCGTTGTCTGACCAGACCCGCGGCTTGTCGGGCCACCGCGTTGAGCACTCGTCGGTCCCGCGCCGACAGCTTTTTTCCGGCCATCAGCATCCAGAATTCGTCGTCACCGACCTCGATCGCGGTGTCGGCGGAATCGACTGTGGTGCAGGGATCTTTGCCAACGGAGGCCACCACCTCACTGAAGGTACGGTCTTCGCCGGCGCGCTCACGCAACATGCTGACCGCGCGTTGGGTGTACGTCTCCCGCACTCGTTCCAGCAGTGTGTCCAGGTCCGCGCCGCGCAGCACGGATCCGGCGAACAAGGTCAGCAGCTCGGCCTCCTGGGCGGCCCGGCGGGCTTCCCGGGCTCGGTTGGCCGCACCGTCGACAAGCACCGCGACCGCGACCGCGACCAGCAGCAGGACCGCCTCGGTCACGGCCGCGGAAGGTTCGGCGATGGTGAACGTGTGCCGCGGATCGGTCAGGTAATAGTTCAGCAGCAGGCTGGATAACACCGCCGAAAGCACCGCCGGGGCAACGCCTCCCAGCAGCGCCACCACGAGGACTCCGACGAAGAACAGCGCGCTTTCGCCGCTGGTGTCCAGATAGCGGTCCAGCACGGCCAGGGTGATCGCGCAGATCAGCGAGGGAACGATGACGGCCGCCAGCCAGGACGTCACTCGACGTCCCCGGGGCGCGACGGGGGTCGTTCGCAAGCCGCGCTTGGATTCCTCATGAGTGACCAGGTGCACGTCGATCTTGCCCGACCGCTCGACGATGGCCTGGCCGATACCGTCCTCCAACAGACGCGCCCATCGAGTCCGGCGCGAGGTCCCGATCACCAGCTGGGTGGCGTTGATTTCGCGGGCGAAATCCAGCAAGGCGTCGGCGACGTCGTCACCGACCACGGTATGCAGCGAGGCGTCAAGACTGCCGGCCAGTGCCCGGATCTTGCTCATCCGCGCCTCCGACAGACCCGCCAGCCCGTCACCGCGGATCACGTGCACCACCATCAGCTCGGCACTGGATTTCGACGCGATCCGCGACGCCCGTCGCACCAACGTCTCCGACTCGGGACCGCCGGTGACGGCCACGACGACGCGTTCGCGCGCTTCCCACAGGTCGGTAATCTTGTTCTCCGCGCGGTACTTGGCCAGCGCGGTGTCCACCTGGTCGGCCAGCCACAGCAGCGCCAGTTCCCTTAGCCTGAATCCGTGGATCGATGATTTCGGGTGGTCATCGGCGGGTTCGGGCGAGTGGCGCTGGGGCGTGGACACTTTGGCGTGTATGTGATCCGCTGGCCTGCACCAGCTTTTCCTTTAGGGGTTCCTCGGGTCGGGCCTGGATGGCGGGGTGGACAGGGGCTGGCCGCTTGGTCAAGCGGCGCGGGGTTGCGCAGTCGGGTAGCCGATGACGCTGTCCCACAGGGCTTTCCACTCGACTTGTCGGGGCCAGTGGACGGGTAGGTGCAGCATCGGTTTGCGGGCCGGTGCGGCGAAGCGGGCGGGCACGTTGACCAGGTCGCGGCGCAGGGTGGCACCGCGGGCCACGATGTGGTGACCGCCGGCGAGGGTCCCGGTGGCGCGCAGCAGGTTATGGGCGATCACCGCGCAGGCCAACCAGGCGCAGTTCGCGGCGAACAGCCCTGAAGGGATCCGAGCCAGTGGGCCATCGATCAGGTCGGCGAAGGTGGTCTCGATGATGGCGTGGCGGCGGTGGGTGATGTCGGCCTCGGCAGTGGGCAGCTCGGAGTTGGTCAGAAATGGGTGATAGCGCCACACCGGAAACAACGCATCCGGGTAGCGGGCGTCTTTGACCCGGCGCACTACCAGTCGGGCCGTGATCTTCTTGCCCCGCCCCAGCCGTAGGGTGTAGGGAGTTTCGGCGACCTCGGCATCGGAGATCAGCGCCCCGGTGTCAGGGTCTTCGACCGCGCCCGGGTAGTGCACCGGGGTGTAGGCGGCCTCGTCGATGCCCTCGACCGCGGTGGTAATGGCCCGATTTCGGGTCATCGACAGGGAGAACTCGACGCCTTCGGCGATGCAGGCGCCGATCACCTTTTTATTGCCGAACGCGGTGTCGCCGCGCAGCATGATCTTGCCGGCCCCGCACCCGCGGGCGGTGGTGATGGCTTGTTTGACCTGCCAGGCCGCGGCGCGGCCGGAGCCGGCCTTACCGCTGCGCAGCCGCGCCTCGGCGATCACCGGTGGGGCCTGCGCGGTCGAGATCGTGGTGATCTGCGGCGACAGACCCAACCGCAGCAGCGCACGGCTGGCGATCTTGGCGTGCCCGAACGAAGCACCCTGCTTATGGCGCCCGTAGACCGGACGCAGCAGCGAGTCGATGTCCAAAAAGGCGCGCTCTTCGATGCCGGGCAACAGCGGCACCCGCTGCGCGAGCGCCACCAGATGCGCGCGAGCCACGGCCGCGAGCTGGTTGGCATGCCCGAAAGTGAACTCGCGCAAGAAGATCCCCAATGTCGAGGGCGCATACACCTCGTTGAACACCCGTGGCGTGCCGCCGGCACGCAACACGTCGACGTCGTCGATGCAGTCCGCGCCGCACATCATCCCGGCGATGATCGAGGTCAGCTTCCCGACCGGGTTGACCGCACCGGAGGCCACCCGTGTCGACGGCAGATCCACATGCTCACCGATCAATTCCGAAAGCCCGGTCTGCTCAGCCAATTCCAGCACCGGAACCAAACCCGCGGCCGACACCAGATTCGGCTCGTCAAACACCGCCGACCCGAGAGTGAACGTATACGATGAATGCACCGAAAATGCCTTCCTGAACACTGGAAAAAGACGACTTCAGCACTCGTATTATCCCAGGCCAGAAGGCATTTTCGCTGTTCACACGCCGATCAAACCACCAGCCGATCCACGGATTCAGGCTTAGTGCGGTGAGATTTCCGCGGCGGAAGTAGTTGGACAACGCCGCGTCGATCTTGTCGGGAGCATAGACATTGCCGTGGGACAGCCTGCGGCGCAATGCCTCCGGTGTGATGTCGATGAGCTCCACCTGTGCTGCCTGCCGCACGACGGAATCCGGCACAGTCTCTTGCTGTTGGATGCCGGTGATCTGGGCGACGACGTCGTTGAGGCTTTCCAGATGCTGAATATTCACCGTGGAGATCACGGTGATCCCGGCATCGAGCAACTCCTCGACATCCTGCCAGCGTTTGTGGTTTTTGCTGCCCGGGGTATTGGTATGAGCCAGTTCGTCGACCAGTACCACTTGGGGATGGCGCGCCAGCACGGCGGGCACGTCGAGTTCGGGGAACATGGTACCGCGGTACTCGACGTAGTGCGGCGGGATGATTTCGATGCCGTCAAGCAGCACAGCGGTTTTCGTGCGTCCGTGGGTCTCGATCACGGCCGCCACCAGGTCGGTGCCGCGTTCCAACCGGCGGTGCGCTTCGCCGAGCATCGCGTAGGTCTTGCCGACTCCCGGCGCCGCCCCCAGATAGATGCGGAGTTCTCCGCGTTTGCGAGGGGGTTCGACGGCGCTCACACAACCATCATCCACCCGCAACGCTAGACCGGGTATCTGCGGTCGAGTTCCAGGTTGAGCCGCAGCACATTGACGCTCGCCTGGCCGAAGATGCCGAGGGCGCGGCCGCTTTCCGTCTGCGCCACCAGCGCCCGTATCTGATCCTGGCTGGCATGCCGGGCCCTGGCCACCCGGGGAATCTGCAGCTCGGCGTAGGCCGGGGAGATATCCGGGTCCAGCCCGCTGCCGCTGGCCGTGACGGCGTCGGGCGGAACTCCCGGGACCTCCGGAGCCGCGCCGCGGATGGGCACGATCTGGCCGAGCGAGTAGTTCTCGCCGAACGCCGCGCATTGGACCGGTACGCCCTCGTAGCGGTCCAGAAACAGCTGCTTGCCGGCGGCGCAGGGCTCGTTGACGCTGACCACTCGAACTGGGCGCGCGACATTGCCGCGCGGATCGCGGGGACCGATCACCGACAGCACGGCTCCGACGCCGCCCGGCGTGCAGAATGGACGTGATCCCCCCGCCTGGTCGAGGCCCTCGAATCGCGCCACCTCCGCACTGCGCGAACACACCTGGGTCAGCAGACTGGGCTGGTAACCGGCTTCGGCCGGACTTGCGCCGGCCGCCAGTTTTGCCGGGTCAGCGGGAATATCCACGATGCTCTCCGGTCCCAGATTGCTGCCGCCGCTGGATAACGGGTCATATCCGGCGCCTGCCTCTGAGGGCCGCCCCTGGAAGTACTGCGGCAACGGACGCCCGGCGGCATCGAGGTACAACTGTCCGATCAGGCTGCTGCCGACCGGCTTACCGCCGGCATCGACGATGGAACCTTGCGCCTGGTCGTGCAGCCCGGGAAGCCATGCCACCAACCAGACGAGCAGCGGGTAGCCGAGGCCGAGGATGACCGTGAAAACCAGCAGGGCCCGCAGTGCGGCCCAATATTGGCGAACCATCTACGACATCCCGGGCAATAGTTGGACGACCAGGTCGATGACCTTGATCCCGATGAACGGCGCGACCAGTCCGCCCATTCCATACCGGTAAAGGTTGCGGCTGAGCAGTTTCGAGGCGCGACTGGGCGTATACCGAACCCCGCGCAATGCCAGTGGAATCAGCGCGACGATGACGACGGCGTTGAAGATCACCGCGGACAGGATCGCCGATTGCGGGCTGTGTAGCCGCATCACGTTGAGCAGATCCAAGCCGGGAAACAGCGCCACGAACATCGCCGGGATGATCGCGAAATACTTGGCGATGTCGTTGGCGATCGAAAATGTGGTCAGCGCGCCGCGGGTGATCAGCAGTTGCTTACCGATTTCCACGATCTCGATGAGCTTGGTGGGATCGGAGTCCAGGTCCACCATGTTGCCGGCCTCCTTGGCGGCGGCGGTGCCGGTGTTCATCGCCACCCCCACATCGGCCTGGGCCAGCGCCGGGGCGTCGTTGGTGCCATCGCCGGTCATCGCAACCAGGCGGCCGCCGTGCTGCTCCCGCTCGATCAGCATCAGCTTGTCCTCGGGTGTGGCCTCGGCCAGAAAGTCGTCGACCCCGGCCTCGTCCGCAATTGCCTTGGCGGTCAACGGGTTATCGCCGGTGATCATTACGGTGCGAATTCCCATCTGGCGCATCGCGTCGAACCGGGTCCGCATGCCCTGCTTGACCACGTCCTTGAGGTGGATGACGCCGAGCACCTGCGCTTTTCGATGATCCACCCGGCCCACCACCAGCGGCGTTCCCCCGGCAGCGGAGATGCCGTCGACAATGTGCCCCAGTTCGGCCGGAACCTCGCCGCCGTTGCCACGTACCCATTCGGCGACCGAGCTGGCCGCTCCCTTACGCAGCTTTCGCCCGTCCAGGTCGACACCCGACATCCGGGTCACCGCAGTGAATTCCACCCAGCAGGCGTCGTCGAGATCACCTGGTGTGTGGGCGCGCAATCCGTAGGCTTGTTTGGCGTAGACGACGACGGAGCGGCCCTCCGGCGTTTCGTCGGCCAGGCTGGCCAGCTGAGCGGCGTCGGCGAGCTCGGCGGCGCTGATCCCGTGCACCGGAATGAATTCCGATGCCTCTCGATTGCCGAGGGTGATGGTTCCGGTTTTGTCCAGCAGCAGGGTGTTGACGTCACCGGCGGCTTCGACGGCCCGTCCGGACATGGCCAGCACGTTGCGTTGCACCAGCCGGTCCATGCCCGCGATGCCGATCGCCGACAGCAGCGCCCCGATTGTGGTGGGAATCAAGCACACTAGCAGCGCGACCAGCACGATGCCGCTGATGCCGTCGGCGCCGAGCGCCGAGGTGTCGGGCACACCGGGGTTGTTGGCCTTGGAGTAGATCGCCAGCGGCTGCAGTGTGGCGACCGCGAACACGAAGATGATGGTCAACGCCGCGAGCAGGATGTTGAGCGCAATCTCGTTGGGAGTCTTCTGCCGGTTGGCGCCCTCGACGAGCGCGATCATCCGGTCCACGAAGCTCTCACCGGGCTTTTGGGTGATTCGGATGACGATGCGATCCGACAGCACGGTCGTCCCGCCGGTTACCGAGGAGCGGTCGCCGCCCGATTCCCGAATGACCGGGGCGGATTCGCCGGTGATCGCCGATTCGTCCACTGAGGCAATGCCTTCCACGACATCACCGTCTCCGGGAATGACCTCGCCCGCTGCGACAACCACGATGTCGCCGGGCCGCAGCAGTGGCGCGGCAACGTCTTCAGGGTCTTCGGGTGTGCTTGCAGTTCTCGGTGACCAATCCCTGAGCCGGTGCGCGATGGTGTCGGCCTTGGCTTTTCGCAGGGAATCGGCCTGCGCTTGGCCGCGTCCCTCGGCGACCGCTTCGGCGAGGTTGGCGAAAATGACTGTCAGCCAGAGCCAGAACACCACGAGCCAGCTGAACCAGGTGTTGTCACCGAACGCCAGAATCGTCGCCCAGCCGGCGCCGATCTCCACGATGAACATCACCGGGTTGCGCCACAGGGTGCGCGGGTCGAGCTTGCGCAACGCGTCCGGTAGCGACTTCACCAGCAGCGCCGGATCGAGCAGGTGGGTGGCCGAAGTGGTGGTGCGCGTCACTTTCAGTGGATCCCTTCGGCGAGCGGCCCGAGCGCCAGCGCGGGCAGGAAGGTGAGTGCCACCACGACGACCGTCACCCCGACCACCAGGCTGACGAACTGCGGCCGGTGGGTGGGTAAGGTGCCGGCCGACTCCGGCGTGGTCCCCTGCCGGGCCAGCGAACCGGCCAGCGCCAGCACCAGAATCATCGGCAGGAATCGGCCGAAGAGCATCGCCAGGCCCAGGGCGGTGTTGTACCACACCGTATTGGCCGCCAGACCCGCGAACGCCGAGCCGTTGTTGTTGGCCGCGGAGGTAAACGCGTAGAGCACTTCCGACAGCCCGTGCGGCCCGGTGTTTGTCATGCCGGCCCGCTCGCCGGGCAGCGCTGTTGCGACGGCGGTGCCGAGCAGCACGATCAGCGGAGTCACCAGGAAGTATCCGGCCGCCAGTTTCATTTCCCGCGGCGTGATCTTCTTGCCCAGATATTCCGGGGTCCGCCCGACCATCAGCCCGGCGACGAACACGGTGATGACGGCCAGGATCAGGATGCCGTACAGGCCAGAGCCGGTGCCGCCGGGCGCGACCTCGCCGAGTTGCATGTTGAGCATCGTCATCATGCCGCCCAGGCTGGTGTAGGAGTCGTGAGTCGAGTCGACGGCGCCGGTGGACGTCAGCGTGGTGGCGTCGGCAAAGACCGCCGAGTCGGCGACCCCGAAGCGCTGTTCGACCCCTTCGCTCGACGCACCCACGGCGGTGGGCACGGTGCCGTGGTGCTGCACCTGGAACAGCAGCATGGTGGTCACGCTGACGGCGGCGATCACCGCGACGATCGCCGCGATCGCATAGCCGTGTCGCTTGCTGCCCGCCAGCCGGCCGAAGGTGCGGGGCAGCGCGGAACTGATGACCAGCAGCAGGAAGATCTCCACCCAGTTGGTCCAGGCGGTCGGGTTCTCGAAGGGGTGGGCAGAGTTGGCGTTGTAGAAGCCGCCGCCGTTGGTGCCGAGCTCCTTGATCACCTCCTGGCTGGCGACCGGACCGCCCGGGATGGTCTGCGGGGACCCGGCCAGCGTGGTCACGACTTGATCGTTGAGATGGAAGTTCTGCACAACGCCGCCCATGACGAGCATGACCGCGCCGACGACGGCTATCGGCAGCAGGATGCGCAGCGTGCCACGCACCAGGTCCACCCAGAAGTTGCCGAGTTCGCCGGTGCGGTTGCGGGCGAACCCGCGGACGAAGGCCACGGCCACGGCCATGCCGACCGCGGCGGACACGAAGTTCTGCACCGCCAAACCGGCCATCTGCACCAGATGCCCCTGGGTCGATTCGCCGGAATAAGCCTGCCAGTTGGTGTTGGTGACGAAGCTGACCGCGGTGTTCCAGGCCAGTGCGGGTGTCATCGGTGTGGCCGGATGGGCAAGGTGCAGCGGCAGCTTGTCCTGCACTAGCTGCAGGGCGAACAGGAATATGATGCTCACCGCCGAAAAAGCCAGCACGCTACGGGCATATGCGGCCCACGTCTGTTCGGCGTCGGGGTCCGCCCCGACCACCCGGTAGATGAATCGCTCTGCGCGCCAATGCTTTTCAGTGCTGTAGACGTGGTACATATAGTCGCCAAGCGGGACGTGTACCGCCGCGAGAGCGGCCACCAGCAGCCCGAGGAACAGGACTGCTGCGGTGCCGTCGCTCATCAGAACTTCTCCGGATACACCAGGGCCGCAACCAGCAGCAGCGCGACGAGCGCCGCAAGCGTTAGACCGACGGCGTTGGCGGTGCTCACAAATCCAACTTCAGCAGTGCGCTCAGCGCGGCAAAGACGGCTACGGTCAGCGCCAGGTAAACCACCACGGACATATCTGTCTTTCTCGACACGCAACGACAACCGCTCTCCGGTAGAGGGCCAGACAGAGGCTAGGCGCGACCGAGGCCGGGCGGGAGCGGCCTTAACGGTTTCTTTACGCCGTCAGACGCCAGTTTTACGGTCGTTGCGGTGGTGCGGCTATCCGGTGGCCGTGCCCGGTCGGTCCATCATCGGCAGTCTGACCCGAAAGACGGTGTGGCCGTGAGCGGACTCGGCGGTCACCGAGCCGTTATGCGCCTTGACGATCGAGTTGACAATCGCCAGGCCCAATCCATGGCCGGCCTCACCCGAGCGCGTCGTGTTGGCGCGCACGAACCGCTCGAACAGATGGGGTACGACGTCGGCGTCGATGCCGGGTCCGTCGTCGCTCACCGTCAGCTCGGCGTATGACCCGTTGGTCGCGTCGGTATGGCAGCTGATCGCCGTGGTCACGGTGACACCGGGCGGGGTATGCACCCACGCGTTGGTGAGCAGATTGCTGACGAGCTGATGCAGCCGGGCATGATCGCCGTTGACCCACACCGGTTCGTCGGGCAGCTCTTTGACCCAACGGTGGCTCGGCGCTGCCACCGTCGCATCGTTGACGGCGTTCATGACCAGATCGGTCAGGTCGAGCTCTTCGTTTTGCAGGTCTTCGCCTTCACCCAACCGGGACAGCAGCAGCAGTTCGTCAACCAGTGACGCCATCCGTCGGGCTTCCGACTCGATGCGTGCCAACGCGTATTCGGTGGTGGGGGGCAGGGCCGAACTGTCTTGACGAGTCAGTTCCGCGTAGCCCTGGATGGCGGCGAGCGGGGTTCGCAGCTCGTGGCTGGCGTCGGTGATGAATTGCCGCATCCGCAGATCGGATTCGACACGGTGCTGCAATGCGCTGTCGACGTTGTCCAGCAATCGATTCAGGGTCTGGCCCACGATGCCGACTTCGTTGTCCGGGTCGGTGTCCTCCGGCCGGACCCGCACGCTGATCCGGTGGTCTTCGCCGGCGAGCGGTAACGCGGCGACTTCGGCGGCAGTCGCGGCGAGCCGGCGCAACGGCCGAAGGGCATATCCGACCACCCAGACCGTGAGTACCGCCGTGATCACCAGCGCCGTGGCGACCAGCACGGTCGTGGTGATGTTCTTGCGGGAAATGATCTGGTCGGCGAGGTTGAGTGAGACGCCGACGATGAGTCGGTCGGATCCGGCGGCGCGGCTGGCAACCTGGTAGGAACCCAGGCTGCCCAGCGTTTCGACACGGGAGGGGCCGTCGTCCCAGGATTGGGCTTCGATGGCGCGGATGACATCGGCCGGCGCAGGCTGTGGTTCGTCCTCGGAGAAGACGGCCGAGCCGATGACCACACCGTCGCGCAGCACCGCGATGAGGTTGCCCGGGGTCTGCCCGGTGAATTCCAGCAGCGCCTGGGATACCGGGGGTGTGCCGGTATGTATCGACGTGTGTTCGCCGTTGCGGTATCTGGCGTATGCGTGACTGAGCGCGTGGAGGGACTCCGCGACCTCGGCGTCGTTCATCGCGGTGACGTAACCGCGCAGGCTGAGCACGGAGACGGCGCCCACGGCCACCAGCACCACGGTCACGACACCGAGCACGCCGAGCAGCAACTGCCCGCGTAACGAACGGGGAAACCAGCGAGGGGTGTTGCGGTCCCCGGTCACTGCCGGCTCATTCCGCTGGTCGCAGCATGTATCCAATCCCGCGGACGGTGTGGATCATCGGCTCGCGGTCAGCGTCGATCTTCTTCCTCAGGTACGAGATATAGAGGTCGACAATGCTGGTGCGGCCGGCGAAGTCGTAGTTCCAGACCCGGTCGAGGATCTCGGTCCGGCTCAGCGCGCGGCGCGGATTGCGCATCAGGAACCGCAGCAATTCGAACTCGGTCGACGACAGCGATATCGGCGTCCCGCCGCGGGTGACTTCCCGGCTGGCGGCGTCGAGCTTGAGGTCGCCCACCTTGAGGGATTCGTCGGCCGGGGGCGCCAGATGGCTGGAACGGCGCAGCAGCCCGCGCAGCCGAGCGACCAGTTCCTCGAGGCTGAACGGCTTGGTCATGTAGTCGTCGGCGCCCGCGGTCAGACCGGTGACCCGATCCATCACCGAATCCCGGGCGGTCAGGAACAGGGTGGGCGTGTAGTCGTCGGATTCGCGGACCCGCTGCAGAATCTGCAGCCCGTCCACATCGGGCAGCATGATGTCCAGAACGAGAACGTCCGGGCTGATTCTTTCGAACTTGGCGATGGCTTCCCGGCCGTTGTGGGCGATCTCGACGTCCCAGCCTTCGTAATGCAGCGCCATCTTGACCAGATTGGTCAGGGCCGGCTCGTCATCGACCAGCAAAACCCGGATCGGCGAACCGTCGGCACGGTGAATACGGGGCAGCTGCCCCAGGATGGCTTGGCGCGGACGTTGGCTGCGCGGTTGTCCGGTCATTGCGGTCATGTTTCCCCATACTGTCAAGCTCACATGGGATCGTCACGGAGTTCATAACAAGCTCAAATGTAGCCATGCCCGGCGACTGCCGGCGCCACCAACGGGGACCTCCGCCGTATATGTGTTGTATGCAAGTGTTTGATATGCATTTTGTCGGTATGGACTGTTGGGGCGCCCACATGCCCACCTGACAATGCTTCGCGGCTTGGCGGTTGCCGTGGCTATCGAGTGCCGTGCTCGGTACCGACGGCCGTCGTTGAGCTGGTACCGCGGCGCGGGTCACGCAGGCGATACCCAAGCCACGCCGGTTGAGCGAGGACGGGTAACACAAACAGCGAGGATCAATGGATTTTGGGGGACTGCCGCCGGAAGTCAATTCCGGTCGCATGTATACGGGGCCGGGCCCGGGGACGATGCTGGCCGCGGCCCGTCGGATGGGAGGATCTGGCAACCGAATTGCACTCCGCGGCAAACGGTTACGAGTCGGTGGTATCGAGCGTGACAGCGCAGTCGTGGGCGGGGCCCGCGTCGATGTCGATGGCTTCCGCCGCCGCACCGTACCTGGCATGGATGAGGGCGACCGCCACCGCCTGCGAACAAGTGGCCACTCAGGCTGTGGCTGCGGCGACCGCCTATGATTCAGCGTTCGCCATGACGGTGCCGCCGCCGGTGATCGCGGCGAACCGGGCTGAGCTCGCGGCCCTGGTGGCGACCAATATCGTCGGGCAGAACACCCCGGCGATCGCGGCGACCGAGGCGCACTACAGCGAGGTGTGGGCCAGGATGCCGCAGCGATGTACGGCTACGCCGACAGCTCCGCGGCGGTCACGAGACTGGCGCCGTTCGCTTCACCGCCGCAGACCACCAATGCGGGCGGGCTGACCAGTCAAGCGGCCGCGATGAGCAACACCGTCGGTGGCTCGGCCGGCGCCGATGCGCAGACCATGACGTCGTCGTTGTCCGCGGTTCCGCAGGTGCTGGAAGGGATGGCCACGCCGGGGCCATCCACCGGGGTGCTCTCGTCGACGGCCCCGGGAAACGCGGCGACGGTGGCGTCGTCCGGGGCCGGCGCGCCGATCACCGCCTTGTCGAGTCTGACCGGCGTATCCGGCAAGGGCGCGCTCAAGGGCGCCGGCAACAGTGTCGACGCTCTGGAGGGGGCGGCGACGGGCTTGACTGGCCTGAGTGGAAGCCAGCTGGGGCTGGCCGAGGATACGACCGGGCTGGGTATGGACGCGGCCGGTCTGGTCGGTTTGGACGGCGGTGGTGTCGGGCTGGACTTGTTCGGCGTGGGACTGGACTACCTAGGGGCCGACGAGTTGACCCAATCGGGCGGCCTAGGCCCGTTAGGTGCGGCAGGTGTGCCGGCGATAAGCGGCCCGGCCGCATCGGCGAGCGTCGGCCAAGCGGCCTCGCTGGGGACATTGTCGGTGCCGCCGAGCTGGGCCGAAACGCTGTCGGCGGCACCGGTGACCCCGGCCGGTGCCGTGGCGGTGCCGGAAGCCCAGGTTGGCGCGGTCCCGGCGGCGGCAAACGGCGCCAGCCTGTCCAGGCTGCCGCTCGGAGGCATGGTCGGGCGCGAGGCCGATGGCGCGGTTCAGCGCGTCGGAGTCCGTTCGTCGGTGATTCCCCATACGGTGATTCCCCATACGCCGATGGGCGGCTAGGTCTGGGTGCACACAAGTGTGGCCGCACACCTGCCGGTGTGCGGCCACACTTGTTGTTGTCGGTTTTAGGCCCAGCTGGAGCCGACGGCGCTGTCGGTCTGGGCCATGTTGCTGCCGGCGGCCTGGACCTTCTGGCCGTGGGCGTTGGCCTGCTCGTAGATCACCTGGAAGTTGCGACCCAACTGGGTGATGAACTCCTGGCAGGCCACCGAACCGGCGCCGCCCCAGAAGTCGCCGGCGGCCAGCACATCGCGAACGATGGCCTGGTGCTCGGCCTCGAGCGACGCCGCCTGGGCACGGATCGTGGCGCCGTGGGCGTCGACATCGCCGAACTGGTAATTGATAGTCATTGGTCTTGTCCTCCTGTATCGAAGCTGTCGGGCCGGGGCTAGCTGCTGAGGATCTGCTGGGAGGCCTGCTCTTGCTGCTCGTAGTTGTTGGCGTCACGGATCAGGCCGTCACGCACGCCGTGCAGCATGTTCACAATGTTGCGGAAGGCCTGGTTCATCTGACCCATGGTGTCCAGCGAGGTGGCCTCGGCCAGACCGCTCCAGCCCGCGCCGGAGATGTTCTGCGAGGACGCCCACATCCGGCGGGCCTCGTCCTCAACCGTCTGAGCGTGCACCTCGAAGCGGCCCGCCATCGCACGCATCGCGTGCGGGTCGGTCATGAAGCGTGCGGTCATGGTTCCTGTCTCCTTATCTCGCAGTCTGTAGTTTTAAGAGTTCTAGCACGTGATTGGTGCGGCGGTAGCCGCTTCGCGGAATACATTACGGCGCGCCGGTTAATTACCGGCCTCAAACGAGAGACATATCCCCTTTTCTCTGGCCGGGTTTTCTTTGGCCGGGTCCCCTTTTCTTTGGCCGGGTCTTGTCGGGGCTATACGACGACCTGTTTGGGCATGACGATCGGCTTGAAGCCGTAGCGCGGCCCGGCGTACGCGCCGGCCCCCTTGGCGGCCGCCGCCATCCCGGGCATCCCGGCCATTCCGGAGACCGGTCCGGCTTCCTCCGGGACGCTCCAGCCGCTGCCGGACAGCAGGCCGGCGGTGGAAGCCGCCGCCGGTGTGGCGCTCGACCAGCTGGCCGGCACCGACAGGCTGCCGACCAGTGACGCCTCGCCCAGACCGGCCGAGACCGCTCCGGCTCCGGCCGCCGGTGCGACCGTTTCCGCCAGCCCCACGCCCGCAGCGGCGGCCGCGCCGGCGGCACCTTCGATGGCTTCGGCGGCTGCCTCCGTCGGTGCGAGGGCGTTGGAGAGGAATATCGCGTTGGGGATCGCGGCCATGACGAACCACGCGGCGGTGTTGATCGCGCTGTTACATATGTTCGCTATGAATGGATTGGCCATGAGTGCGTCAATGTTAGCAATGATCCCGGTCAGTCCGGTCGCGTCGAGAACCGACGTGACCGGAGAGGCGAGCCCGGAAATCGTATTGGGCAACGCGGTGATCAGGTCAGTGAGTTGCGTGACGCCGGAAGACGCGGCCGCCTGGCTCACCGCGGCGGCCTGGGCGGCGATCCCACCGGGGTTGGTGGCCTGCGCCGGCGGGGTCAACGGGGTCAACATCCCAGCTGCGCCCGATGCCGCCGCGTAGCCGTACATCGCCATCGCATCCTGTGCCCACATCTCCATGTAGTGCGCCTCGGTGGCCATGATCGCCGGCGTATTGATACCCAGAAAGTTGGTCGCCACCAGCGCTGCCAGCAGAGCCCTGTTTGCAGCGATGATCGGCGGAGGAACCGTCGCGGCGAACGCCGCCTCGTATGCGGCTGCGGATGCCATTGCTTGCACACCTGCCTGCTCCGCAGCCGCTCCGGTATAGGTCAACCAGGCTATGTAGGGCTGAGCTGCGGCAGCCGCGGCCAGCGACGCTGGGCCCAACCATAGCTCACCGGTCAGCAGCGTGATGATCGACTCAATAGAGGCCGCTGTGGTGTTCAGCTCGACGGCCAGACCGTTCCAGGCGGCCCCGGCCGCAAGTAGCGGTCCTGCACCTGCACCGGTATACATCAGTCCCGAATTGACTTCTGGGGGCAAGGCTGCGAAATCCATTTCGCTCCTATCCTTTTGGCTTGTTTTCGCTCAGTGATCGCGTGGTGCCGGGTACTTAGACGCTCACCGGTTTCGGCATCACGATGGGTTTGACGCCGTAGCGTGGCGCACCGAAGCCGGCGCTGTTGCGCGCGGCCGAGGCCAGTCCCGGCACCCCCGGATAGAGCATGCCCGGAGCGGCTGCTGGTGCCGCGGCGGTCCATCCGGCGCCCTGCAGCGCTCCGGTGGTTGTGCTCGAGACCAAGGTGGCCTGTCCGGCCCAGCTGGGCGGCACCGACAATGCGCCGATCGCCGACGCCTCGCCGACTCCGGCCGCGATGGAACCTTCACCAAGCGCTGCCTCGGCCACGCCGAGTTCTCCCAAGGCGGCTTCCCCTCCGAGAAAGGAGTCGGCGGCAGCGGCCTCTTCGGCCGGAAGCAGCCCACCGCCGGCCAAACCGAGCAGGTTGGACGTGGCGGACGCCCAGTTCCCCATCCCGATGTTCATGATGTTGGCCATGCCGCCGGAGAACGGGTCGGGAATGGCCTCTGTCATCCCCTGCATGAGGCCGCTCATGCCCGACATCATTCCGGAGAAGGGCGAAGCGGCCGCCGACGAATTGAGGGTCTCGGTGGCACCGTATGTTCCGGCGCTGATCCCCAGGGTGTTCACAAACTGGTCGTGCAGGGCAGCTGCCTCGGCGCTGATCTGCTGGTAGAGGACGCCGTAGCCGGCGAACAGCGACGCCTGCAGTGCCGACACCATGTCGGCGGCTGCGGGAGCTATTGCAGTGGTAGGTGCGGCAGCGGCCGCGTTCTGTGCGGTCAACGAGGTGCCGAGCACCCCTAGCTGCGTAGCCGCGGCTGTCAGCTCTTCCGGCACTATCTGCAGGAATGACATTGGTGCCTCCTAATGTGAAACATGGCGACCTTTGACTCCCCGGGTCAACCCTGTGTGTTTGCGTAACGACCCCTGTGTATTGGCGTAACGCTAACCAGACGCGGCTCCACAGTGGCCGCCGAAAGCCATAGGTTGACAAACGTTTACGGCCTCTTAACGCTGATGTGGGCAGTTTTAACAAGCTCCTTGCGGGCGATACGGCCATGTCATATGACCCAGATGGGCGCCACTGCGGCCCGGCGCGCGGCGGGCGATCCTAGTCAAACTCCGGCCGAGGCGCACGCTAGTGTTTTCTGGGTTCGTATCCAGGAGCGGGTATCTCGTGCCCGGCCGTTCGCGCGCTACCTTCGCCGCCTGGCCCCCATAGCCCAATTGGCAGAGGCAGCGGACTTAAAATCCGCCCAGTGTCGGTTCGAGTCCGACTGGGGGCACGGTAAATGGCCTGGTCAGGAGTCTATTGTCGGTAGCGCCGTCGCTCGGCGGACGGGGAAACCGGCGAACTGCCGGTGCGTGGGCGCCGGTGCTGCGCCGTAGCCAAGTGGGCACGGAAACTGCGGCTGTTCTCCATTCGGAACATCGGGCGTGGTTGACGATCAGATAATCGGCTGACCTGTTCCTACCTGCTGCCGTCTGAGCGTTGAGGAGACACCATGCAGTTCGACGGCAAGGTTGCATTCATCACGGGGGCGCCACGGGGCCAGGGTCGCTCGCATGCGGTTCGATTTGCCGAAGAAGGCGCGGACATCATCGCCGTCGATCTCTGCGAACAAATGGACAGCGTGGCTTGCCCGATGGCCACGCGGGAGGATCTCGATGAGACCGTCCACCTCGTCGAGAAGACCGGACGCCGCATCGTTGCTGAACAAGTCGACGTCCGGAACTTCCGCCGCCTCCAGGCAGTGGTGGACAAGGGTGTGTCCGAGCTGGGACGCCTTGACTTCGTGCTCGCCAACGCTGGGTTGCGCCGGTGGCGACCAAGGCTTCCCAGGAAATCGACGCGTATCTGGATGCGGTGGACGTGTTGCTCAACGGGGTGTATTTCACGATCGAAGCAGCGCTGCCACGCCGCGCCTTCGCTGAGCACCACAGCTCTAGAGGTCAGCCGTCGTATTACCGCATCACTGGGGCCTGGTGTCGCGCCCGAGGTCGCGGCACCCTGCACATAGTGTTCTCCGGGGCCGCAGATGCATGCCCGATCGACACCGGGCGGCTACCGGGCCATCGCCGACAAGCTCGACGACGCGGTATCCCTGATCGTGAATTCGCAGCGAGACCCCCACACCGCCGGAAAACTATCGATATATATGCATTTCGGCATCGCCCTGTTGACAAGCGACCCCCGGATCACACCGCGGAAGCGGCAGCGGCGGCAAGACCCAACGGCTTCCCCACCTTCTCCAGAACACAGCCACACTCCGACCAATCCGGCCAGTGACGAGTCGCTACTCACCGGGCAAAACTCGTGATCGATGCCGGTTCATTCGCGACGAGAATGGCTGTTCTCGCCGTGAGAACGATGCGATCAAGGAACTGATGGGCGGCTGATATGCGTTTCACCTTCTCGGACTCGATGACGCGTTCGGAGTATCTGCCCAGCCTCGTGACTGCAGCGGAATCTGCGGGGTATCACGGGTTCGCCATCCCCGATTCCATCGGCTATCCGCAGCATTCCGATGCTGTGTACCCGTATACCGCAGACGGTGACCGTGGCTTCCTGGAGGGCAAGGAGTTCATGGAGCCGTTCGTGCTCGCCGCCTACCTCGGAGCGATTACCCGACGCATTCGCTTCAACACCTTCGTCGTGAAGTTCGCGGTCCGTTCACCGGTACTGGCTGCGAAGGAGGCGTTCTCGGTGGCCACACTGACCGGCAACCGTCTCCGCCTCGGCGTCGGCATCGGTAGCAGTCCGTATCCCGACGACTATTTGATGGCCGGCGTTGACCCCGCCCACAAGGGCGCCCGTCTCGACGAGGCGATCGACATCTTTCGGGGGCTGGAGTCCGGGCAATTCTTTGAGTTCCACGGCCGCTTTTACGACGTGCCGTCGATGAAGGTCTGTCCGGTGCCCACTCACCCCATTCCGCTGTTGATCGGCGGCCACTCGGAGGCCGCCCTGCGGCGCGCGGCGACCAAAGCCGACGGGTGGATGCACGCGGGCGGCCCGAACGACATGCTGGAGTCGATGCTGGGCAAACTGCAGGCGTTTCGCGCCGAGGCGGGAAAGTCCAACGAGCCCTTCGAGATTCATGCCGCCAGCCCCGACGGCCGCTCGGTTGACGGATGCAAGCGACTGGAGGACCTGGGTGTCACCGACGTCATCGTGGGTTTCCGAAATCCCGACACCAAGGGTGAAGATCCGCAGCGGCTGGAGGACAAGGTGGCCAAGCTTGAACGCTTCGCCGAAACCGTCATCGCCAAGGTCAACCCCTGAAAGGACGTCGTGAAGAACTTCTTCTACTTTGACTGGCGCATCTGGTGGGCGATGGTCCGCCTGGTGCGCTTCGAGCAGGACCCTGCCCGTCGTCGGCGCCAGTACCGCACCCTGTGTGTCGTCGTCCCGGCCATGGCTCTGCTGCACACGGTGACGTTCGCACTCGACCCGATCGTCTTCCCGGTGTTGCGGCGCACCGACGTCCGACAGCCCGTCTTCGTGGTGGGTCACGCCCGCAGCGGCACCACCTACGTGCACCGGATGCTCGCCACTGATCCCCGGTTCTCGTATGTCCTGCTGTGGGAAATGTTTTTCCCGTCGCTCATCGAGAAGAAGGTATTGCGGGCGGTGTTGCGGTGGGACCAGCGGCTGGGTGGCCGGCTGCGCAGGCGCATCGACGCCCTCGATGAACGGCTTTTCAGCAAGAGCAACCAAGTTCACGAGTCGGGGCTGTTCGCACCGGAGGAGGACGAGTTCCTGCTGACGATGTCGTGCGCCTCAGGCTATTGGGTGGTGCAGTATCCCCGGGCTCAGCACCTGGACTTCTACTACGTCGACGACCGGTGGCCCGCGCGCAAGCGGCGCCGCGTCATGCAGTTCTACAAAGAGTGCGTGCGACGCCAACTGGTCCTCAACGGTCCCGGCAAGACACACCTGTCCAAGGCGCCGATTCACTGCGGCCGCGTCGAAAGCCTGATCCAGACTTTTCCGGACGCCAAATTCGTTGTGCCGGTGCGCAATCCCTACGAAACGATCCCGAGCTTGCTGAAGCTGATGCGGTTTGCGTGGTCGGCCCGCAAGCAATCGGAGAGCGACATGCAGGAATCGTTCCGGTCGTTCGTGGAGTCGTCGTATCACTACTACCAGCACCCGCTGGAGGTGTTGGATGCCCACCCCGAGGTGCCCAGCGTGATTCTCAACTACAGCGACCTGGTGACCGATCCGTCCGGCACGATGCACCAGGTGTACGACAAGCTCGGTCTCGACATGGCCCCGGAGCAAGAGAAAGCGCTCGCGGCCGAGAAGGGGCGGGAGTACCGATCCGGTCACTCCTACAGCCTCGAAGAGTTCGGCCTGGAAGCCGACGCCATCCGTACCCATCTGGCGCCGCTGTTCGATCGGTTTGGTTGGGAGGCTGACCGTGTCGGATGACCACGCCGCTGGACTGCGCGCTGCCTGGGACGAGATGATCGAAGGGTTGGGCAGGGCGCGAAATGCCCTGGAATCTCCGGAGTTATACGCTCCGCCGCAGTCCGGGCCGCGCGAGCTCGCCGAGGGCTATCGCTATCTGCTCGGCTTCGTGCACTCGGCGGTGGAGCGCGCCTTCTTCGGTGATCCCGCGTTTCCATACTTCCGCCGCGCCATCGGGGTGCTCGACAAGGCCACCATCGACAATGCCGACGCGATGTACCTCGCGACGCCCATCGACGGCCGGTATGAGTACCGGATCACCGGCCAGGTACCGGACTCGCGCCACTGGCGCGGTGAGCCGCCGGCGCCGTCGGGTGCCATCGCGCCGCAGTACCTCATCGTCGAGGCCCATACCGGCTACGCCGGCGACACCGGCGACCTCGCTGAACTGCAGCCGGGTGTGCGCGGCAACACCGGCAAGCTGGACTCCGCCGAGCTGGCTATCGGGCAGTACGGACGTTTCGACATCCTCCTGGCCCCCGAGCGGCCAGCCGGGTACTCGGGGAATTTCATCTCTACCCAGCGCGTCTCGGAGCGCTCTGGGATGCGGTATTTCGCGGAGTACCTCACCGTGCGGGCGCTGTATCACGACTGGGACCGCGAGGAGGCCCCCGAACTGCTGATCCACCGGCTCGACAAGGTCGGTGAACATCCGCCCGCGTTGGACCCGGCCACGGCGGCCGCCGCAATGCGCCGCGTCGGCGAGATCGTCGACAACCAGACCCGGTTCTGGAACAAGTTCTACGACGTGGTGCTCGAGGCGCACGGAGATCGCAACGGCGACGGGCTGACCTTCATGCCGCGCAACGGCTTCAACGCGCCGGCTGGTGCGTCACTGGCCACTGGCGGCGGACAGAGCACCAACGTCTACTCCGGTGGCCTGTATGAACTCGATGAGGATGAGGTCCTGCTCATCGACACCGAAGTTTTCGAACCGCCCGCCTACATGGGCTTCCACCTGGCCAACGTCTGGGGCGAGTCACACGACTACGCCAACCACGTCAGCAGCCTCAACGGCAGGCAGGCCCGCCGCGACGATGACGGGCACTACCGTTACGTGGTCGCCCACCGCGACCCCGGTGTGCCCAACTGGCTGGACACCACCGGACTACGCCGGGGCTTCATGACCATGCGGTGGACCTATTCCCAGCCGACCGAGCGGCTGCCAGTGGTGACGGTGCGCAAGGTCGTTTTCGACGAGATTGACGATCACCTGCCCTCGTCGACACCCAGGTTCTCGCCAGAGGACCGGCGAGAACAAATACGCGTCCGCCAGGAACACGTCCAACGTCGCTACCGGCAATACTGAGTGAACACCATGCCCACCACGTCACCCGAGACGACACCAAGGCGTTCTGCGGCCACCGGCTCGACGTCAACCGCAACGCCGGACGATCCGGCGACTGGGAATCCATGGAGGATTGGCAGAGGGCCTCGACACCGTGCATTGAGGTCCAAAGTCCCTGTACGAGGAGCACCTCGAAGAACGAGCGTGGCTTCATGATTCGTTTGAGCTGCATCGTTGCCGCCGTTGTTGCGACAGCCGTGAGTACCGTCGCGCCGGCCAGCGCCGACCCGCTGAGCGACTTGACGGGCTTGCTGCCGGCAGGCTACGGCAGCGGCGTATGCAAACCGACCGCGGCTGGGGCGGCACTTGCCGCTGTGAGCTGCGGGGCCAACTCACTGCCCGGCGGCCCGACGGCAGCGACCTATTGGCTGTTCGGCGATGACAAAGCGATGCACGAGGCATTCGCGTCCGCCTTGAGTGGTCCGGATTGGACGCCTGCCGCCTGTCCAGGCATGCGATCGTCGCTTCCCATTCCGCTAACGAAATCGGACGGGACCAGATACGGGTCGGTGGTCTGCGGACGCGCGAGCACCTTCCTGCCCGACCGAGATGGCGGCATCGCGTGGACGCGAGACGCCGACAAGCTTCTCGGCGTGGCATATGTGGGGTATCAGGGCCAGGCGTATCCGGCCGGTCTGTTCGAGTGGGTGCGGGCGCAGCAGACCTAGAATCCTTATCGCGCCGCCGGCGCCCATGCAAAGGTGTCCACGCCGGTGTCGACCCGTGCAGGGCTGCGGTTGTCGAGATCCGTTACCACCAGCCCATTGCCGGCGGAAGTGTCCAGGTAGGCGACGAAGTCGCCGGCACCCCACACCGGTTCCTGGGCGGCATTACAAACGCTCCCTCCGCGAGTAGAGTCTTGACAGCTCAACATCACCGCGACGTCGGTGACCGTCGTGCGCGGCATCGACGAACCCGCATCGAGGACCTGGATCGTCTTCGATGGATCGGCGGCGCCCCGCCCGGCAGGTTGCGCCGTGAACGCCACAGCGCCGGAACCCAACACCGTGATGTCGCCGTAGTACGATCCCGGCCTGGTGAACAGCGGAGTGGGTGCGAGCGCACCAGTGTCGGCCGCCGCGACCAGCAGGTAGCCACCGTCCACCGCTCCACCGGTCGGGTTGTCGACGAGGGCAACCTGTTTTCCCGTCGGTGACCACCGGGGACTGGCGACCATCGCGGGTACGTCGCCGGTGCCATGCGTAAGGGCGGCTGGGTCCACCAGGCGCCGCGGTGGACCGACGGGTGCCAGTTGCGGTGACAGGTCGAGTATCCACAGTTCACCGCCATAGTCGGCGGCTGTCGCCTTGCGGACGAATGCCACGTGCGACAGGTCGGGGGACGGCGCCGGCTGCGCGTCCGCAGGTCCGTCTGGCAGCTTCCGGCCGGGGGTGCCGGCGGGTTCGCTGACGTAGAGCGACCCCGCCTTGGTGTAGAACAGCGCACCCGGTCGCATGGTCATCGGGGCAGTTGTCCCGGACGTCGCGGTGGGCGCCGGCTGTGTGGCGGGTGCATTCGTTCTGGTCCCCGGAGTGCATGCGACCAGCGCTGACACGGCCAGCAGTGCGGCCCACCAACTGCGGCGGCGCCGAATCGTGGGCGTCGCCCGACGGTGGGCACCCATGTCGAACTCGGTTAGTCGGTGTCTTCGATGATGTGCATCGCGGCTTCCTCAGCCGAGGCGGCGCCGCCGCTGATACCGACGTCCTCGGCGACCAGTTCTGCCTCGGTGTCTTCACCGAAGCCCAGGTCAGGCGCGACGAGGCGGCCCGCTCGGGCCCGTCCGACCTCGCTGCGCCGCGGAAACTCGGCTTCGCGCTCGGCTTCATCGGAGCGTTGCTGTTCGTCTTCGTCCAACAACACATCGATTCGCGACGCCGGATCCGGTTCTTCCTCCGCAAGCAGCTGGTCCAGCGTTTCGGAAGGGCCGAAGGCGCCAGGTGCGTACGGACGCTCCGGCGCGGAGTACCCCTCGTCGAGGATGTCGTCGATTCCCCGGTCGATCAGCGTGATGGTCGTGCGGCCTGGCCCCCAACGGCGGCCCGATCGGCTGCGACATGGTGCCCCCCGACGCACCGCCGGGCACCAACCAGACCTTCTCCGATGCCGCTCATCCCGCCGGATACCGCCAGTCCAATACTGCGACCTTCACCCGTGACGTCCCGGTGCTTCCCGCCGGTCAACGGGTGCAGACGCTTGGTGCCAGCTGCGCGATCGACGACACCGGCGCGGTGCACTGCCAGACGCAGGGCAACCACGGCTTCATCCTGTCCGCCGGCCACGGCGTGCTGTGGTAGTTGCTGCAGCACATCACAGCGGAAGGGCTCGGAAGGGCAGCGCGCTGCGGTTGCGGCACCGGCCATAAACTGAGCCTTCGTGGGCATGCTCTTTGGTTTCGCGCCGTGGATCGTCTACTGGGTGCTGGTCGGCAATGTCCCGTTCGAGATTGCCGTCGCGGTGGCGCTGTTGATCGCGCTGGCGGTGTTTGCGGTCGGGCGGGCCACCGACAAACCCGGCCGAACGATTGAAATCGGTTCTGTCGCAACGTTTTCGGTGCTGACGGTGCTGACCTTTGCGCTCAGTGAGCCGGTGATGGCGCGGTGGATACAGCCACTGAGCAACGCCGGGATTTTGGTTGCGGCCCTGGTCGGTCTGCTGGCCGGAAACCCGTTCGTCCGTGAGTTCGCCGCGGCCGAACAGTCGCCCGACGTGGTCAAGACCGAGCTGTTCAACCGGACGACCGCGACAGTGACCTGGGTGTGGGTCGCCGCGTTTGCCGGTATGACCCTGTCATCGGTGATCCCGCCGATCGTGCTGCGCGACGCCACCATCCTCGACACGAAGAGCCCGTTGTCGTTCATCGGTTACTGGGTCGTCCCGTTTTCGCTGCTGGGTCTGGCGGCCCTGGCGTCTCGGCTGCTGTCCGATCGGATGCTTGCCGGGGTGGACGACGTTGTCCGGGAAACCTCCTTCGTCGCCTACGACGAAGCCACCATCGACGAGCTTTACTACCTTGCCCAGGAGCACGCCAATCGCGAAGTCGGCCCAGGTAAGGAGGCCTACAACGTCAAGGTCGGCGGGATGGGGACGCCGCTGACGGGCGACGAGTCGCGCAAGTCGTGGCCCTCCACCTATAAGGTTCGCGACAAGAAGCACTAGCAAATCTCGGCTCCCGTTACCCGCGCGACAACTTCTCCTGCTAAATCATGCCCATGGCGAATAAGACGAGATGGTGGGTTGCGACGGTAGCGGTATCGACAGCGCTGACGGCCTGCTCCTCGAGCACGTCCGACTTCAGGGTCGCGCATCCGGGCAAGGTGGATCTGAGCACGAAAGCCGGGACCGCCCTCACGATCACCCCGGACCGCATGTTGGCTGCGACGGGTGGCCTGACACCAGTGGCCTTCGGCAAGCCTGCACACGGAACCATCGCCTACGGCGCAAACGGATCGATGACCTACACCCCCGACGCCGGCTTCACCGGTACCGACGAACTCAGCGTCACCGTCAGTCGCGCCGTCAAGACCTACGCCGAGAATCAGCTGCCCCTGGTCACCATGGGTGGCGTCACCATCAAGGCCAGCGCGCACGGGTCCGGGATCGCCGCGGTGCCCGGCGTTTCCGACGAAATCTATGGCCTCACCGACCGGGGCCCCAACGTCGTCGGGCGTAGCCCCAACGAAAGGGTGTTTCCGGTACCCGACTTCCAGCCGCATATCGCCAAGCTCAAGCTGGCCGACGGCGTGGCCACAGTCGAGCGGACGATCCCGCTGCGCGGTCCGGACGGCTCACCGTTGGTCGGGCTGGTCGACCGGCAGGCCAATACCGGCGAGTCGGCGGTGGACCTCAACGGCACGCCGCTGCCGACTTCGGACTACGGAGTCGACCCCGAGGGCTTGGTCGCCACACTCGACGGCAACTTCTGGGTTTCCGACGAGTACGGTCCCTACCTCATCCACTTCGACGCCAATGGCAAAGAGCTGGAACGTCTTTCACCGTTTGACGGCACATTGCCCAACGAGTTGTCGTTGCGCAGCCCCAACCGCGGAATGGAAGGACTGACCATCAGCCCCGACGGCACGATGTTGGCCGGGATCATGCAGTCGGCGTTGCAGACGCCTGGGCTGCAGGGCTCCGCAAAATCGGTGCCGCTGGCCCGTATCGTGACCGTCAACGTCGTTGACCCGCAAATCGTCCACGAGTATCTGTATCCGCTGGCCAATCCCCAGGAGACCGACGTCTCGGTATCGGAGATCACGGCGCTGAGCGCCACCACATTCCTGGTCGTTGAGCGGGACAGCAAGCCCGCACCCAACGCGAGCAAGAAGATCTACGCGGTGGACATTGCCGGGGCCACCGACGTCGGCCCCCGCTCGACGGTGCCCGGGGCGTCTTATCAGGCCGACCGCGGCGGCCTGCTCGTCAACGGGGTTCCGATCGAAACCACCGTCGGTGCGGGTAGCGATGCGGACGCCGTCGCCAAGCTCAGGGCCGCCGGGATCACCGTTGCCGCCAAGACACTCAAGCTCGACCTGGAAGCGCTGCTGCGAACGCTGTCGGCCCACGGTGACTTCTACGGACACGACAAGATCGAAGGCCTGCTCACCCCGGACGGTGGTAAGACGCTCGTCATCGCCAACGACAGCGATTTCGGCCTGGCCGGGCTGGCTTCGGCGACCCCGCCGATGCGCCTGCAGCCCAAGGTCCTGCCCAATGGAACTCAGGACAACGGTGAGATTCTCGTCGTCGACACCACGGCGCTGCCGGCGAAGACCGAATCGGTGACGGTCGCGATCAAAGTTCGCTGAACATTCAGCCGGTCAGCGGCCGCAGCCGAAACACCCTGATCTGTCGCGGAGCGCACTTGGCGCGGTAGCGCTCGTAGCCGGCGTAGAAGTCGGCGGCCGTGGCCCAGGCCTGGGCGCGGTCGTTGCCGGTGAGCAACTCGGCGCGGTACGGCCTGGGCGGTCCTTTGAACTCGACGGTGCATTCAGGGTGCGCCAGCAGGTTGGCGCTCCACCCGGGATGGTCGACCCGCCCGTAGTTGGAGCCGATGGCCAGCAGACCGTCGCCGTCTTCGAGAAACGTCAGCGGCTGGGTGCGCGGCCGACCGGACTTGGCGCCGGTCGAGGTGAGCAGACCGACCTTGTTCCAGCCGACCGAACTGAGCCGGCCATTGGTGCGCGGGATCAGTGCTTTGTCGACACGCGGCGCGACGTGCAGGACGAACAGATCACCCACCGGGCTGATCAACACGCGTTCCATCAGGGCCTCATCGAGCCGTAACCGTCGTCCGCGAGTCGGGCTTTCCCGCCGAAGTGTCACGGCTAAACGCTACTCGATAGGTTGGACCGGGCAGTGGCGAGGAGCAGCTGTGCCAGACAAGGAGTGTCGCGATGAACGCTGTCAGTCCGGATGCGATTCGCGCGGAGACGGTCACGATCACCGGGCACGGCGGCGACGAGATCGAGGCCTACCGGGGCATGCCGCTCGCCGCGGGGTCACGCGGCGGCATCGTCTGGATCCACCACATGCCGGACTACGACCGCGAGACCAAGGAGTTCGTTCGCCGGCTCGCGGTCAACGGTTACCACACGGTGGCCCCCAACCTGTATTCCCGCGAGGCCCCGGGCGCCGAACCGGACGACGCCGCCGCCGCGGCGCGGGCGGCGGGCGGGGTGCCCGACGAACGACTGGTCGGCGACGTCGCCGGCGCGGTGGAGCACCTGCGCTCGCTGCCGGGCGCAACCGGCAGATTCGGCGTGATCGGGCACTGCTCGGGCGGGCGCCACGCCTACCTGGCCGCGTGCTCGTTGCGGTTCGACGCCGCGGTGGACTGCTACGGCGCGTTCATCGTCGAGGATCCCCCCGAGGGGATACCCAAGACCATGAAACCCATCCGGAACCTGGCCGTGAACCTGAGCTGCCCGCTGCTGGGGTTGTTCGGGGTCGAGGACCGCTTCCCGGCGCCCGCCGGCGTGGCTGCACTGGATGCCGAGCTGACCAGGCTGGGCAAGCCGCACTCGTTCACCTCCTACGAGGGCGCGGGTCACGCGTTCTTCTCCGTCGACCGGCCGGCATACCGGGTAGAGGCGGCGCTGGACGGTTGGCGCCGCATCAACGAGTTCTTCGCTGCGCACCTGAAAGGCTAGGTCTGTCAACCCATGTGCACTTTCCTGACCGAACACCTGGACATCGACGGCAGCGGCAAGGGCGCGACGGGCTGGTTTGGCGCCAGCCGGGCCACGGTATATGTCGATCATCCCGTCCACGCCCCCTACGGCCACACGGTGAACATCGATGTGATCAATCCCGAGCTCGGACCGTCCGCGCGGGTCGCGCTCGAACTCACCGAGGAAAGCGCGCTGGCGCTGGCAGACGCAATCCGCAAAGCGATCGCCCACGCGCCGGTCGGCCTGGCTTCCAAGTACCAGAAGGACCAGTAGGCGACAGATGGGCACCGAGCACGACTACCCGCAGATGGCGGCCGCGCGCGGACGCATCGAGCCGGCGCCGCGCCGCGTCCGCGGCTACCTTGACGACGCACTGGTATTCGACACCACCGGCGCCCGCTATGTGTGGGAATTGCCTTACTACCCAACGTATTACGTGCCGATCGCCGATGTCCGCAGGAAATTCCTGCGCGACGAGGACCACCCCCAACAGGTCCAGTTCGGCCCGTCGCGGTTGCATTCGCTGGTCGGCGCACACCGGACCCACCCGTCGGCCGCGCGGGTATTCGACGCCGACGGCGACAGTCCACTCGCGGGCACGGTGCGCTTCGACTGGGACCCGCTGCGGTGGTTCGAAGAGGATGAGCAGATCTATGGCCACCCGCGCAATCCGTACACCCGGGTGGACGCACTGCGCTCGCGCCGCCACGTCCGGGTGGAGTTGGACGGCGTCGTGCTCGCCGACACCCGGTCACCGGTGCTGGTGTTCGAAACCGGTTTGCCGACCCGCTACTACATCGATCCCACCGACGTCGCTTTCGAACACCTGGAACCCAGCTCGACGCGGACGCTATGCCCGTACAAGGGAACGACATCGGGCTACTGGTCGGTGCAGGTCGGCGACATGGTGCACGCCGACCTGGCGTGGACCTACCATTACCCGTTGCCGGCCGTCGCCGCCATCGCCGGCTTGGTGGCGTTTTACAACGAAAAGCTCGACATCTTTGTCGACGGTGTCGTGCTACCACGCCCACGCACCGAATTCGGCTGAGGCGGCCGCGAGAGCCGGCTTAGCGCATTGTGATATTCGCCTCTTTTGGTCGCGCAATATAAGAATTTCTTATCTAACGACTGCGTAATTGCTTTGCAACAAGTTAGCCGTAACGTTTGAAATCGCTGATAACATGGCAATATAAGTTTGCTCTAGGGCGCCTTACCGAATACCCGATTACTGCAGTCTGAGTTTAGCCTGAGGCTGCGGAGTGACCTGGGTAACAATGCCGAAATCGAAATCTTTTCGTCGATAATTCAACGGCTAGACTCTTGCGAACGCGGTCAATCAGCGCTTTTTGGTGCTGAAATCCGGGTGGTCCCGGGCGGTCAGGTCGCACAGAGCAGTCGCGATGTCCGAAGCCCGCGCAACACAGCAAAGGCGGTGCCAACGTGAGCGATGTGAACGGCCAAAACACCAGCTGGGATGAGCGGGACGGCGCACAGGTCCAGCTTTTCGGGTCCGGCGCCACACCCGATTCGCCGGCCGCTGTGGAGATCCGCGTGAACAACGGTCCCATCGCCGGCATGGCCATGAGCCTCGACGGCAGCCGGCTGCTGGTGACCAATTACAGCGACCACAGCGTGTCGGTCATCGACACCGACAGGTGCCGGGTGGTGGAGACCATCGCCGGCGTCAACGAGCCGTTCGCCATCGCGACCGGCAGCGCGCCGGCCGAGCGGGCATACGTCAGCGTCGTGTCGCCGGCCTACGACTCGATCGGCGTCATCGACGCGTCCACCAACACCCTTGCCGCCACCCACCCGCTGACGCTCAGCGTCAGCGACCTCACCGCCGACCCCCGCGGCAACCACGTCTACGCCAGCCGGAACGGCGCCCGCAGCGCCGACGTCGCTGTCCTGGACACCGCCACGGGCGGCATCGAGGCCGTCGACCTCGCGGCCGCCCCGGGCACCACCGCCCAGTGCGTGCGGATCAGCGCCGACGGGAGCCGGCTCTACGTCGGCATCAACGGTCCGTCCGGCGGCCAGCTGGTCGTCGTCGCGACCCGCGCAGAGCCTGACGCGGATCGGGGCGCCACCGGCCGCTCGCGCTGGCGCCGCAAGAACCCCAAGAGCCCCCACAGCGACCAGCACGGTAAGCCGCAACTGCGCGTCGTCGGCACCGTCGACATCGGTTCGGCGGTTCGCGATGTCGCGGTGAGCCCCGACGGCGCCACCGTCTACGTCGCCAGTTGCGGCGCTGACTTCGGCGCCGTGGTCGACGTCGTCGACAGCCGTGCCCGCACGGTCACCGCTACCCGCAAGATCGACCAGATCGGTGGTTTGGTCACCCGCCTGACCCTCAGTGGTGACGGTGATCGGGCCTACCTGGTGAGCGAGGACCGGGTCACGGTGCTGAACACGCTCACCCAGGACATCGCCGGCACCGTCCGCGTCGCGCAACCGTCGTGCGTCATCGAGAGCCGGGACGGTGGCCATCTGTACATCGCCGACTACACCGGCACGATCACGATGGTGCCGGTCGCCGCGACCATCCCGGGCATCGACGACGCCCGCGCGCTCGAGACCTCGACGGAGTGGATCATGCCGGAGTTGCTGCAGTACGAGGCGGCGCTGGCCTGACGGCCGTGGCCGGGATCGGCCTGGCATTGAACGCGGTTCTAAGGGGAACCCGTAGCTCATGACCTGCCGCGGCGATAGCATTCGCCCGACCAGACATGAGGCGGTGCTGCGCCGAGACCCGTAAGGCGGTACATCGATGTACAGCACGATGCAGGAATTCCCGTTGACCATCACGGCGATCATGCGGCACGGCTGCGGTGTCCACGGCCTACGCGAGGTCGTGACGGCCACCGGCGACGGGTATCGGCACAGCAGCTACCGCGATGTGGGGCAGCGCGCTGCCCAGCTGGCAAACGGATTGCGCCGCCTCGGGATCACCGGGGACCAGCGGGTGGCCACCTTCATGTGGAACAACGCCGAACATCTGGTGGCCTACCTCGCCGTGCCGTCGATGGGCGCGGTGCTGCACACGCTGAACATCCGGCTGTTCGCCGAGCAGATCGTCTACGTGGCCAACGAGGCCGAAGACCGGGTCATCCTGGTCGACCTCTCCCTGGCCAGGCTGCTGGCCCCGGTGCTGTCCAAACTTGACACCGTGCACACGGTGATCGCCGTCGGGGACGGCGACACCGCGCCGTTACAAGAATCCGGCAAGACCGTGCTGCGCTACGCCGAGGTGATCGACGGCGAGTCGGCCGAATTCGACTGGCCGCAGCTCGACGAGTACTCCGCGGCCGCGATGTGCTACACCAGCGGCACCACCGGCAATCCCAAAGGCGTTGTCTACAGCCATCGTTCGAGCTTTCTGCACTCCATGGCGACGTGCACCACCAACGGCATCGGGGTCGGCTCGAGCGATCGGGTGCTGCCCATCGTGCCGATGTTTCACGCCAACGCCTGGGGGCTGCCGTATGCGGCATTGATGGCCGGTGCCGACTTGGTGCTCCCCGACCGGCATCTCGACGCCCCGTCGCTCATCCACATGATCGAGAACCTGCGACCCACCTTGGCCGGCGCGGTGCCGACCATCTGGAATGACGTCATGCATCACCTGGAGAAGGACCCCGGCCACGACGTGTCCTCGCTGCGATTGGTGGCGTGCGGCGGCTCGGCGGTTCCGGAATCGCTGATGCGCACGTTTGAAGAAAAGCACGGCGTCCAGATCCGGCAGCTGTGGGGCATGACGGAGACCTCGCCGATGGCCACCATGGCGTGGCCGCCGCCGGGAACCCCGCCGGACCGGCACTGGGCCATCCGCTCGACGCAGGGCCAGCCGGTGTGCGGGGTGGAGGCCAGGATCGTCGACGACAACGGCCAGGTGCTACCCAACGACGGCAAAGCCGTCGGCGAAGTGGAAGTTCGCGGTCCGTGGATCACCGGGTCGTATTACCTGGGATATGACGAGTCGAAGTTCGACTCCGGGTGGCTGCGCACCGGCGATGTCGGCCGCATCGACGAGCAGGGCTTCATCACGCTCACCGACCGGGCCAAGGACGTCATCAAGTCCGGCGGCGAGTGGATTTCGTCGGTCGAGCTGGAGAACTGTCTGATCGCGCATCCCGAGGTGGTCGAGGCTGCGGTGGTGGGCGTGCCCGACGAACGCTGGCAGGAGCGGCCGCTGGCGGTGGTCGTCACCCGTGAAGGGGTCGAGGTGAGTGCCGGGGATCTGCGGAAGTTCTTGGCGGACAAGGTAGCTCGGTGGTGGTTGCCTGAGCGATGGGCTTTCGCCGACGAGATTCCCCGCACCAGCGTGGGCAAATACGACAAGAAGACCATCCGCTCCCGCTACGGCGACGGTGTCTATGACGTTGTGGAGGTGCATGACTGAGCGCCGCGGGGGCGCCATCCGCTGTGCGCGAGCAGTCATAGAATCGCATGGCCACGCGGCAAAACGTGCGATTGTGTGTCTGCTCGCGAGGAAGGTGAGTTCGAGGACATGAGTTTGCGGGTCGTTCAATGGGCAACCGGGTCGGTGGGGGTCGCCGCGATCAAGGGTGTGCTCGAGCATCCAGAGCTCGAATTGGCCGGCTGCTGGGTGCATTCCGAGGCCAAGAAGGGCAAAGACGTCGGTGAGATCATCGGCACCGCACCGCTGGGAGTCGTCGCCACCAACAGCGTCGATGACATCTTGGCCCTCGACGCCGACGCAGTGGTCTACGCGCCGTTGCTGCCCAGCGTCGACGAGGTCGCGGCGTTGCTGCGCTCGGGCAAGAATGTCGTCACTCCGGTCGGGTGGTTCTACCCGAGCGAGAAGGAAGCTGCGCCGCTCGAGGTGGCCGCGCAGGCCGGCAATGCGACCCTGCATGGAGCCGGTATCGGGCCCGGAGCGGCCACCGAACTGTTTCCGTTGCTGCTGTCGGTGATGTCGACCGGCGTGACTTTTGTTCGCTCCGAGGAGTTTTCGGACCTGCGAAGCTACGGTGCCCCCGATGTGCTGCGCTATGTGATGGGCTTCGGCGGCACCCCGGACAGCGCGCTGACCGGGCCGATGCAGAAACTGCTCGACGGCGGGTTCATGCAGTCGGTCCGGCTGTGCGTCGACCGTCTGGGCTTTGCCGCCGATCCCAAGATCCGCACATCGCAGGAAGTCGCCGTTGCGACCGCGCCGATAGACTCGCCGATTGGGATCATCGAACCGGGCCAGGTTGCCGGGCGCCGGTTTCACTGGGAAGCGCTCGTCGGGGACGAAGTGGTGGTCGAGATCACCGTCAACTGGCTGATGGGGTCCGAAAACCTTGATCCGCCATGGTCTTTCGGACCGGCAGGGGAGCGTTACGAGATCGAGGTGCGCGGTAATCCCGACACCTTCGTCACCGTCAAGGGGTGGCAGCCGGAGAGCGTGGCGGCCGGGCTGCGGAGCAACCCGGGCATCGTCGCCACTGCGGCGCACTGCGTCAACGCGATCCCTGCGACCTGCGCCGCCCCGGCGGGCATCCAAAGTTTCTTCGATCTGCCGTTGATCAGCGCCCGGGCCGCACCGGAGCTGTCGCGGTGACCACCGGCCGATATCGCGGTTAGAGTTGTCCGCAAATCGACCTCGAGATAAAGGGGATGGGCAACTGACACGCTCTGTCGTAGTCGAGCAATCGCGGGCAATACCGGTCACCGTCGAGGACGCCTTCAGTCGAACGCTGCCGATAGCGCTGCCGGTGATCTGTTCTCAGTGGTATGGGGTGATCCCGCCGATCAAGGAGGTCCGGGACCAAACCGGCGATTGGGATGCGGCGGGCCAAACCCGTGTCATCGCCATGGTCGGCGGCGGCCTGGTGCGCGAGACGCTGACCAACGTTGACCCGCCGCGATCGTTCAGCTACACGCTCACCGACATCAAGGGTCCGTTGGCGCCGCTGGTCAGCCTGGTGGAAGGCCAGTGGAGCTTCGCGCCGGCGGGGACGGGAACCCGGGTCGCCTGGCAGTGGACCCTGCACCCCAAATCGGGCGTGAGCGCACCGCTGCTGCCGCTGTTCGGCAGGATGTGGAAGGGCTACGCCCGCATCGTGCTGGAGAAACTCGCCGACCAACTGGTGGGCTGAACGGCGGCGCGCGGCGCTCGCGAACCCGTCGACGGCCTCAGCCCAGAGTCGGGCCGTACACCTGCCGGCCGGCGAGAAACGTCGCGCGTACCTCGAGATCGGCGATCTCCTCGGGGGCGACCGTCCGCGGGTCTTGCGACAACACGACCATGTCGGCGTACTTGCCGACCTCCAGCGAGCCGATCACGTCGTCGGCGAACAACTGCCACGCCGCGTCCAGCGTCTGCGCACGGATCGCCTGGTCGACCGTCAACCGCTCCTCGGGCGCCAGTACCCGCCCGCTGGGCGCGGTACGGGTGGCCGCGACGCTGATGTTGCGCAGCGGTTCTTCGGGGGTGACCGGCGGATCATTGTGCAGTGAGATCCGCATTCCGGCGGCGACGGCCGAACCCGCCGGCGCCCACTGCGCCCCGCGCTCGGGCCCGAAAAGGCCGTCGACCAGGATGTCGCCCCAATAGTGGATCTGGTCGACGAACAGGCTGGCGGTGACGCCCAGCGCCGCGGCGCGCCGCAGCTGGTCCGGGCGCATCAGCGGGACGTGTTCGAGCCGTAGCCGGTGATCGGTTCGCGGGTGCTTGCGTAGTGCTTCCTCGTAGACGTCGAGAATGGTGTCGATTCCGGCGTCACCCATGACGTGGCACGCCATCGGCCAGCCGTGCGGGAAGTAGGCGTCGACGATCTCGGTCAACTGTTCGCGGCTGTAGTTGGCGTGGCCGCAGGAACCCGGCGCGATGCCCATGGCGCGGCTGGCACCAGTGTCGAGATAGGGGGCCGACAAGTCGATATTGCCCAGCCACGGCGAGCCGTCGACCCAGATCTTGATGCCCACCTGGCGCACCATGTCGTCGCCGTTGGCGGGGGTCATGTCGGTGCTCAGCGCCGCGTTGGAGATCTCGTAGGTGCGCAGCCGGACGGTCAGCTCGCCCGCCTCATGAACCTTGGCAAGCACCGGGCGGAAAGTGGGCTCGAACGCCATCTCCGAGCAGGTCGTCAGGCCCACCTGATTCAGCCGGGCGCACTCGGCGCGCAGCATGCCCGGATAGTCGGCCGGGTTGATCGCTCCGGCGACCAGCGGCAGCAACGCGGCGGTTTCCTCGGCGGTGCCGTCGAGGTCGCCGTTGGCGTCGCGACCGTAGTTGGCGCCCTTAGGGTTTGGCGTATCGCGGGTGATCCCGGCCTGCCTGGCGGCAGTCGAGTTGAAGTAGGCCTTATGACAGGAGTTGTGAAAGATGACCAGCGGGGTGTCTGCGGCCAGGCCGTCGAGCCAGTGCAGGGTCGGCTCCGGGAGACCTGGTTGCAGCAGCGGATCCCAGCCGAACAGGTAGGCGCCCGTCGCACCTCGCGCGGACACCTCCTGCCGAATCGCGCCGACCACGTTGTCCGCGTTGCGGACCGTGACCGGGCGGATGTCGACCATCCGGTCCGACAGCACCATCGACTCCAGCAGCGGGTGCCCGTGCGCCTCCACCAGGCCCGGCATGACACAGCCCGATCCGGTGTCGACGACCGGCGTATCGGAGCCGACCCAGCCCTCGACGTCCGACCAGTTGCCCACCGCGACGATCCGGCCGTCTTTGACGGCAAGGGCTTCGGCGGTAGGTCGGGCGTCGTCGACGGTCAACACCACACCGCGGATCACGAGGTCAGCAGCTGCCATGGGTGGCCTCCCGCCTGATCTGCCGCCGGCAACCGGGACGCCACCGAGCGCTAGCCCGTATTTGACCACACCGGAGCACCGCAGTCATGTCTTTGCTGATGTACAGCCGGGCTGCGTTCATGGCCGGCAATGCCGGCGCCGCGAGGTTGGGTAACGTCGAGGCCATGTGCCGACTCTTTGGCCTGCATGCCGGGAATGACGTTGTCACCGCCACCTTTTGGCTGCTGGACGCCCCCGATAGCCTGGCCCGGCAAAGCCGCAGAAACCCCGACGGCACCGGAGTGGGAGTGTTCGACGAACACGGCCGGCCGCAGTTGCACAAAGAGCCGATGGCAGCCTGGCATGACACCGCATTCGCGACCGAGGCCCGCGAGCTGACCGGCACGACGTTCGTCGCTCACGTGCGTTACGCGACAACCGGGTCGCTCGACGTCCGCAACACCCACCCGTTCTTGCAGGACGGGCGAATGTTCGCACACAACGGTGTGGTCGAGGGCCTGGACGTCATCGACGGACGACTCCGCGAACTCGGCGCAGCGGATCTGGTGTTGGGCCAGACCGATTCCGAGCGGGTGTTCGCGTTGATCACCGCCACGATCCGCGCTCACGGCGGCGACCCGTCAGCCGGCCTGGTCGACGCCCTGCGATGGTTGGCCGCGAACGTGCCGATTTACGCCGTCAACGTGCTGCTCAGCACCGCCACCGACATGTGGGCGCTGCGTTATCCGGACTCTCATGAGCTCTATGTGCTGGACCGGCGCGACCTGTCGGCATGCGGTCCGGAATTTCACCTGCGCAGCAACCGAATTCGCGCGTGGTCGTCGCACCTGTGCACCCGGCCGTCGGTGGTGTTCGCCACCGAGCCGATGGACGAGGACCCGCGTTGGTCGTTGCTCGAACCGGGCGAGCTGGTCCATGTCGACGCCGGGCTGCACATGACCGGCGGTGTGGTGCTGGCAGATCCGCCCGGTCACCTGCTGCGGCGGGCGGATCTGGGTTCGTCGGTGATGGCAGAGTAGATCGACGTGGCAAGCAGGCGGGCGCTCGTGCTGGCCGGCGGCGGCCTGGCCGGAATCGCTTGGCAGACAGGTGTTCTCCGCGGCGTGGCCGAGCAGTCGCCGGCGGCGGCCCGGCTGTTGCTGGATTCGGACCTGCTGGTGGGGACATCGGCCGGATCGGCGGTGGCGGCGCAGATCAGCGGCGGTCGGCTCCTGGAAGACTTGTTCGATCTGCAGCTCGCCGAGACATCGGCTGAGATCGACCCCGGCGTCGACATCGATGCCATCACCGAGCTGTTCCTGCAGGCCCTGCGAGAGCCGGGGGAGCGCGGGCCAGTGCAGCGGATCGGGGCCGTGGCGCTGGCGACGCACACCGTTGCCGAGCCGGTTCGCCGGGCGGTGATCGCCGAGCGGCTGCCGGTGCACGAGTGGCCGGACCGAGATCTGCGGATCACCGCGATCGACATCGCCACAGGCGAATTGGTGGTCTTCGACCGCCACTCGGGTGTGGACCTCGTCGATGCGGTGGCCGCCAGCTGTGCGGTGCCGGGAGCCTGGCCACCGGTGACGATCGGGGGCCGCCGGTACATGGACGGCGGCGTGGCCAGCTCGGTCAACCTCGGCGTTGCCGACGACTGTGCGGTGGCGGTGGTCTTGGTGCCGTCCGGCAAGGACACACCGTCCCCGTTCGGCCCGGGACCGGCCAACGAGATCGCGGCATTCCCGGGCAGCACATTCGCCGTGTTCGCCGACGACGAGTCGCTGACGGCGTTCGGTCCCAACCCGCTGGATCCGCGCTGCCGGGCTGCTTCAGCCATTGCGGGGCGAGAACAGGGCCGTCGGGAAGCGGCGGCCGTCGCCGGCTTCCTGGGCGTCTGATTCAGCCTTCTATTGCGGGAGGGGCCAGCTGCTCGTCGTCGGCTTCGAGGGCATCCAGGGCACGCGCGGCCAGGGCCCGACCGGTGGCGATCACTTCGACGGCCCGGTGGAATTCCAGACTTCGGCAGGTCGCACGGGGCACCTCGATCAGCAGGTCGGCGGGATAGGCCGCCAGAGTGTGGCGGGCCAGCGCGGACTGGGCGATGTCGATGGTTCGATTCATCACCTCGAAGCTGCCCATCCTGGGGAGTTCGGGTGCCTGATCGTCGGCATTGTCGGCATTGTCGGCATTGTCGGCATATTCGGCATTGTCGCGGTCGGCCGCGCGCTGTTCCAACTCCGCATCATCGGAAAAGGAATCCGATTCCTGGGAACCCGCCCCGAACCGGCTCAGGACCGCCCGCGCCGTCGGCCGATCAAGCAAGGCCCGCGCGGCGGTGGCGTCGAAGATCGCCGAGGTGCTGCGGACCACGCGGTTCAACCATTCGGCGGTGACCCCGGGTTCGGAGCCGCGCGGTAGTCCGGCTTCGCTGCCGTTGAGGCTGACCGCGATGGTCAGATCGGCATTGACCGCGGCGATCGGCGCAATCGGCAGCGGATCCAGGATGCCGCCGTCGGCGAGCAGGCGTCCGTCGAGTTCGTGCGGGGCGATGACCCCTGGTATCGCGATCGACGCTCGGATGGCCTCGTCGAGAGGCCCGCGCTGAAACCATACCGACTTGCCCGCCAACAGGTCCGTCGCTACCGCCGTATAGGGGATCGGCAGTTGTTCGATGGTGACAGGACCGAGGATGTCGCGGACTGCATCCAGGATCTTCTCGGCCCGCAGCACCCCGGCCGCGGAAATGGACGGGTCCAGCAGTCGCAAAATGGTGCGTTGCGTCAGCGACTTCGCCCAGTCGGTGAACTCCTCCAGCCGCCCGGCCGCGTGCAGACCGCCGACCAGTGCCCCCATCGAGGACCCGGCGATCCCGACGATGTCGTAGCCCCGCTCTCGCAGCGTCTGGATCACCCCAATGTGGGCGTAACCACGGGCACCGCCGCTGCCGAGCGCCAACGCGACCCGACGCGGAGATGATCCGCGCACTCGCACGGCTGCTGGCCCGGTCATCCCTTCATTCTGCGTGGCCGTCATGGTTCCCGGGCAACCGGTCGGCAGTTTCTTGCAGCCGTGATCGCAATTGCGCGATCGGCTGGAACCGCCCGGCCGATGACTATCCGCATTCGTTGTTGGCGGCCGCGACCGCCGCCACGATCACCGCCGCCTGACGCGCCGGGCTCAGTTCCGCCCAGCGGGTATTCCAGCTGCCGGCAACACCGGATCGCGAGGCCTGCACCATCGCAAGATATGGCTCGATCAATGCCTCGCCGGTGACGGGCTGGGTCTGCATCCACACCTTGGCGGCATGGCAGGCCTGGAAGTATTCCTCCTCGGTCGACTCGGCGGGCACGTCGACCCGGGTCGTCACGCCGGTGGGTGAGACCCCGACAACACCCGACGGCAGCGAACTCGGCGCGGTTGGTGGCAGCGCCGACGACTTGGCCAGAGATGACGAAGAAGACGCCGCCCTACCGCCGGCGCCGGTTTGCGAGCAGCCGGTGACGACCGACGCGCTCGCCGCGACAACCAGCGGCCCCCACAGCAAGGCGAGCGCCAGGCTCCGAGGTTGCGATCCGCGCATGGTGCCAATTTATGCAACACTGGCTGCCGTGATGAAGTGCGTCGGACTTTTCGAGTGTTGTCGGCCCTGACCTGCCGCCGATAACCCGATCCGCTTTCGCACCCTGGAGTCCCTTGCATGGCTATGCCTCTTCTCACCTCACCTGCCGTTGCATCCCCGTTCGCCGGGCCCACGCGGCTGCGGGTGCCCGACCTGTTGCACGCCACCGACCACGTCGCCGACGACGTGCTCAGCGGGCGCTACGACCACCTTCTGCCCCCGGGCGGCCTGCCCGAGACGGAACGCTGGTTTGCCCGCGTTCACGGAGACGACGACCTGGATATCTGGCTGATCAGCTGGGTCTTCGGGCACGCCACCGAATTGCACGACCATGGCGGTTCGATCGGGGCGCTGACGGTGCTGTCCGGGTCGCTCAACGAATACCGGTGGGACGGCCGGCGGTTGCGACGCCGCCGGCTTGATGCGGGCGATCAGGCCGGGTTCCCGCTGGGCTGGGTGCACGACGTGGTGTGGGCGCCGCGCAAGGCCCCGGTCGTCGAGCCACTTTCGAGTCCCATACTGCCGACGCTGAGCGTGCACGCGTATTCGCCGCCGCTGACGGCGATGTCGTATTACGAAGTCACCGAACGCAATACGCTGCGCCGCCGGCGCACCGAGTTGACCGACCAACCCGAAAAGTCGTGATGAGCCGCATCGATCGAATCTTGGACGCCGCCCGCAGCCGGTATCGCCGCCTGCCGGCCGACGAGGTTCCCGAAGCGTTGCGACGCGGCGCGGTGCTCGTCGACATCCGGCCGCAGGCCCAGCGCGCCCGCGAGGGCGAGGTGCCCGGCGCGTTGGTGATCGAACGCAACGTCCTGGAATGGCGGTGTGACCCGACCAGCGACGCCCGCCTGCCGCAGGCCGTCGACGACGACGTCGAATGGGTGATCCTGTGCTCGGAGGGCTACACCTCCAGCCTGGCGGCGGCGGTGCTGCTGGACCTCGGGCTGCACCGCGCCACCGACGTCATCGGCGGCTACCACGCGCTGCAGGCCGCCGTCCTGCTGGCCGAGCTCGAGCCGCTGGGCAGGTGTTAGCCCGACGAGCCGAGCGGCTTGGCGTCGGAGTGCAATATCGGCCGCAGTCGCTCGGTCATCTGCTGGGTCCAGCCGGGCGGTGACAGTATCGCGGCCCAGGCGTCGGCCGCATCGGCGACGTAGTGGTGCCCGTGCCCGGGCGGCACCTCCACTGCCACCGCCATGTCGGCCGTGACCTGCAGGAACGTCACCACCGGGATCCAGCGGGTCTGCGGCAGCACGTCGTAACCGCGCGGCTCGTGCAGCCAGTCGGGTTTCTTGAACAACAGGTCGGGCGTCCACCACGCGATCGGATCCGAGGCGTGCTGCAGATAGACCACGCGCGGGCGTGCCCAGGGCTCGTCCGGGCGTTGCAGATCACTCGGGCGCGCGACGAACCGCACGTTGGCGCCGCGGTGATAAATCGGCAGCCACTCCGGTGAACCGGGATCGCGAGTCCTGGTCAGATCGTTCCAAATGGAGTTGTTGAAGGTCGGGCCGCTGAACAAGGCACCGTCAGTGCGGGCAAGGACGTTGTTGAGACTCATGAACGGCGCCTCGCCGCCGAAGGATCCGAGGCTCTCTCCGAACACCACCAACTTGGGGCGCTTGAATTCCGGCATCTGCCGGATCAACTTGTCGACCGCCTCGAACAGCGCCTGCCCGGCATGGCGGGCATTCTCCTTGTCCACCAGGAACGACAGCCAGCTCGGCAGGTACGAGTACTGCGTGCTGACGATCGCGGTGTTGCCGTTGTAGAGGTACTCCAGCGCGTCTGCTTCGGCCTCGTTGATCCAGCCGGTGCCGGTGGTGGTGGCGACGGCGACGACAGCGCGTTGCAGACCGCCGGTGCGCTGCAATTCGCGCGCCGCCAACTCGGCCGTTTCCGTGATTCCGTTCGCCGAGTCCAAGCCGGCATAGGCCCGGATCGGCTCGGTCGCCGGGGTTCCGTTGAACTTGGTCAGTTCGGCGACGGTGGGACCGGCCTCGACGAAGATGCGGCCCTGGCGACCCAGCGAGTCCCACGACACCAGCGACTGCGGGCCGCCCGATCGCAGCGACGTCTTCGGCGGCGCCGTGTTGGGGTTCATCTCCTGGTTGACGGAGGCAAAGGTGCTGTTCATGGAGTGCATCGCGAACTTGAGCACGACACCGTTGAGCAGCGTGATCGTCAGCGCCACCAGCAGGACCACCACGATGGTCGCCGACACCCGGAACGGAGCGATCCGGTCGACTTGCCCCACCAGGAAACCGACCAGCCGCCGAATGAACTGGCCGATCTCGACAAGGGTGAACAACGCGATCAGCGATACGACCGCGGCCAATGGGTAGTCGTACCACTTCAGGTGTTCGACACCCATCAGGTCGCGCACGTCGTCCTGCCACACGTGGAACCAGATCGCCATCAGGACCATGCCCACCGCGCCGACGGCGATCAGCGGCAGCCACACCCACCGGGGCGGTGGCGGGCTGGAATTCTGCGAGCGCATGTACCGGACCAGCCAGACCATGAAGACGCCCAAGCCATATCCGATGGCGCCGGAGATGCCGCTGACCAGACCCTGGTAGAGGGGACCTCGCGGCAGCAGTGACGGAGTCATGGAGAACCACAGGAAAATCAGCCCGAGCGTGGTGCCGGTGAAAGTGTAGTGGCGAATCCACCATGCCTTACGAACTCTTTGTGGCGCAGGGGTTTTCGCGATCGGAGCGGCCGATGTATCGGTCGCCGCAACTGTCGGCTGGGCGCCGGTGTCGGTGCTTGTGGCAGAACGCGATTCGCTCATCGGTGGGTGAAGTTGGGCGCGCGCTTCTCGATGAAGGCCGCCATTCCTTCCGACTGATCGTCGGTGGCAAACGTGGAATGGAAGAGCCGGCGTTCGTAGAGCAGTCCCTCGGCCAGAGTCGATTCGAAGGCGCGGTTGACGGCCTCTTTGGCCATCCGGGTGGCTGACCGTGACAGCTGCGAGATGGTGGTGGCGACGGCCTTGGCCTCGGTCAGCAGGTCGTCGGCCGGCACGACCCGCGAAACCAGGCCACTGCGCTCGGCCTCGGCGGCGTCGATGGTGCGTCCGGTCAGGATGAGATCCATGGCCTTGGCTTTACCGATGGCCCGGGTCAACCGCTGCGAGCCACCCATACCCGGCAGGACGCCGAGCTTGATCTCCGGTTGGCCGAACTCGGCGGTATCGGCGGCGATCAGCAGGTCGCACATCATGGCCAGCTCGCAGCCGCCGCCCAGGGCGTATCCGGCCACCGCGGCGATCGTCGGGGTACGCACGGCGGCGAGTTTGCCCCAGGCGGCGAAGAAATCGGCGTCGAATGCGTCGGCGAACGTCAACCCGGCCATTTCCTTGATGTCGGCGCCCGCGGCGAACGCCTTGGCGGAGCCGGTGATGACGATCGCCCCGATGCCGGGATCGTTGTCCAATTCCATTGCTGCGCTGGTGACTTCGTTCATCACCTGGCTGTTGAGCGCATTCAGCGCCTGCGGGCGGTTCAGCGTGATGGTGCCGACCCGCTCGTCGCGCTCGACCAGGATCGTTTGGTATCCCATGGATTGCCTTTCTAGAAGCTCAAGTCGTCATCGACCGGCTCGAAATACGCTGCAACGTCGGCCCTTGTGATCTCGGCCAGTGTCGACGGCGACCATTTCGGTCTGCGGTCCTTGTCGACCAGTTGCGCGCGGATGCCCTCCACCAGATCGTGGGAGCGCAGCGACGCCGACGACACCCGATAGTCCTGGACCAGAACGTCTTCCAGCGATTCCATGGCGGCCGCCCGGCGTACTGCCTCCAGCGTCACCGACAGCGCGATGGGGGAGCGGGTGGCGATCAGCTCGGCGGCGTCCTTAGCCGGTTGTGCGCCATGATCGCGCAGCTTGGCAACGATCTCGGCGACGGTGTCGCCGGTATAGCACTCGTCGATCCAATCACGTTGTGCGGCAAGTTCACTGGATGGAGGTTCGACGACGTAGTGGGCAAGTGCGCTGGCAACGCCGTCGTTGGCGATCGCTGCACGGAACGCGTCGAGGTGGGCGTGCGGCACGTAGTGGTCGGCGAAGCCCATCGCGATGGCGTCGGCTCCGGAAAACGGCGCTCCGGTCAGTGCGGCGTGCAAACCCAGCGCGCCCGGTGCCCGGGACAGCAGATACGCCCCGCCCACGTCGGGAATGAACCCGATGCCGACCTCGGGCATCGCGACCTTGGAAGTGTCGGTGACCACCCTGGTGTCGCCGTGGGCGCTGACGCCCACGCCGCCCCCCATCACGATGCCGTCCATCAGTGCGACGTACGGCTTGGAGAACCGGCCGATCTGGCCATTCATCAAATACTCGGCGCGCCAGAACCGCCGCGCCTCGACCCCGTCCTTGCGGGCGCTGTGGTAAACCGCGACGACGTCGCCGCCCGCGCACAATCCGCGTTCGCCGGCCCCCGAAACCACCACGGCACGGACTTCGTCGTCGCGTTCCCAACGAATGAGCACGGTGCTCAGCAGGTCCACCATCGTCTGGTTCAGCGAATTGATCGCGTTCGGGCGGTTGAGCGTAATCAAGCCGATGCCACCGTCGACGCGGGTCAGAACTTCGTCGGATTCGCCCGTCACGGCCTCAGTCACGCTCTGGTCTCCAATCGCGGGTGTCCGTCCCAAGTCTGCCCATGAGTTTGACGAGCAATCTAGATCGTGACTCGCCCCGGGGTGCCCGCGGGGCTAAGGTTTATCGTGAGCCGGACGACAAAACAGCAGCTCCGCTGGGAACCCGGCCGGGCCACTGATCGTTGAGCAGGTGTTCGCACAACTCGAAGCTGTAGTCCGAAGCTTCCGAAGCTGTAGTCATATGTGGAGCCACAAGAGAGGATCCGACGGTGCGGGAGACAAGTAACCCGGTATTTCGTTCGCTGCCGAAGCAGAGGGGCGGATACGCACAATTCGGTCCGGGCCTGGCCCAGCCGGGATACGCGGACCCTTATCCTGCTCCCTATCAGGAAACGCGGGCTGCGCGCCCGCTGACCATCGACGACGTCGTCACCAAGACCGGCCTGACCTTGGCGACGCTGACGGCCAGCGCCGTCGTCTCCTACTTCCTGGTCGCCCAGAACCTCAACCTCGCGATGCCGCTGACCCTGATCGGCGCGCTCGGCGGGTTGGCGCTGGTGCTGGTGGCCACCTTTGGTCGCAAGCAGGACAACCCGGCGATCGTGCTCACCTACGCCGGACTCGAAGGCCTGTTCCTGGGCGCCTTCTCGTTCGTAATGGCCAACTTCTCGGTGGGCTCGGCCAATGCCGGAATGCTCATCGGAGAAGCCGTCCTGGGCACTCTTGGCGTGTTCTTCGGCATGCTCATCGTGTACAAGACCGGGGCCATTCGGGTGACGCCCAAGTTCACCCGGATGGTGGTCGCTGCACTCTTCGGCGTGCTGTTCCTGATGCTCGGCAACTTCGTGTTGGCGATGTTCCATGTTGGCGGCGGCGAGGGGTTGGGCCTGCGCAGCCCCGGTCCGCTGGGCATCATTTTCTCCCTGGTCTGCATCGGTATCGCGGCGTTCAGCTTCCTGATCGACTTCGACGCGGCTGACCAGATGATCCGTGCGGGAGCGCCGGATAAGGCGGCATGGGGTATTGCTCTCGGCCTGACTGTGACGCTGGTCTGGCTGTACATAGAGATCCTGCGCCTGCTCAGTTATCTGCAGAACGACTAGGTCGGGCGACAAAAAGCCGGCACCTACGTGCCGGCTTTTTGTCGCGCTGTTGGTGGTGGCTTTGAGTGTGCATCGGTGGTGGCGAGTGTGCATCGGTGGTGGCGAGTGTGTGGTGGTGGCGGCGCCAGGCGCGGCGTCGCCACACTGGGCTCACGGTGAACGCCCACAATGCACAGTCAACCGGCCGTAACGACTATCGGCCGCGAGCAGCAGACGTAAAGGGGCCCGATTTCGCTCGAAATCGGGCCCCTTTACGTCTGCTCGCCACCGGCTAACTGAGCCGCTCGATCACCATCGCCATACCCTGGCCGCCACCCACGCACATCGTCTCCAGACCGAATGTCTTGTCGTGGGTCTGCAGGTTATTCAGCAGCGTGGTGGCGATGCGTGCGCCGGTCATGCCGAACGGGTGTCCCAGGGCGATCGCTCCGCCCGAGACGTTCAGCTTGTCCTCGTCGATGCCCAGCTCGCGGGCCGATCCCAGCACCTGCACAGCGAAGGCTTCGTTGATCTCGACCAGGTCGATGTCGTTGATCGACATGCCGGCTCGTTCGAGTGCCTTCTTGCAGGCCTCGATCGGGCCGAGGCCCATGATCTCCGGGGACAAGCCGCTGACGCCCGTGGACACGATGCGTGCCAACGGTGTCAGGCCGAGTTCCTTGGCCTTGGTGTCGCTGGTGATCACCAGCGCGGCGGCGCCGTCGTTGAGTGGGCAGGCGTTCCCGGCGGTAACGGTGCCGTTGGGCCGGAACACCGGCTTAAGTTCGCTCACCTTCTCGTAGGTGGTACCCGCGCGCGGGCCGTCGTCAGCGCTGACCGTGGTGCCGTCCGGAAGCGTGACCGGAGTGATCTCGCGCTGGAAGAAGCCGCTCTTGATCGCCTCCTCGGCGCGGTTCTGGCTGCGCACACCCCAGTGGTCCTGGTCTTGGCGGGAAATTCCGGTGAGGATTGCGACGTTTTCCGCGGTCTGGCCCATCGCGATGTAGACATCGGGCAGCTTGCCGTCGGCGCGGGGGTCGTGCCAGTCGTCGGCTCCCGCGGCGGCGGCAGCTGAGCGTTCCTGCGCCTCGTCGAACAGTGGGTTCTTGGTGTCCGGCCAGGAGTCGGAATTGCCCTTGCCGAACCGGGACACTGTCTCCACCCCCGCGGAGATGAATGCGTCGCCCTCGCCGGCCTTGATCGCGTGGAACGCCATCCGGGTGGTCTGCAACGACGACGAGCAGTACCGGTTGACCGTGGTGCCCGGCAAGAAGTCATAGCCGAGCGCGACAGCGACCACGCGCGCGATGTTGAAGCCCGACTCACCGCCTGGCAGACCACAGCCCATGATCAGATCGTCGATCTGGTGTGGGTTCAGCGCGGGCACCTTGTCCAGTGCGGCACGCACCATCTGCACGGCCAGGTCGTCGGGCCGCATGCTGACCAGTGAGCCTTTCATGGCGCGGCCGATGGGTGAGCGGGCCGCTGAGACGATGACGGCTTCGGGCATGACGGACTCCCTCCATTGGGCTGTGCGAAGCCGAATTTAGCCTGGCGACGATGCGGCCCGCGAAGCGGGGCGAGAAGGAGCCGGGCAATTGGGCTGGGCCTGGCGACGATGCGGCCCGCGAAGCGGGGCGAGAAGGAGCCGGGCAATTGGGCTGGGCCTGGCGACGATGCGGCCCGCGAAGCGGGGCGAGAAGGAGCCGGGCAATTGGGCTGGGCCTGGCGACGATGCGGCCCGCGAAGCGGGGCGAGAAGGAGCCGGGCAATTGGGCTGGGCCTGGCGACGATGCGGCCCGCGAAGCGGGGCGAGAAGGAGCCGGGCAATTGGGCTGGGCCTGGCGACGATGCGGCCCGCGAAGCGGGGCGAGAAGGAGCCGGGCAATTGGGCTGGGCCTGGCGACGATGCGGCCCGCGAAGCGGGGCGAGAAGGAGCCGGGCAATTGGGCTGGGCCTGGCGACGATGCGGCCCGTGGAATCGAGGTGTGCAATGGCGGCATCGACTGTGCGGACACGGCGGGCCAGAGGCGCCCAGGCCGCCGCATGTGCACACTCGGCGCCACAGACGCACACTCGGCGCCACAGACGCACGTTCGAAGCCACAGACGCACACTCGGCGCCGTAGACGCACGCTCGAAGCCGTAGACGCACGTTCGAAGCCACAGACGCACGCTGCGAAGCCGCAAGAGCACGCTCGGCGCCGCGAAAAGCACGCTCGACGCCGCGGACGCACAGTCGGATGGCAAACCGAACCCGGCTGAGGTCACCCCCCGGCCGGCGCGGCGACAGCTGCGGGCACGGCCGGTAGCGGACGCCGCCACAGTCGGGACACGATGTTGCCTCGGGCGGGCTCGCAACGGCGTGCCGGCGCAGTGGCTCGAGATGGCAGCTCAAGCCCTGGACGAGAGACCTTCTCGCGCGGCACATCGCGAAGCGCATCGCGCAGGGCCAGCAACAGCTGGTCGGCTGCCAGCGCGTAGGCGGTCGCCGACGGGTGGTACCGGTCGGCGGAGAACATGCCTTCGGGCGCGGCCCGGAATTGGGGCGCCAGCAGGTGCGCCAGTGGCACCGGCACCCCGCCGGCCGCTTTGACGGCAATGGTCTGGGCGCGGGCCAGCCGCGCGGCACGCGTGTGCGCCAGGGAACGCAGCGGCTGGGGGATGGCCGTGATAACGCCGAAGTCAGGACAGGTGCCGACGACCACGGCCGCGCCGCGGGCACGCAATCTGCGCACCGATGAGGCCAGCCGCTCGGCAGACTCGCCGATGCGGTTGAGGGACGTGACGTCGTTGGCGCCGATGATGATCACCGCCGCGTCCGGCGGCGGTCCGGCCACGAACATCGCATCGACTTGACCGCTGACACCTTTCGAGGTGGCGCCGACGATGGCTTTGGTGCTCAACCGGACCCGCTTGCCGGTCTGCTCGGCGAGTTTGCGAGCAATCAGCACGCCTGGGAGTTCCTCTGCGCGGCTACATCCATACCCGCATGCCGTCGAGTCGCCGAACATCATCAGGTGCAGGTCGAATAGTGTTCCGCGGCGCCACCGTTGCACCGGCCCGGCGCCGCGGGTGTACACCCCGTCGGCACGAGGCGGCATGTCGCAGGCTCGGGGTATGACCGTGCGCACGTGTGTCGCCTGGCCGACCAGCAAGTTGCGTGCACCCAGATAGGCGGTGCCCGTCGAGGCAAGTGCACCTGCTGTGGCCAAAGCAATAGTCGAACGTCGCGGCACGCTTATGCCCACGAGACCAGTTTAGGTCGGCTTCGCTGTTTGCGCGGGTAGCTGACAAAACGGGTGAATCACGGTGTGGATCAATTGTGATATCGAATCAGACTCTACAAACCGTGCCGCGGGAATAGGCTGTCAAGCTAAGTCGGACGAGTTGGCTGACCGCTCCGGGGGAGCACGTGAACCGAACGGTCAATCTATTCGTTACATGCTGTATCGGACTACAACGGCGTAGGAAGTGTTGAGCATGACGGCACCGAGCAGGGTATCCGGTTCCCCTAGACATCCCATTCGCCCACGGGACGTTCTGAAGGCACGTAGACTACAGGCACGCAGATTTGCCATCAGCGACGGCGCTCCGGTGGAGGTCGTCGAGTCTGGCCCAAGTCTTGCTGCGCGAGTTGCTACGCTGGCGTCGCGGCTGACGATCCGGCCGGTTCTCACTGTGGGCAGCTACGTTCCGCATGTGCCGTGGCCGTGGGGCCTGATCGACCACGCAGCCAAGATGCTGCTTCCGGCACCGATAACCGTCAGGGCCTCGGTGAGCTTGCCTAGTGCGTCGGCGCAATTGGTTCGGGCGCGCGGCGTGCTGCCCGCGGACGGCACCCGGCGAGTGGTTCTGTATCTGCACGGCGGCGCGTTCCTGACCTGTGGAGCAAACTCGCACGGGCGGCTCGTCGAGTTGCTGTCACAGTTTGCTGATTCGCCCGTCCTGATCGTCAACTATCGGCTGATGCCCAAGCACTCGATCGGGATGGCGCTCGACGACTGTCACGACGGCTACCGCTGGTTGCGGCTGTTGGGTTATGGCCCGGAGCAGATCGTGCTGGCCGGCGACTCCGCCGGCGGCTATCTCGCATTGGCGCTCGCGCAGCGTCTGCAGGACGAGGGCGAGGAGCCGGCAGCTTTGGTAGCGATCTCGCCACTGCTACAGCTGGCAAAGGAAAACAAGAAGGCGCATCCGAACATCAAGACCGATGCGATGTTCCCGGCAAAGGCCTTCGACGCGCTCGACCAATTGGTTGCTAGCGCCGCTGCCAACAACGCTGTCGACGGCAAACCCGAGGAGCTGTACGAGCCACTGGAGCACATCCGGCCGGGCCTGCCGCGAACCCTGATTCACGTGTCCGGATCCGAGGTGCTGTTGCACGACGCACAGCTGGCCGCGCGCAAGCTGGCGGCGGCCGGTGTGCCCGCGGAGCTTCGCGTCTGGCCCGGCCAGGTGCATGACTTCCAGGTCGCCGGGCCGCTGCTGCCCGAGGCGGTGCGCTCGCTGCGCCAGATCGGCGAGTACATCCGGGAAGCCACCGGCTAGCAGCTGGATGTACGCGGGCCCAAACCGCCTGAGACCATGAACGCATGCGGATCGCGCAGCACATCAGTGACCTCATCGGTGGCACACCACTGGTCCGCCTGAACTCGGTCGTCCCGGGCGGGGCCGCGACCGTGGCGGCAAAGATCGAATATCTCAGTCCGGGCGGCAGTTCCAAGGATCGGATCGCGGTGAAGATGATCGACGCCGCCGAGGCCAGCGGACAGCTGAGGCCCGGCGGCACCATCGTCGAGCCCACCTCCGGCAACACCGGGGTCGGGCTGGCGTTGGTGGCTCAGCGCCGCGGGTACCGGTGCGTGTTCGTCTGCCCGGACAAGGTCAGCGAGGACAAGCGAAATGTCTTGCGCGCCTACGGAGCCGAGGTAGTCGTGTGCCCGACGGCGGTGCCGCCCGCCGACCCGGACAGCTACTACGGCGTCTCCGACCGGTTGGTCAGAGAAATCGACGGCGCCTGGAAGCCCGACCAGTACGCCAACCCCGAAGGCCCGGCCAGCCACTACGCCACCACCGGGCCGGAAATCTGGGCCGACACCGACGGCAAGGTCACTCATTTCGTCGCCGGCATCGGCACCGGCGGAACGATCACCGGCGCGGGCCGCTATCTCAAAGAGGTGTCCGGAGGCCGGGTGCGCATCATCGGCGCCGACCCCGAGGGCTCGGTGTATTCGGGCGGCACCGGCCGCCCCTATCTGGTGGAGGGGGTCGGCGAGGACTTCTGGCCGGCGGCCTACGACCCGTCGGTGCCCGACGAGATCATCGCGGTGTCGGATTCCGACTCGTTCGACATGACCAGGCGGTTGGCCCGGGAGGAAGCGCTGCTGGTGGGTGGGTCGTGCGGGATGGCGGTGGTGGCGGCGTTGAAAGTGGCCGAAAAAGCCGGGCCCGACGCGTTGGTCGTCGTCCTGCTGCCCGACGGCGGTCGCGGTTACATGTCGAAGATCTTCAATGACGCGTGGATGTCGTCGTACGGGTTCTTGCGGAGCCGTCTGGACGGGTCGGCCGAGGAAGCCACGGTCGGTGATGTGCTGCGCCGCAAGTCCGGTGCATTGCCCGATCTGGTGCACACCCATCCGTCCGAGACGGTGCGCGACGCAATCGGGATTCTTCGCGAGTACGGGGTGTCGCAGATGCCCGTCGTCGGCGCCGAGCCGCCGGTGATGGCCGGCGAGGTTGCCGGCAGTGTGTCCGAACGCGAACTGCTGTCGGCCGTTTTCGAAGGCCGCGCCAAGCTCGCCGACGCCGTCTCACAACACATGAGCCCGCCGCTGAAGCTGATCGGGGCCGGCGAATTGGTCAGCGTGGCCGAAAAGGCGTTGCGGGACAGCGACGCGTTGATGGTGGTGGAGGAAGGCAAACCGGTTGGCGTGATTACCCGCTACGACCTGCTGGGTTTTCTGTCCGAAGGGGCGGGTCGACGCTGAGGAACGGCGGAGGATAGGCACGCGACACAACGCGGCCGGCGGCTTTCTCCCAGCCTCCCAACGGCATCCGACCTCAGGTACTGTAAGGCCGCCTCAAGCGAACCCTGAGTGGAAGGTTGCTCCCATGACCGATCAGCCGCCCCCCGGCGGGTCTTACCCCCCACCGCCACCGCCTCCCGGCTCCTCCGGTGGGTTTGAGCCACCGTCCCAGCCTTCGCAGCCGAGCGGCGCCTACCCGCCGTCTCCGGCGCCTGGCTCCTACCCGCCGCCTCCGGCGCCTGGCTCCTACCCGCCGCCTCCGGCGCCTGGCGGGTCTTATCCGCCCCCACCACCCCCGCCCGAGGGCGGCTATCCGCCACCGCCGCCTCCGTCGGCCGCCGGCTACGCGCCGCCACCGCCGGGGCCGGCGATCCGCTCCCAGCCGACGGAGTCCTACACCCCGTGGATCACTCGCGTACTGGCCTTCCTCATCGACACCGCTCCGATTGTCGTCGTCTACGGCATCGGTTGGGTGATCGCAATGGTCACTCAGCAGTCGTCGTGCGTCACCAGCGTCAATCAGTACGACGTGAGCCAGTACTGCTATGCGCAGGACTCGATCATCGGTGTGCTGGCGCAGGGGCTGGCATCGCTGGCAATACTGGCCTACTGGGTGTGGAATTACGGCTACCGCCAAGGCACCACCGGATCGAGCATCGGAAAGTCGGTGCTGAAGTTCAAGGTGGTCAGCGAAACCACCGGTCAGCCGTTGGGCTTCGGGATGTCGCTGGTACGTCAACTCGCACACTTTGTCGACGCGATCATCTGTTACGTCGGCTTCCTGTTCCCGTTGTGGGATGCAAAGCGACAGACGCTGGCCGACAAGATCATGACCACGGTCTGCCTGCCGGTCTGACACTGGCAGCGACCTCGGCAAGGCGCTATCCCGGCCGTGCAGCGGCGGCCCGGGGTAGTGCCTTGCTACTAGGCTTGAGCACCGATGAATAACGACCGCCGGGAGCACCACCAGTTCAGCGGGCTAGCCACCAAAGCCATCCACGCCGGCTACCGGCCCGACTCGGCAACCGGAGCCGTCAACGCTCCGATCTATGCCAGCAGTACGTTCGCCCAGGACGGTGTCGGCGGGCTGCGGGGCGGCTACGAATACGCTCGCACCGGCAACCCGACGCGGGCCGCCTTGGAGGCGTCGCTGGCCGCCGTCGAGGAGGGCGGGCACTGCCGGGCGTTCAGCTCCGGGATGGCCGCCGCCGACTGTGCGCTGCGGGCCATACTGTCACCCGGGGATCACGTGGTCATCCCCGACGACGCCTACGGCGGCACCTTCCGGCTGATCGACAAGGTGTTCACCCGGTGGAACGTCGAGTACACACCGGTGGCGCTTTCCGATCTGGATGCGGTGCGCGGTGCGATCACGCCGCGCACCCGGGTGATCTGGGTGGAAACACCGACCAACCCGTTGCTGTCGATCGCCGACATCGCTGGAATCGTCCAGCTGGCCGCGGACAGCTCCGCAAGAGTGCTGGTGGACAACACGTTCGCATCGCCGGCTCTGCAGCAGCCGTTGACGCTGGGCGCCGACGTGGTGTTGCACTCGACCACCAAGTACATCGGCGGGCACTCCGACGTCGTGGGCGGTGCTCTGGTCACCAACGACGAGGAGCTGGACCAGGCGTTCGGCTTCCTGCAGAACGGGGCGGGAGCCGTCCCGGGTGCGTTCGACGCCTACCTGACCATGCGCGGGCTGAAGACCTTGGTGCTGCGGATGCAACGACACAGCGAAAACGCTTGTGCCGTAGCCGAATTCCTCGCCGAGCATCCCGCGGTCAGAACTGTGCTGTATCCGGGACTCCCAGACCACCCCGGACATGACGTCGCCGCGCGGCAAATGCGCGGCTTCGGAGGCATGGTCTCGGTGCGCATGAAAGCGGGCCGGGAAGCCGCCCGGGATCTATGCGCCAGCACCGAGGTCTTCATCCTGGCCGAATCGCTGGGCGGGGTGGAGTCGCTGATCGAACACCCCGCCGCCATGACCCATGCGTCGACGGCTGGCTCGCAGCTCGAGGTTCCCGACGATCTGGTGCGGCTTTCGGTCGGCATCGAGGACATCGCCGACCTGCTCGGCGATCTTGAGCAGGCGCTCGACTAGGCGCGCCGACGAAGCGTCGGTCAAATCACGCTCGGGGCGCTTGGGGCGCTTAGGGCGCTTGGGGGGCAGGATTACGAGTGGTACGGCTCCGCGCTGACCAGGGTCACCTCGACGGTGTTGCCGTTGGGCACCTTGTAGCTGCGGGTCTCACCGACCCTGGCGTCGATCAGCGCGCCGCCCAGCGGTGAATTGGGCGAGTAGACCTCGAGCTTGCCGTCGTTGACACCCTCCTGACGGGTGGCGATCAGGAACGTTTCGGTGTCGGACTCGTCGCCGTTGTAGTAGACCTTGACGACCGAACCGGGCAGGGCCACCCCCGACTGCGTGGGCGCTTCGCCGACCTTGGCATTGCTGAGCAGGTCCTGTAGCTGACGGATGCGAGCTTCCTGCTGGCCCTGCTCCTCGCGAGCGGCGTGGTATCCGCCGTTCTCACGCAGGTCACCTTCCTCGCGGCGGTCGTTGATTTCGGCGGCGATGATCGGACGATTCGCGATCAATTGATCGAGCTCGGCCTTGAGTCGGTCATGTGACTCCTGGGTCAACCAGGTCACCTGAGTATCCGTCATCTCGTCGCGCTCCTTGTGTTCTCTTATGCGCAGTCGCCTAAGGTGCTGATCCCGCTGTCGGTGTGCGGGTTGCCGCCCCGGTTGCTGTCACGCCGTTTTGCTCACGGCCGTTAATGCAGCAATACACGGTCCAAAGCAGGACCGTGCATCCAGCAATGTTACCACTGCGCAAACACTCGATGACGGCATCTGCGCAGTTCGGCTCACGATGAGCCGGAAGACGCGACTCAAGACGAGCGCAGATATGCGGGCACGTCTGTGCCGCAACCATATATGTCCGCCATCACCGGCGGCTTGCTCGATTTCAGCGTCGTCGTCACCTGCACGGTGTTCTGATCCGACGGTGCCACCAGCACTTCGCGTCGACCCGTCTCGCTGCCGTCGTGGGCGCGAACCCGCACAATGCAGTCCACCGGTCGCGACGGGTCTTTGCGGGTCACGCTGATCGTCACCGATGCCGTTTCGTCGTCGATCACCCGATAGGCGGCCAGCGAGCCGGTGACGGCACTGGTGTCGATCCGTTGATAGGCGATGAAGGCCACGGCCAATCCGGCCGCCACGGCCACCACCGACAAGATGATGGCCAGGCGGCGCCGCGACCGGCCGGACAGCCGCGCTCGCCCGTAGCGGGCTTCGGGACGGGAAGGCGGTGCTGTGTTCATGCCTCGTGGATGGCTGGCTGCGCAGGATGGAACGATCGAGACTGGAATTATAGGGTCGCAACCGGGCGAGCAGCAGACCGGCCGGCTGGCACAGGAACAAGGGAGCACGTGAGCGAACTGCGGTTGATGGCGGTGCACGCCCACCCCGACGATGAGTCCAGTAAGGGTGCGGCCACTCTTGCCCGGTATGCCGACGAGGGCCATCGCGTGTTGGTGGTGACGTTGACCGGCGGCGAGCGGGGCGAAATTCTCAACCCGGCGATGGACCTGCCCGACGTCCATGGCCACATCTCGGAGATCCGCCGGGACGAGATGGCCAAGGCTGCCGAGATGCTCGGTGTGGAGCACACCTGGCTGGGCTTCGTCGACTCCGGACTGCCCAAGGGTGACCCGCCACCACCGCTGCCCGAAGGCTGCTTTGCGCTGGTCCCGCTGGAGGAGTCGATCGAGGCGCTGGTGCGGGTGGTCCGTGAGTTCCGGCCGCACGTCATCACCACCTACGACGAGAACGGCGGGTACCCGCATCCGGATCACATTCGTTGCCATCAGGTCTCGATCGGCGCCTACGAGGCGGCTGGCGACTACCGTCGATTCCCGGATGCCGGTGAGCCCTGGACGGTGTCCAAGCTGTACTACATCCACGGATTCTTGCGGGAGCGGATGCGGATTTTGCAGGAGGAGTTCATCAAGCGCGGCCAGGAGGGCCCGTTCGCCAAGTGGCTCGAGCACTGGCATCCCGACCACGATCCCTTTGCCAACCGGGTGACGACGCGCGTCGAGTGCTCGAAGTATTTCGCTCAGCGTGACGACGCGCTGCGAGCGCACGCCACCCAGATCGACCCGAACGCCGAGTTCTTCGCCGCTCCGCTGTCCTGGCAGCGGGAGCTATGGCCGACCGAGGAATTCGAATTGGCGCGCTCGCGCGTTCCCGTCCGTCTGCCGGAGACGGAGTTGTTCGCCGGGATCGAGCCGGACCAGTGAACGGCGTTTTGCTCAGCGTGATTGCCGACGATGCGCCCCGCAACCACGGCCCCGATTTTGGCAAGGCCAGTCCGGTGGGGCTGCTGGTCATCGTGCTGTTGGTGGTCGCCACGCTGTTCCTGGTGCGATCGATGAATCGGCAACTGAAGAAGGTTCCCGAATCGTTCGACCGCCAGCACCCCGAGCCTGACCAGGCTGCCGACGAGGGCACGGACCCGGTCACTCCCGACGAGCCGCCCCGTACCGACGGCAAGGGATCCGCGAGACCACCGGGACCCGCCGATGACCCCGGCTGATCCGTCCGGAGCCAATACCCTCGCGGCAGCCACCAGCCCATACTTGCGTCAGCACGCCGACAACCCGGTGCACTGGCAGCAGTGGACCCCGCAGGCACTGGCCGAGGCGGCCGCGCGCGACGTGCCGATCCTGCTGTCGGTGGGCTACGCCGCCTGCCACTGGTGTCACGTGATGGCCCACGAATCCTTCGCGGACGACGCGGTGGCCGCGGTGATGAACGCCGGATTCGTCTGCATCAAGGTGGATCGCGAGGAACGGCCGGACATCGACGCGGTCTACATGAACGCCACGGTCGCGCTGACCGGACAGGGCGGTTGGCCGATGACGTGCTTCCTGACCCCGGACGGGCGGCCCTTCTTCTGCGGCACGTACTACCCGAAAGACGCTTTCCTGCAACTTCTTTCGGCCATATCCGAGACCTGGCAGCAGCGCCGCGACGAGGTCGAGCAAGCCTCGGACCATATCGCCGGCGAGCTGCGCTCGATGGCGTCGGGCCTGCCCGGCGGCGGGCCGGATGTTGCGCCGCGGTTGTGCGATCACGCCGTCGAGGTTGTGCTGGGTGACCAGGACACGGTTCACGGCGGCTGGGGCAGGGCACCAAAATTTCCGCCGTCGGCGTTGCTCGAAGGGCTGCTACGACATTACGAGCGCACCGGTTCCTTGGCGGCTCTTCAGGCGGTGTCGCGCACCGGCACCGCCATGGCCCGGGGCGGCATCTACGACCAACTCGCCGGCGGCTTCGCCCGATACAGCGTCGACAACGCTTGGGTGATACCGCATTTCGAGAAGATGCTGTACGACAACGCGCTGCTGCTGCGCGCCTACGCACACTGGGCCCGCCGCACCGGGGATCCGCTGGCCCGCCGAATCACCGCCGAGACCGCGCGGTTCTTGCTCGACGAGCTGGCCGACGGTGAGATGTTCACGTCGTCGCTGGATGCCGACGCCGACGGCCGCGAGGGCTCCACCTACGTGTGGACCCCCGCGGAGCTGACCGAGGTGCTCGGCGCCGACGACGGGCGTTGGGCAGCAGAGGTTTTCGCGGTCACCCGGTCCGGCACCTTCGAACATGGGACCTCGGTGCTGCAGCTACTCAGGGATCCCGACGACCCGCAGCGTTTCGAGCGGGTCAAGAACGCATTGTTGGCGGCCCGGCTCACCCGTGCCCAGCCCGGGCGCGACGACAAGGTCGTCACCTCCTGGAACGGGCTGGCCGTCACAGCGTTGGCCGAGGCCGGCCTGGCATTGCCGGAGCCACGACTGCTGCGAGCCGCGCAGCGCTGTGCGACCGCGCTGATGGACTTGCACGCGGTTGACGGCCGGTTGCGGCGTGCCAGCCTGGGCGGGGTGGTCGGCGACAGTGCCGCCATCTTGGAGGACTACGCGATGCTGGCCACCGGTTTGCTGGCGCTGTACCAACTGAGTTGCGATGCGGCCTGGCTGACGGCGGCTAGTGGCTTGCTGGATACCGCGTTGCAGCACTTTGCCGATCCGCAGCATCCGGGCCGGTGGTTCGACACCGCCGAAGACGCCGAGCAGCTAATATTGCGGCCGGCCGACCCGCTGGACGGGGCGACACCGTCTGGCGCGTCATCGATCGCCGAGGCGTTGCTGACCGCCGCACACTTGGTCGAGCCTGGCCGCGCCCAGCGGTATTTGCAGGCGGCCACGAACACGCTGCGCGAAAATTCAGTATTGCTGGCGCGGGCGCCACGGTCGGCCGGTCACTGGCTGTCGGTCGCGGAGGCGGCGGTGCGTGGGCCGCTGCAGATTGCGGTCGCGTGTGCCGATCCGCAGTCACCGTTGTTGGCCGCCGCTCGCCGACTCGCGCCGGGAGGGGCGATCGTCATCGGTGGCGGGGTGGGCTCGTCGGCGCTACTGATCGACCGGGACCGGGTGGGTGGCGCCGACGCGGCCTACGTGTGCCGGGGTCGAGTCTGTGACCTGCCGGTGACCAGCTCAGACGAACTCGCCGCCGCTCTGCGACCGCCGGGATAGTAGCGTGCCCCCCATGCCGGACCGCACCGACAGAGCCCAGGCGATCGCTGGCACCGTCCACCGTTACATCGAGGTGCTCAACGACGGCGACGTCGAGGACTTGGTCAACTTCTACGCCGCCGACGCCACTCTCGAGGATCCCGTCGGCGGGGAGGTGCACATCGGAACGCAGGCAATCCGCGGCTTCTACTCGGCGATCGTCGGGCTCGAGCGGGTGTGTGAACTGGTGTCACTGCGGGTCTCGGGCAACGAGGCGGCCTTCCAGTTCCGGCTGACCGTGACGGCCGGCGACAACGCGATGCGGGTGGAGCCCATCGAGGTGATGGTGTTCGACGACCGCGGCAAGGTGACCGCGATGAAGGCCTACTGGTCGGCCACCGACGTCACCCGGCTGTAGCTTTGCGCGTGCCGACGATCCCGGCCGGGAAGCGGCCGGGTGAGGAGGTGCGCAATCGGGCTTGAGCGGCGGTCAGAACACCACAAACCACATCGCGATGTAATGGCAGATCGCCGCCACCGCGGTGCAGGCATGAAAGAACTCGTGATAGCCGAACGTCGACGGCCACGGGTCAGGCCACCGTACTGCGTAGAGAATGCCGCCGATGCTGTAGAGAGCGCCGCCGACGAACAGCAGCACCAGCGCCGTCACCCCCGCGTTGTGCAGGATCGTCGCCGTGTACCAGACCGCAACCCAGCCCAGCAGAAGATAGAGGGGTACACCCACCCAGCGCGGTGCCGTCGGCCAGCACATCTTCAGCAGCACCCCGGCGATCGCACCACCCCACACGATCGACAACACGACCCGCCCCGCGTGGCCCGGTAGGGCCAACAGCGCGAACGGTGTGTAGCTGCCGGCGATGAATACGAAGATCATCGAATGATCGGCCCGCTTCATCCAGACGCGGGCCGTCGCGGATTCCCAGTTGACGCGGTGATAGGTGGCGCTGACGGTGAACATCACCACGGTGGCCATGATGTAGGCCAGCGTCGCCAGCCCGGCCTTAGTGGAGCTGACCGCCCAGGAGACTGCGACCAGGGAGGCCCCGGCCAAAACGGCGATACCGGCGGAATAGACGTGGATCCAGCCGCGGAACCGGGGCTTGTGCAGGGCCCGGGTAACGCCCTCGACGATGTGGTGGGCAGCGTTGGACGGCGTCAGCCGGTGTGCTTCGGGTGCTGCGGTGGCCTGGCTGCTCATGTCTCCCATCTCCCCGTTGTGTTATCGCCGGTAACCGTCACGATCACCATAGTCGCGTTGGTCGGCGCAGACAGTGACGACGTGGGCGGGCGCGCGGTGATTTTGGCCCGGATCAAGACCGGAATCTGGTGTCCGTCACAGTAGTCTGGATTCTCGTGGAGATCATCCCACCGCGGCTCAAAGAGCCGTTGTATCGCATTTACGAGCTGCGCCTGCGGCAGGGTCTGGCCGCCACCAGGTCCGAATTGCCGCGACACATCGCGGTCCTGTGCGACGGCAACCGGCGCTGGGCGCGCAGCGCCGGTTACGACGACGTCAGCTACGGCTACCGGATGGGCGCGGCCAAGATCGCCGAGATGCTGCGGTGGTGCCAAGACGCCGGCATCGAAATGGCCACGGTCTACCTGCTTTCCACCGAGAACCTGCAGCGTGATCCTGACGAGCTTGCCGGACTGATCGAGATCATCACCGACGTCGTCGAGGAGATCTGCGCCCCGGCCAACCGCTGGAGTGTCCGTACCGTCGGCGATCTGGAGCTGATCGGCGAGGAGCCGGCCCGCCGGCTGCGCGAGGCGGTGGAATCCACGCCCGCGGCGGCGCCGTTCCATGTCAATGTCGCCGTGGGCTACGGCGGGCGCCGGGAGATCGTCGACGCGGTCCGAGCGCTGCTCAGCAAGCAGCTTGCCAACGGCGCAACCGCCGAGGAGCTCATTGACGCCGTGACGGAAGACGGCATTTCCGAAAACCTGTACACCTCTGGCCAACCCGACCCCGACTTGGTCATTCGCACCTCGGGCGAGCAACGCCTGTCCGGATTCTTGCTGTGGCAAAGCGCCTATTCGGAGATGTGGTTCACTGAAGCGCACTGGCCCGCGTTTCGCCGGGTCGATTTTCTGCGCGCGCTGCGTGATTACAGCCAGCGCCACCGCCGCTACGGCAAGTAACCCGTGCCGATCGCAAGCGCGGCGGAGCCGGGCGCAGCGGGTCGGCACGAATCGAACCCGGTGCCGATCGCAAGCGCGGCGGAGCCGGGCGCAGCGGGTCGGCACGAATCGAACCCCGTGACAAACTGAATGCATGGCTGCGCTGTCGGCGGCGGTGTTCACGGTGAGCCTGTGGCTGGGGCTGTATCTGCTGGCCCGTGATTCGCGCAAGCCGGTGCTGGTGTTGGCGGCGACCGGACTGTGCGGTTTCGCACTGGTGGTGGCCTTGGATGCGGTGCGCACGACCAGTGTCGTGCACGCCGCGCTGCTGAGCCGGCTGGAGATCTACCTTGTCGCCGTCCCGGGCGTCGCGTGGTTGGCGGTGCTCCTTGAGCTGGCCCGGCCGTGCGACAGCTGGCGGTCCCGCACCCGCGAGCTCGCACTCATCGGCGGTGTCGCGGCGCTGACCCTGTTCGGCGCGACGATGGCGGGCGGCGTCACCGGCCCGTTGCGGGCCGGCCATCTGATGATGTTGGCCGTGATATCGGCGTCCACCCTCGGGGCGATGGTCGTCGCGGTGCTGCGGCCCGCGCAGCCGACCCCGGTCGTTGGCGTGGTGATTGTGGCAACCCTGTTCTTCGCGCTGGCCAATGCCATCCTGGTCATTCCGCTGGGCCTGGTGCCCAGCTGGCTGGCTCTGACGTCGACGGGTTTCGACGTCTTGGCGCTCGGGGTGGCGGTTGCTCTGTCGGACGCCTTCGACGAGGGCCAGGCGTTGCGGGCAGACATGCTGCGCTCGTTTTTCGGCACGCTGGCGGTGGCGGCGTTGTTCGGCGGCCAGGCGCTGATCGGTTTGGCGGTGACCCGCACTGAGCCGACGGCGCAGACCGCGCTAACGGTGCTGCTTTTCACCAGCGTGGCGATCGCGATCATCGTGCAGGTGCTCGCCGATCCGCTGGCCGGGCTGCTGGACCGGCTGGCGTTTTCCCGGTCGCCCGGGCTGCGCGCCGACCGGGCCGCGCTGCGGCATACCGGGGCGGGTTTGCCGCTGCGGTCGGTGAACCCCCTCGCCGACATGGACGACGACACCTTCGTCCGGCTCACCCGCCGGGCGCTGGGCCACTACGGCGATCTGACCAAACTCGTCGCCAGCCCGCTGACCGCTTTGCCGGTGATCGATGAGCGGTTGGCCGCACGCGGGGCACCCGACCATCCTTTGGAGCGGGCCAACGAACTCAAGGCCGTGCTCGCCGACGGCATTGCCCGGCTCAAGCCGCGCGACGCCGGCGATTTTGGAACCACCGAACACTGGCGTTACTACAACTCGCTGTATTTCCCCTATGTCGTGGGGGTGCGCGCCTACGCACAAAACGCCACCGCTGCCGGTTTGGATACGACCGCCCGCCAAGCCTGGCAGTGGCTGGTCACCGAGGTGCCGCAGCGCTCACTGCACAACTGGCAGAATGCCGCGGCTCGGCTGATCGCCGCCGATCTGCGCGGGCGGGTCACCGTTCCCAGCGATTAGCCCGGGCGCCGGCCGGCGTACCATCCTCAGCGTCCTGAGCGTCGAATATCCGGTTGGGTAGGGCCGAAAAGGGTCAGTCATGGCAGCAAAGCTTCCGCCGGCCAGGGTCGTGCGGTCGTAGAGACGGTGCGGCATCACCTCGGTCGATTGCATCGCGGCTTGGTTCCGGCACCGGTCGCGCTGATGGAAATGATTCTGGGGGCGTGGGCGGCTCAGGCGATCACCGTCGCCGCGGACCTCGGTATCGTTGACGTGCTTGCCAAGGGGCCTCTGAACGCCGAGGAACTCGCGGCAGCCGTCGGCGCCGACGTCGACGCCGTCAGCCGGCTACTGGTGCCTTGATCGGGCGCGGCATCTTCCGGCAATGCCGCGACGGCCGCTACGCATTGACCCCGCTGGCGGAAGCTCTTCGCAGCGATGCTGACGTGTCGTTGGCCGGGATGGCTCGATTTGTGGGCGCTCCTGCTCATCGAGACCACTGGAGTCGGCTGACGGATGCGGTGCGCAGCGGCCACACGATTGTCCCGGCATTGCACGGCAAACCGTTCTTCGACTATCTCGCCAGCGAACCGGCGCTCACCGAAATCTTCAACCAGGCCATGACAAGTTCGTCGGAACTGTCGATCGCGCCGGTGGTCGCCGCCTATGACTTCAGCGGCTGAGGGACCGTCGTCGACGTCGACGTCGGTGGCGGACATGGCCGGCTGTTGGCCGCGATCCTGACGTCGGCGCCGCAGGCCCGTGGCATCCTGTTCGACCTTGGCCACGTGGTTGCCGGAGCCCCCGACCTGCTTTCCGAACACCGTGTCGCGGACCGGGTTCGGATCGAAGCTGGTTCGTTCTTCGACGAGATACCGACCGGCGGCGACGCCTACGTCCTCAAGCACATCATCCACGACTGGCCCGACGAGGACGCGGTGCGAATCCTTCGCAACGTCCGTGCGGCAGCGGCAGCGGGCACGAAGGTCTTGCTCATCGAGCAGGTGATTCCGCCGCATGACCGGGAATTCATGGGCAATGGGTCGACCTGGAGATGCTGCTGCTCGCCGACGCGCGCGAACGCGCCGCCGACGAGTACGGCCGACTCCTCGGGCGCGCGGGCTTTCGCATGACCCGGGTGGTGGCAACCGCCTCGCCATACAGCCTGGTCGAGGGCATCGCGGTGTGATCTTGGCCCGTCGATGGCAGTAGCTGGCAGTGCCATGCGTCGATCTGGCAGTGCTTGGGCGGCACCGTGAAACCCGTTCGACAATCCGCCTTCCGCACAGCCAAGGAGTAATGACATGACCGCTCTTTCCGATCCGACAATCCGGCCCCTGTACGACTCGACGGACTCACTGCTGCGGTTCGCAATGCGTGCCGATGCCACGTTGACGGGACTGCTGGGTCTAGCCGTCGCCGTCGCCGCCGACCCGATTTCGCAGATGACCGGCCTGACGTCCGGTCAGGAATACAGCATGGGCGCTTTCTTCGTGCTCTACGGCCTAGTGGTGTTCGGCCTTGCCGCACTGCCGTACCTGCGCCGGGTGGGTATCGGCGTCGTCGTGGGCAACATCGTCTACACCCTGGCCGCCGTCGTGGCCGCCGAGCTGGTGCCCATGACCGTCGTTGGCGTGGCCGCGACGCTGGCCAGTGGCGGGTACACGGCGTTGTTCGCCGGTCTGCAGTACCTGGGGGTGCGCCGGCTGGCGGCCTAGTCGCCGCGTTACTGACGCGGGGCGCCGCGGTATGCCGTGGCCGCCCCACGTCAGCCATTTGGCGGCGCTTTCGGCAAAGGCGGAAGACGTCGTTTCCCGCGGCGATACGCCCCAAACTCCGGTCATTGCCGGCAGCCGACGTGATTCAGGTGCAGAGATTGGAGGCCGCCATGTCGTTCGTGATCGCGAGGCCGGAAATGATGGCCGCAGCAGCCACCGATGTGGCCGGTATCGGTTCGAGCATCAGTGCGGCCACCGCGGATGCCGCGGCCCGAGGGCCGGCCTGGTGGCGGCTGCCGCCGACGAGGTGTCGGCCGGCGTCGCCGCACTGTTTTCCGCCTACGCGCAGGCCTATCAGAACCTCGGTACGCAAGTGGCCGGTTTTCATGCACCGCTCGTGGCAGGCCCTGACGGCAGGTGCGGGTGCGTACGCGAGCACCGAGGCCGCCAATGTCGAGCGGAACCTCCTCAATGCGATCAACGCGCCCACCCAGGCGTTGCTGGGGCGGCCGCTGATCGGCAACGGCGCCAACGGTGCGCCCGGGCAGCCGGTGGACCTGGTGGGCTACTGCTCGGTAACGGCGGTAACGGCGGTAACGGCGGTAACGGCGGTAACGGCGGTAACGGCGGTAACGGCGGTAACGGCGGTAACGGCTCCAATGGTGGCATCGGGGCGAGGGCGGCACGGGCGGGCTGCTGTTCGGCTAGCACGGAGTCCACGGCGCATCGCCGGTCCGATTCGCCACCGGCTCGACGCGGGACGTGCTACAGCTTGCGCAGCCGCAGCCGGTTGATCGAGTGGTCGGCGTCTTTGCGCAGCACCAGGGTGGCACGCGGCCGGGTCGGCAGGATGTTCTCGACAAGATTGGGCCGGTTGATCGACCGCCAGATCTCCCGGGCCGCGACCACGGCCTGCGGGTCGGACAGTGCCGAATAGTGGTGAAAGTGTGACTCCGGGTTGGCGAACGCCGTGCTGCGCATGGCCGAGAATCGCGACACGTACCACTGCTCGATGTCCTCGATACGCGCGTCGACGTAGAGGGAGAAGTCGAACAGGTCCGAGACCATCAGGGTGGGGCCGGTCTGCAAGACGTTGAGCCCCTCCAGGATCAGGATGTCCGGATGGCGGACTACGTGTTTGGCCCCGGGAATGATGTCGTAGTGCAGGTGTGAATACACGGGCGCACACGCATATTCCGAGCCCGACTTCACCGAAGTCACGAACCGCATCAGCGCCCGGCGGTTATAGCTCTCCGGAAAACCCTTGCGGTGCATGAGGCTTCGCCGCTCCAGCTCGGCGTTGGGGTAGAGAAAGCCGTCGGTGGTCACCAGGTCCACCCGCGGATGGTGGTCCCAGCGGGCAAGCAGCGCCTGTAGCACACGTGCGGTGGTCGACTTGCCGACCGCCACGCTGCCGGCCACACCGATGATGAACGGCACCGGTCGGTTCGGGTTCTGTTGCGGCTCGCCGAGGAATTCGGCGGTGGCGGCGAACAACCGCTGACGGGCGGCGACCTGAAGGTGAATGAGCCGGGCCAGAGGCAGATACACCTCTTCGACTTCCAACAGGTTGATCTGCTCACCCAGACCACGCAGGCCGACCAATTCCTCTTCGGTGAGGGCCAGTGGGGTCGACATACGAAGCGCGCGCCATTGCTTTCGGTCGAACTCGACATACGGGCTCGGCTCGCTAAGCCGTGGCATGGTGTCAGTCTTGCAGGGATCGACGCGGGTCTGACGGCTGGGCCGGGTAAAGCGTGCGGCATGGCTAAGGCGAAGTGCCCGGCTATCAGCGACGACCGGACCCGGGGGCCAGCGCCGCGGCCGGGGTCGCCGACGGGTGGGCGGGTCGTTACCCGGTTACCCGCCTGATGAGGTGAGACCTCTGGTAGCCGGGGAGACCACCGGATGGGGTGCGCCGAACATGATCAGCCCCGAAGCGGCGCCCTCGATAGACTGGCGCCCGTGACTGCCGCACCTGACGCCCGTACTTCCGCCCACGTAAGGGTCTCTGAGACCAGCTCGGTCATGTCCGCCCCGCTGGCCGAGGTCGACCCCGATATCGCAGAGCTGCTGGGCAAGGAACTCGGCCGGCAACGAGACACCTTGGAGATGATCGCCTCGGAGAATTTCGTGCCGCGATCGGTGTTGCAGGCTCAGGGCAGCGTGCTGACCAACAAGTATGCGGAGGGGCTGCCGGGCCGGCGGTACTACGGCGGTTGTGAGCACGTCGACGTGGTGGAAAACATCGCCCGGGACCGGGCCAAGGCGCTGTTCGGCGCCGATTTCGCCAACGTACAGCCGCATTCGGGCGCCCAGGCCAACGCCGCGGTCTTGCATGCGCTGATGACCCCGGGGGAGCGGCTGCTGGGTCTGGACCTCGCCAACGGCGGCCACCTGACCCATGGCATGCGGTTGAACTTCTCCGGCAAGTTGTACGAGAACGGGTTCTACGGTGTGGACTCCACGACGCACCTGATCGACATGGAGGCGGTGCGCGCCAAGGCGCTGGAATTCCGGCCCACGGTGATCATCGCCGGCTGGTCGGCCTACCCCCGGATTCTCGACTTCGCGGCGTTCCGCGCCATCGCCGACGAGGTCGACGCGAAGTTGTGGGTGGACATGGCGCATTTCGCCGGTTTGGTTGCCGCCGGATTGCATCCGTCGCCGGTGCCGCACGCCGATGTGGTTTCCACCACGGTGCACAAGACGCTCGGCGGAGGCCGTTCCGGCATGATCCTGGGCAAGCAGGAGTACGCCAAGGCGATCAACTCGGCGGTGTTCCCCGGTCAGCAGGGCGGACCGTTGATGCATGTGATCGCGGGCAAGGCGGTCGCGCTCAAGATCGCTGCCACCCCCGAGTTCGCCGACCGCCAGCGGCGCACCCTATCCGGTGCCCGGATCCTTGCCGAACGACTGCTCGGTGACGATGTCGCCAAGGCCGGTGTCTCGGTCGTCAGCGGCGGAACCGACGTCCACTTGGTGCTGGTCGACCTGCGCAACTCTCCACTGGACGGCCAGGCCGCCGAGGATCTGTTGCACGAGGTGGGAATTACGGTCAACCGCAACGCCGTGCCCAACGACCCCCGCCCGCCCATGGTGACCTCAGGCCTGCGGATCGGAACGCCCGCGCTGGCTACCCGCGGGTTCGGCGATGCCGAATTCAGCGAAGTCGCCGACGTGATCGCTACCGCCCTGGCCGACGGCAGCGGTGCCGATGTCCCGGCGCTGCGCGCCCGGGTGACCCGTCTGGCCAGGGAGTTTCCGCTGTACGAGGGCCTCGAGGATTGGAGCCTGGCAGGTCGCTAGCCGGCGGCGAAACGTGTTGTCAGCGTGATCACGCGGGTAAGCCACGACACGCGCCGCCCCAATTTCACGAAACCTGTGTCGTCGGGTTACAGTTACTGCATGGCACAGAAACCTGTCGCTAATGCGCTGACCCTGGAACTCGAGCCTGTGGTGGAACAAAACATGGCTCGACATCTTGACACCGAGGACATCTGGTTCGCCCACGACTACGTTCCGTTCGACCGGGGCGAGAACTTCGCCTTTCTCGGCGGACGGGATTGGGATCCGTCCCAGGCGACGTTGCCGCGGGTCATCACCGACGCCTGCGAGATCCTGTTGATCCTCAAGGACAACCTGGCCGGCCATCACCGCGAGCTGGTCGAGCACTTCATCCTCGAGGAGTGGTGGGGACGCTGGCTCGGCAGGTGGACCGCCGAAGAGCACCTGCATGCCATTGCGCTGCGCGAATACCTCGTGGTGACCCGCGAGGTGGATCCGGTTGCCAATGAAGAGGTCCGGGTCCAGCACGTCATGAAGGGCTACCGCGCCGACAAGTACACGCAAGTTGAGACGCTGGTGTACATGGCGTTCTACGAACGCTCCCTGGCCGTTTTCTGCCAAAACCTGGCCGCGCAGATCGAAGAGCCGATCCTGGCCGCACTCATTGACCGGATCGGCCGCGACGAGGTGCGCCACGAGCTGTTCTTCGCCAACCTCGTCACCCACTGCCTCGACTACTCGCGGGACGAAACGGTCGCGGCGATCGCGGCCCGCGCTGCCGACCTCGAGGCCGTCGGTGGCGACATTGACGCCTACCAGGACAAGGTGCAGAAGGTGGCCGACGCCGGGATCTTCGGGCCGCAGCAGCGGCGGCAGGTGATTTCCGATCGCATCACCGCCTGGGGGCTGGCTGACGAGCCCGCGCTCAAGCAGTTCGTCACCGGCTAGTCCCAGCCTGCACGGAGCGCGTCGGCGCGCCTGCGCTGCGGCGGTGTCGTCACCGGAGTAGCGTCGGCTTCGATGGTCAGCGACATGCTCTGCTGCCAGGGCGGCACCTCCCGTCACCACAAGGGCAGGACCGGCCCCGGTCCTGGTGCTGCGGCCCGCGCCGACACGCTCGTGTGGGTCCGCCCGGGCGTCATTCGCTCGAGGAGCGCCCCGTGACCGAACTCCGGACTTACGTGCTCGATACCTCTGTGCTGCTGTCCGATCCCTGGGCATGCAGCCGGTTCGCCGAACACGAGGTGGTGGTTCCGCTGGTGGTGATCAGCGAACTGGAGGCCAAGCGCCACCACCACGAGTTAGGCTGGTTCGCTCGCCAGGCGCTGCGGTTGTTCGACGATCTCCGGCTGGAGTACGGACGGCTGGATCAGCCCATTCCGGTTGGTACCCAAGGCGGTACGCTGCACGTCGAACTCAACCACAGCGACCCGGCGGTGCTGCCCGCCGGCTTCCGGACCGACAGCAACGACTCGCGGATCTTGAGCTGTGCTGCCAATCTTGCCGCCGAGGGCAGGCGAGTCACGTTGGTCAGCAAGGACATCCCCCTGCGGGTCAAGGCTGCCGCGGTTGGCCTGCCCGCCGACGAGTACCACGCGCAGGACGTCGTCGCCTCCGGATGGTCGGGGATGCGCGAGATCGAGACTGCTGCCGAGGAGATCGCCACTCTGTTCGCCGACGGCGAAATCGATCTGGCCGAAGCGCGGGACCTGCCTTGCCACACCGGGATTCGGCTGCTGGGCGGTAGTTCGCATGCGCTGGGACGGGTGAACCCGGCCAAACGCGTCCAGCTGGTTCGCGGTGACCGCGAAGTGTTCGGGCTGCGCGGCCGGTCCGCCGAGCAGCGGGTAGCGCTCGACTTGCTGCTCGACGAGTCGGTGGGCATCGTCTCGTTGGGCGGTAAGGCCGGCACCGGAAAGTCGGCGCTGGCATTGTGTGCGGGTCTGGAGGCTGTGTTGGAGCGACGGACCCACCGCAAGGTGGTCGTCTTCCGCCCGCTGTATGCCGTCGGCGGTCAGGAGCTGGGCTACCTGCCCGGCAGCGAGAGCGACAAGATGGGACCCTGGGCTCAGGCCGTCTTCGACACGCTCGAGGGGCTGGCCAGCCCTGCCGTGCTGGACGAGGTCCTGTCCCGGGGCATGCTCGAGGTGCTACCGCTGACCCACATTCGGGGCCGGTCACTGCATGACTCGTTCGTCATCGTCGACGAGGCCCAATCACTGGAACGCAACGTGCTGCTGACCGTGCTGTCCCGGCTGGGCGCTGGTTCGCGGGTGGTGCTGACCCACGACATCGCCCAGCGTGACAACCTGCGGGTCGGCCGCCACGATGGCATTGTCGCGGTGATCGAGAAGCTGAAAGGCCATCCGCTGTTCGCCCACATCACGCTGCTGCGCAGCGAACGGTCCCCGATCGCCGCGCTGGTCACCGAGATGCTGGAAGAAATCAGCGGGCCGCGCTGACCGTTCTCCCGAGCATGTGCCCGTAGGCACAGACTCGAAGCACCAGGGTGTTGAGCGTGCGCCCAGGGCTTCGGTTGTGCGTCCAGGGCGGCGAAATCCGGCGGATTTCGCCCTGAGCACCCGCTCGACGCCGCGAGCGCACACTCGACGCCCGGTAAACTTCCTAAGTGCCCAAACGACCCGACAACCAGGCCTGGCGCTACTGGCGCATGGTCATAGGTGTCGTGGCGGCGGTCGCGGTGCTGGTGATCGGCGGGCTGACCGGTCACGTCACCCGCGCGGACAACCTCAGCTGTTCGGTGGTCAAGTGTGTGGCGCTGACCTTCGACGACGGGCCGGGACCCTACACCGACCGGCTGCTGCAAATCCTGAAAGACAACGACGCCAAGGCGACGTTCTTCCTGATCGGCAACAAGGTGACGGCCAACCCGGCGGGCGCCAAGCGCATCGCCGACGCCGGCATGGAGATAGGCAGCCACACCTGGGAACACCCGAACATGACGACGATCCCTCCCGAAGACATCGCCGGCCAGTTCGCCAGGGCCAACGACGCGATCACCGCGGCCACCGGCCGCACGCCCACGCTGTACCGTCCGGCCGGCGGCCTGTCCAACGACGCGGTGCGGCGAACCGCCGCCAACTTCGGCCAAGCCGAAATCCTTTGGGACGTGATTCCTTTCGACTGGGCCAACGACTCCAACACCGCGGCAACGCGATACCTGCTGATGACCCAGATCAAGCCGGGCTCGGTGGTGCTGTTCCACGACACTTACTCCAGCACCGTCGACCTGGTGTACCAGTTCATCCCGGTGCTCAAGGCCAACGGCTACCGGCTGGTGACGGTCAGTGAGCTGCTCGGGCCGCGCGCGCCCGGAAGCAGCTACGGCAGCAGGGAGAACGGGCCGCCGGTCAACGAACTGCACGACATCCCGGCCGCGGACATCCCGTCGTTGCCCAACACCCCCTCGCCCAAGCCGATGCCCAACTTCCCGATCACCGACATTCCCGGCCAAAATTCGGGCGGGCCCACCAACGGTGCGTAGGGCTCGCGTATCCGCAGCCGAAGCGCATCCACGAAGCGCCCGCAGGTTGTTGGCTCACTATGCGCTCGGCCTCGGCCTCGCCTACGTCCTCGCCGTCCTCGACGCATCGGCTGTCTTGATTCCGCTCAGAGGCCACACCTACGTCGACTTCGTCGAGAAAAACATGGCATTGGTATCGGTGTTGGTCGTTTTGGGGACGGTCGGCGTCGCGGTGGGTGGTGTTGTCCTCCTGGCTCCCACGCTGCGATGGTTCGTCCCCGGCGACGAGCCCACCCCGCAGCAGCGACAGGCCGCGATCAAGCTTGGCGGCCGCCAGTCGGCCATCTTGGTAGGTGCCTGGTCAGCGTCCGGCTCGGTGCTGATGCTGATCAATCATGCTTACGGCGCCAAGATATTGCTGCCCATCCTGCTCGGTGTGCTGCTAGGTGGACCCGCCGCCGCGGGCACCGGCTTGCTGCTCGCACAACGCACCCTGCGGCCGATCATGGGAGTGGCCACCCGAGGATGTCAGCCGCGCCTGGCGGTCCCCGGCGTGTTGGCGCGACTGGTTCTGTTGTGGTTTTTGTGCAGCGCGATCCCGATCGGGGTGATTGCCGCCTTTGTCGTACTGCGGTCCTATGGCTGGCTGATTCAGGAGTCGGCATCGTTGGATGTGCCCATTTTGGTGGTGTCGCTGGCAGCGCTGCTGCTTGGGCTGCCGACGATGATCCTGACGTCGCGATCCATTTCCGATCCGCTCGACGAGATCGTCGATGCGATGGCGCAGGTCGAACGCGGCAACATTGCAACCTACGTCGGCGCCTACGAACGTTCCCAAATAGGGCGACTGCAAACCGGATTCAACCGGATGGTCGCCGGGCTCGAGGAACGGGAGCGGCTGCGTGACCTGTTCGGCCGGTACGTCGGAACGGATGTCGCCCGCCGCGCCATCGAAGAGGGCTCGGCGCTGTCGGGCGACGTGGTGGAGGCGGCAGTCCTCTACATCGACTTGGTGGGTTCGACGCAGTTGGCCGAAAATCGTCCGCCGCAGGAGGTGGCCCACGTGCTCAACGACTTCTTCCGGATAGTCGTGGACGCCGTGGACGAATATCAGGGTCTGGTCAACAAGTTCGAGGGTGACGCGGCGCTGGCGATCTTCGGAGCGCCGCTGCGCACCAGCCGACCGGCGTCGGCGGCGCTGGCGACGGCGCGTGCGCTGGCGACCCGGTTACACGAGCTGCCCGTGGTCGACTTCGGGATCGGCGTGTCGGCAGGACGGGTGTTTGCCGGCAATATCGGCGCCGAAAACCGGCACGAGTACACCGTTGTCGGCGACGCCGTCAATGAAGCCGCGCGGCTGGCCGATCTCGCCAAAACATCGGACCGGCGGATCCTGTGCTCGGCGGCGGCCGTCGAGCGCGCCGCCGAGGACGAGCGTGGACGCTGGGCCGAGTGCTATTCCACGGTGCTGCGTGGCCGCTCCGAAGCCACGCACGTCTCGGCACCCGTCGGCGATGCGAAGCTAGGCTAGGCGTTGGGGGGACGGGTCGCCGCCGGCGACACCGACACCGATGCCGGTGCGGGTGCACTCGTCGATACCGCGGTCTGGCTGGCGGGGGCGCCCGGCGCCTGGCTGACCGCGATGGTGCGCATGTGTGCGCCGGGCAACTCATCGGCTGTGGTGGCGGCGAATTCGACCCGCAGATCGTAGAGATGATCGGCTGTCTGGTATTTGAAGGCGATCGGAATGTAGGGTTGCTGCTCGAAGCCGGCCACCATGTTGGGTGTGCCGAAGACGGCTCCGACGTCGGTGGCGGTGCTGTCCCAGGTCCATCCTTCGGGTAGTTTGCCCCGGTAGAGGTATTTCTGTTCGCGGATGTCGTTGTACAACACGACGCTCACCACGGTGCCGTGTTCGTCAGGAACCAGCCCGAACCCCTCGCTGGGGACTCGGACGATATCGGTCAGCGCGCGGATGTCCTGCGGGTCGGGGGTTGACTGCTGGCAGAGTTTGGGGTCTCCGTAGCAAACCCGGCCGGGTCCGCCCGGCGCCGAGTTGAGGTAGTCCCGCAACGTCGCGTCGGTGAGCATGTTTTTTCCCAACGCCCATTGCCAGATCTCGCCACTGGGGGTTGCCGGCACCGCTGCCGCCGGCACTGAGATGACCGCCCACGCCGAGGTCACTACCGCTAGGACCGCCGCCAACGCGAGGCAGTACCTGCGTATCAGTCGAGCCATATCGGAAGTATGGCCGCGCAACCGCGATCCGTCACGATTTCGACACCTTCAGGGCGGCGATGACCTTACTGATCGTTGCCGCTGAGCCGGCATCACCGATGGGTGTCGCGCCCATGAAGGTGGTGACCGGTTTGGTGTCCACCGCGACGATGGTAACGGTGTCACCCTTCACGTGGCGTGAGGTGTCGGCGATCGTGATGTCGGCGTCCACGCGGGCGGCCTTGACTCCGTCGACGGTGATCGACGACGTCTTCGTCGGCCCCAGGGTGGGCTGGGACTGCGAATAGCCCGGGCCGCTGGCCACACATTGCATCAGCTTCGAGGCTTGCTTGCCGACGTCCATGCTGGAGACGAAGTTGGTGATCGCGACTTCGGCCTGCATCATCCACTGGCTGGCGCCGGGCACCTCTTGGCCCACACCTACCGCGTCGATCAGATTAGGGCTCTGGTCGTCGGAGAACGGTGCCCATCCCGGTGCCACGCTGGCCGGAAACGACAGTTTGCCGGCGCTGATCGTGCCGTTCTCGGGTTTGTCGCCGCCGGACACGTTGGGCGTGCAGTCGGTCGCGGTCTGCTGAGAACCGTTGGGCCCGGAGCTCGGGGCGCCCGTCGTCGCCGAGGGACTCGGGGAGTTGGCGGTGACCGAGCTGTTGCGGTGGTTGAGCACCACCACCAGGACGATTACCAGCGCGATCACGCCCACCAGCGCGACGCCGGCGAGGATCAGCCACGGCACCTTCGAGCCGGGCGGCTTCGGCGGTGGTCCGGGCGGGTACTGCCCCGGGGGCCAGCCGGGCGGATATTGCTGGCCGGGTTGCGGATATTGCTGGGGCGGGTAGGGGGGCGCGCCGTAGGGATCCGTCCCTTGAGGGTTGGCGTACGGGCCGCCCGGCGGGTACGGGTACGGCCCGCCCTGCGGCTGGCCACCCCAATAGGGTTGCTGCCCATACTGATTCGGATCTTGGCCGTATGGGCCGCCCGGAGGTGCCGTCATCTGCTGAACCACCCTCGCTTTCAGGGACTACCTCAACCAAGGTAGCCGTGCATTCGCGCCACCGCAGATCCGCGTGACGCCGGTATCGACCGGCCTAGTCGTCGGCCGCTTCGACCTTGGCCATCGCCAACACGTCGAGGCGGCGATCGAGCTCCTCGATCGAGAGCTTGTCGCCCACCAGGCCGCGATCGATGACGGTCTGGCGGATGGTCTTTCGCTCCTTGAGTGCCTGCTTGGCGACGGCGGCCGCCTCCTCGTAACCGATGACCGAGTTCAGCGGCGTGACGATCGACGGTGACGACTCGGCCAGTTCACGCAGGTGCTCGACGTTGGCGGTCAGCCCGGTGATGCAGCGGTGGGCGAACAACGTCGAGACGTTAGTCAGCAGCTTGAACGACTCGAGGATGTTGCGGGCCATCATCGGGATGTAGACGTTGAGTTCGAAGGCGCCGTTGGCTCCGCCCCAGGCGACTGCGGCATCGTTGCCGATCACCTGCGCGGCCACCTGCGTAACCGCCTCGGGGATAACCGGATTCACCTTCCCCGGCATGATCGAGCTGCCCGGCTGCAGGTCCGGCAGCCGGATTTCGGCCAGCCCGGTCAACGGGCCGGAGCCCATCCAGCGGATGTCGTTGGCGATCTTGGTCAGCGACACCGCGATGGTGCGCAACGCCCCCGACGCCTCCACCAATCCGTCCCGGGCGGCTTGGGCCTCGAAAGAGTTCGCCGCCGTCCGCAATTCGGACAGGCCGGTCTGAGCCACCAGTACTGACACCACCTTGACGCCGAAGGCCTCGGGCGCGTTGAGGCCGGTACCGACGGCGGTGCCGCCGATCGCCAGTTCGCCCAGCCGCGGCAGCGTGGCGCGCACTCTTTCGATGCCGGCCTCGATCTGGCGGGCGTATCCGCTGAATTCCTGACCGAGGGTGATCGGGACGGCATCCATCAGGTGGGTCCGGCCCGACTTCACCACCGTCTGCCACTCAAGAGCCTTGGCCGCCAGCGCATCGTGCAAGACCTGCAGTGCCGGGATGAGATGGCTGACCGCGGCCTCGGTGGCCGCGATATGGGTTGCGGTGGGGAAGGTGTCGTTCGACGACTGCGACATATTGACGTCGTCGTTGGGGTGCACCGCAACACCGTTGGCGGCGGCGATGCTGGCGATCACCTCGTTGGTGTTCATGTTGGAGCTGGTACCCGAACCCGTCTGGAAGACGTCGATGGGGAACTGGTCGTCGTGTTGACCGTCGGCGATCTCGGCTGCGGCGGCGATGATGGCGTCGGCCATTTCCGGCGCCAGCAAGCCGAGGTCCTTGTTCACTTGCGCGCAGGCGCCTTTCAACAGGCCCAGGGCGCGGATCTGGGCGCGCTCCAGGCCCCGCCCGGAGATCGGGAAGTTTTCCACCGCACGCTGGGTTTGCGCGCGCCACAACGCTTTCGCCGGCACCCTGACCTCGCCCATGGTGTCGTGTTCGATGCGGTATTCGGGGTCCTCGGCCATAGATAGGGTCCTTGGTTGTGGGGTGGGTCAGGGGAGCGGGTAGGCGGCGTTGGTGTCGCCGGTGAAGTCGATTGCCGAGTACTCGTTGAGCTTCGAAAGCCGGTGGTAGGCCTCGATCATTCGCACGGTGCCCGACTTCGACCGCATCACGATCGACTGGGTGGTACAGCCGCCGGGGTAATAGCGCACACCCTTGAGCAGGTCGCCGTCGGTGACCCCGGTGGCGCAGAAGAAGACGTTCTCGCCGGACACCAGATCCTCGGTGGTCAGTACTCGCTCGACATCATGGCCGGCGTCCAGCGCCTTGCGGCGTTCGGCCTCGTCCTTGGGCGCCAGCTGCGCCTGGATCGCCCCGCCCATGCACCGGATGGCCGCCGCGGTGATGATGCCCTCCGGAGTGCCGCCGATGCCGGCCAGCATGTCGGTGCCCGACTCGGGGCGGCACGCCGAGATCGCGCCGGCTACGTCACCGTCGGTGATCAGCCGGATCCGCGCCCCGGTGGCGCGCACGTCGTGGATCAGCTGCGCGTGCCGTGGGCGGTCCAGGATGCACACCGTCATGTCCCGTACCGACAATTCCTTGACCTTGGCCACGGCCCGGATGTTTTCCGAAATCGGGGCGGTGATGTCCAGTACGTGTGCGGCGTCGGGGCCGACGGCGATCTTATTCATGTAGAACACCGCCGACGGGTCGAACATCGCGCCGCGATCGGCCACCGCCAGCACCGAGATGGCGTTGGGCATGCCTTTGCTCATCAGCGTGGTGCCGTCGATCGGGTCCACGGCGAAGTCGCATTCCGGGCCGTCGCCGTTGCCGACTTCTTCGCCGTTGTACAACATCGGCGCATGGTCTTTTTCGCCCTCGCCGATCACCACGACGCCGCGCATCGAGACCGAGTTCACCAGCTCACGTATCGCGTCGACCGCCGCGCCGTCGCCGCCCTCTTTGTCGCCGCGGCCCACCCAGCGCCCGGCGGCCATGGCGCCGGCCTCGGTGACCCGCACCAACTCCAGGGCCAGGTTGCGGTCCGGCGCCTCCCCGCGCGCCGGTCGGGTGGCCGAAGGGTCGGTTTTCGCAACGGTCGCCGGCGACGAACCGGATCCCTGTGCAGTCATGGTTGGTGATTGTCCCAGAAGCGAATCACGCGGCACGAGCTGGGATACTGGCCGGGTGACTGTTGAGCCGCAGCCTGCCCCGAAGCCGGCCAAACCACGGTTGCTGCAGGACGGTCGCGACATGTTCTGGTCGCTGGTGCCGCTGGTGATCGGCTGCATCGTGCTGGCGGGCCTGGTCGGGATGTGTTCGTTGCAGCCGGGCGGGACCAGCCGGGGACGGATCCCGTCCTACGACGCGGCGAGGGCATTACGGGCAGACGCCGCTACGCTGGGGTTCCCGATCCGGCTGCCGGTACTGCCCCCGGGATGGCAACCCAACTCCGGTGGTCGTGGCGGCATCGAGAACGGCCGGACCGATACGTCTGCCGGTCAGCGGCTGAACGCGGCCACCTCAACCGTGGGATACATCAGCCCGACGGGGATGTACCTGAGCCTGACTCAGAGCAACGCCGACGAGGACAAGCTGGTCGGTTCCATCCATCCGGGCATGTACCCCACCGGAACCGTCGACGTCGACGGAACCAACTGGATCGTGTATGAAGGCGCCGACAAAAACGGCGCATTCGAGCCGGTGTGGACCACCAGGCTGGCCAGCACGGCCGGTCCCACCCAGGTCGCGATCACCGGTGCGGGCAACGCCGAGGAGTTCCGCACGCTGGCCGCTGCGACCCAGTCGCAGCCGCCGTTGGCCCCGAACCGTTAGGAGAGACGTATCGTGAGCGGACCCGAAGCAGACCTGTCCGGGTGGTCGTCAACGCCCTTCACCGGTGGCGGCTACACCCACGACGTCTATCGCAAGGGGTCCGGCCCGGGAGTGGTGCTGATCCCGGAGATCCCGGGCATTCACCCCGGAGTGCTGGGCCTGGGCAACCACCTGGTGGACAACGGGTTCACCGTGGCCATCCCGTCGCTGTTCGGTGAGCCGGGCAAGGCGGTGTCGGCGGGTTATATGGCGGCTACGATCAGCCGGGCCTGCGTGGCAAGGGAATTCGCGGCGATGGCCACCGACAAGCAACGCCCGGTGGCGCAGTTTCTGCGGGCGCTGGCGCGCGACCTCAACGCGTCGACCCCCGGTAAGGGTGTCGGCGTGATCGGCCAATGTTTCACCGGCGGCTTCGCGCTGGCTGCCGCGGTCGACGACAGTGTGCTCGCCCCAGTGCTCAGCCAGCCCTCGGTGCCACTGCCGCTGACGCCCGCACAGCGTCGCGACCCCGGGCTGAGCGAATCCGAGCTTCGAGTCGTCGCCGACCGCTGCGCCAACGACGGCTTGTGCGCCATGGGGTTGCGTTTCAGCGAGGACAAGATGGCGCCGCGGGAACGGTTCGCCACGCTCAAGCAGCGACTCGGCGACGCATTCGCGGTGATCGAGATCGACTCCAGCCCGGGCAACGCGGACGGCTTCAGCCGGATGGCGCATTCGGTGCTCACCGACGAGGTCCGCGAGGTGGACGGTCAGGCGGCATACGAAGCCCGCAAGCGCGTGGCCGAATTCCTCACGGATCGACTGAGTCAGTAGTCGCGCCGGCCGGGGTGTTCCCGGTTCGGCGCGAAAGCCACTTGCGACGGGTGGGTGGGTCGTGGTGCTGCTTGAGTTCGACCCCCTTGTACACCGCCAGGTAGACGTCGATGGTGGTGACGATGAGGATCATCAGCACCGGACCGATGATGATGCCCCACGGGCCGAACATGCCGATGCCCGCGAACACCGAGAGCAACATCAGCGCCGAGTTCAGCCGGGCGTCGCGCGGAACCAGGATCGGTCGTAAGAAGTTGTCGATGTTGGTGACCACCAGCAGGTGCCAGAGCACCACGAACACGCCGCCCGCGATGTTGCCGTAGAAGATCATCCCGATGCCGAACGGGATCGTCACGATCCCGCCGCCCAGCGGAATGATCGACAGCGCGGTCAGCACGATCGCGAAGATGAAGAACCCGTGGTGAAACCCGGCGAGGTAGATGGACGCGGCGCCGGCCACCCCTTGGCACAGGGCGATGACGAACTGGCCGTTGACGGTGCCGCGAACCATCGAGCCCATCTTGCGCAGGTACAAGTCGGTGACTTCCTCGCCCAGCGGGTTGAGCTGGCCGATCAGCGTCCGTAACTTGTCCCGGTTCAACAGCAGTGCCACGAAGACATACAGAAAGATGATGGCGGACGTGATTGCGCCGGCGAGGCTTCCGGCCGCGCCCTGCAAGACATGCAGCAGCCAAGTGCCGACGGTGCGAGCCGCAGAAATCATCGTGTTTCGCAACATCTCGGGAGTCACGGTCACATGCAGGAACGGCACCCGGGCCAGCAAGTCGTTGACCAGGTGCAGAACCTTGTCGCCGAGCTGGCTGGGATCGGTGGTCTTGAACCACTCGGCGACGTTGTCGACCATCCGGGCGACCTGGACTATGGCCAGCACCACCAACAGCGCGACCGGAATGAACACACTGGCCAATGCCGTCAACACCGTGCACGTGGCCGACAAGCCGGTGCTCAGCCGCTTGTTGAACCAATTGAACAGTGGCGTGAACAGATACGCGCCGACCGCCGCTACCACGATGAGCACGAAATAGTCACGCAGGAAGTACGCGCCGAACAGCAGGGCGACCAGGGTGAGGACCGCCAGCGCACGTTTCTGGCTGAGCGTGAATTCGGTATTCATGCCTAGGCCCGGCCGCCCTCCGCATCGATGTTGAGCGTCACCCTAACCGGCGGCCCCCGGCCGGGGTCGAGATTTTTCGGTGCCCGCGTGGGATCCGAACTCCGCTCGCGGTGAACATGGCGAGCCCGTGCTCAAGACTCACGGCGTGTCCTCATTGGAATCGGATGGGCAGCCAGGACTAGAGCGCCGGAGTGCCTGGACGTTGCTCGCGGTTGTCGTGAAGGGGCTGTGCCAAACCTGCTAGCTGACACGAAAATTGGCAACTACCTCACAAAAATTATCGTCGAGTAGGGAGTTCGGAAGGACATGTTCGATTATCGTCCCGAAGCAAATGCTATTCTAGCAAACTGTTAATACGGCTGTATGATTTGACACGACGGGCCGCCATCAGCGCTAGCGACTGTCCGGCGCGAGGATTATCATCGATCTTCATCTGCCGCCATAAGCGTCTGCGTGGTGTCGATTTTACTCCCGGGATAGATATATCGATATGTCCCGTACTGGATTTGGGACAAAGCTGATCGACTAAGGCACTCACGATTCCTCAACCGCCTTGGTCCACTGCTGCGGATCCACCCTGGTTATCGCGCACGTTCTCATGCCGCGGCGAGTGCGTCGAAGCCGCCTGGCTGTTAGCTGCTTGACTAAAGATTTAATCATCGCAGGGTGCTGCCTATCTGACTGGATATTTCGGGAAAATCCGCTAGACATGGCGTTAGTCGGCGGCGGTGCCCACGTTGCCGCCAACGACATCGTCGGCTGGCGGATGCACCTATCGCACCGATTTACCTGATCGTTGGCGGTCCATTGCAGTGGGAGCGGCCCCCATCTGGCCGCGGCCACGGAATTACTTTGACGCAACGAATAAATCCAGCCGCCACAGTATAGAGGGGATTCAGCTGATCTTCGATCGGATTTTTCAATAAACTGATACACCTCGATTATTAGAAAGCGTTAGAGATACATCGATGGGTTGCCGATACCGTCATTCCAGGAAATCAAAGCGGCCGTCGGTAGGCATTAGGCATGCACCGCAACCGCGGTCTGGTGTTTGCGAGCCGTATCTGGTATAGCGTGGTGTTTGCCGCTCGAGCCGACCATTATGACATGCGAGTCTGTACCCAGTCTGGGCGCTCCGCGTACGGGCACATACTACTCATCAAGTAGTCCAGCAGTGGCGCGTTAAAATCGAAGCTCTCAGCGCTCGATTAGCGAACTGTCAGCAAGCTAGCAATTAAATCACATACTAACTTCAGATTCGCGCGTTACTATTGTCGCTAGCCAGCACATCGAGGCGTCATGCCAGAACATGAGCAAAGCAGAATTCACCTATTACTTTGCTGGGCTACGAGGTTTCGGCGATGGCGTGCGATGTTGTCCCGGTGATCGAGGCGCACCCGGCTGCTCGCGGCGTTGTGCTCGGTGGTCGTCATGGACGCGATGGTGTCCGCCGAACACGCCCGGCAGCCGCGATGTCTCGACCAGCAGACCGGCAGCAAGCCGACAGTGGTTCAAACAGGATGTGAGGAACTCGGAGTGGCAACTTCAGATCGTTCTAGCAGGCATGCGGCATCCCTCGTTGAGGGTGAGATCGTTGAGGAGTCCGATCTGGGCTCCATCCGGCGTCTGACGGGCGACAACTTTCCGATACTGCGCGGAATGTCCATCAAACGGGTGGTCATCCATCCGGGTGCGATGCGTACACCGCACTGGCACGCCAACGCCAACGAGTTGACCTATTGCGTCTCCGGAACGTCGCTGGTCTCAGTCCTTGACGCCTATAGCCAGTTCGCCAGCTTTGTCGTCAGCGCCGGAGACATGTTCCACATCGATTCGGGATCGCTGCACCATATCGAAAACATCGGGGAGGACGTGGCGGAGTTCATCATCGCCTTCCGCAGCGAGCGCCCAGAGGATTTCGGTCTGGGCGCGGCGTTCGGAGCAATGACCGACGCGGTGCTGGGCAACACCTACGACCTGCCGGCGTCGGACTTCGCTGCACTGCGCCGCGACACCACCGATCGTGCGCTGGCGGCCCGGGTCGGCAAGCCGAATGTGCCTGCCACCGCTTGGTTTAACGATCCGCACAAGTTCTCCGTGGAGGCGCAGAGCCCGCCGGTCGGCATTGCCGTCGGCTCGGCACGGCTGGCGCGGGTACAGTTCTGGCCGGCGCTGAAGGACCTGTCGATGTACTCGCTGCGAGTGCGTGAAGATGGAATGCGCGAACCGCATTGGCATCCGATCACCGCCGAGATGGGTTACGTACAAACAGGTTCCGCGCGGATGACGATCATGGATCCCGATGGATCGCTCGACACATATTACCTCAACCAGGGCGACGTGTACTTCGTCCCGCGGGCCTACCCCCATCACATCGAGGTCGTCGACGCGCCCGACATCCACTTCGCGATCTTTTTCGACCAGCCGACCCCGGGTGACATCGGGTACCGGGCGTCGGTCAGCGCGTATTCCCGCGAGGTCCTCGCCGCCACATTCAACACTCACATCGACGACCTGCCGCAATTCCCGTTCACCAACACCGATCCGCTGATCGTGACGCGAAACAACCCGCTGGATGAACGAGCGATGGGGGAGTGACGGTGTCGCCCTCGTGGGAACTTCGCTATGGATGGCCCCGGACACCGGTGCTGGCCCGCAATGTGGTGTGCACCTCGCAGCCACTCGCGGCGCAGGCCGGGTTGCGAATGCTGGCTCAGGGCGGCAACGCCGTTGATGCGGTCCTTGCGACGGCGATCACGCTGACCCTGGTGGAACCCGTGTCCAACGGCATTGGGTCAGATGCTTTCGCGATCGTGTGGGACGGCGGCCAGTTGCATGGCCTCAACGCCTCGGGTCGCTCACCCGCCGGGTGGACCCCGGAGTATTTCGGTGAGCAAGGCGTACCGAGCTTGGGCTGGAATGCGGTGACCGTGCCCGGAGCGGTGTCGGCGTGGGTTGAGTTGCACGCGCGATTTGGACGGCTGCCCTTCGCTGCCCTCTTCGAGCGGGCAATCGATTACGGGCGCAACGGGTTCCCGGTCTCCCCGACGATCGCTAAACAGTGGGCAGCACAGGTTTCGCTGCTGGAGGGTCAGCCGGGCTTCGGTGAGGCGTTCCTGCCCGACGGGCGGGCGCCGCGGGCCGGCGAGGTCTTCCGGTTTGCCGACCACGCGTGCACGTTGGAAAAGATCGCGGCCAGCAACGGGGCCGCCTTCTACCACGGGCAGCTGACGGAAATCATGGCGGCACATGCGAAGTCGCACGGTGGAGTCATGACGGTGGCCGACCTTGCTGCACACCGTGCGGACTGGGTGACACCGATCAGCCATGGTTACCGCGGCTACACGGTGCACGAGATTCCGCCGAACGGTCAGGGCATCGTCGCGTTGATCGCGTTGGGCATTCTGCGGCACTTCGACATGGCCGCGTTTGGTGTCGATTCAGCAGACAGTGTGCATGTGCAGATCGAGGCGATCAAACTGGCTTTCGCCGATGCGCAGGCCTATGTCGGCGACCCTGACTACATGCAGTTCGCCCCGGTCCAACTCCTCGACGACGAGTACTTGGCCGCCAGGGCGGCCCAGATTGACATGCGGCTGGCGCAGCCGTTTGACGCCGGCATGCCAAGCGGCGGAACGGTTTACCTCACGGCCGCAGACAGCGCTGGGATGATGGTGTCGATGATCCAGTCCAACAACATGGGCTTCGGTTCTGGCGTGGTGGTCCCCGGCACCGGTATCTCGTTGCACAATCGGGGCGCGAATTTCGTGGCACAGCAAGGCCATCCGAACCAGGTCGGACCCAGAAAGCGGCCCTACCACACTATCGTGCCGGGGTTTGTGACCAAGGACGGCAGCCCGGTGATGAGCTTCGGGGTGATGGGCGGCACCATGCAGCCGCAGGGCCAGACGCAAGTCGTGGTACGGATCGTTGACTACGGTCAAAATCCGCAAACCGCATGCGATGGTCCACGTTTCCGAGTGGTGCAAGGCATGCAGGTCACCGTGGAGGACGGCTTTCCCGCGTCAACCGTCGACGAGCTGACTAGACGTGGGCATGAGTTGGTTACGGTTGACGACTACAACCAATTCGGTAGTTGCCAGGCGATCTGGTGTCTGGACGACGGCTACCTAGCTGCAAGCGATCCCCGACGCGACGGCCAAGCGGTCGGGTTCTAACGTCCCTGTTGCGTTGGTTGCCGAGCCTGGCCAACCTTAGTTGGCAGAAGTCGGTCTCAGTCACCGCTGGCACTCCTACATCCGTGCGGCACCCAGGCCGACAGACTCGGCGAGCGTGCCCGGGAGGTATGCCACGGCGTACGTGGAAGGTCAGGAATGGGAAAAAGGGGGGACACGGCCCGATCCGCGCCGAGCCAGGCTATCGGAGTTGTGCGACGGCCGGTCGTTAACCTGACATCAGGCACGGGAATGGGAGCTTCAGGCGTATGGCGATCGACGACTGCGTGGTCGAAACCAGCTACGGCCCGGTCCGGGGCACCGGCGACGTGTCGGCGAAGACCTGGAAAGGCGTGCGGTATGCCGCGCCGCCGCTGCGCGACCTGCGCTTCCGGGGGCCACAACCGCCGCAGCGATGGACCGAGGTGGCCGACGCCACCAGCTTCGGCCCGGCCTGCCCGCAGCCGGTCATCCCGAACATGCCACTCGATTTGGGAGCGCCCCAGGGCGAGGACTGTCTGCGGCTGAACGTCTGGGCACCGCCCGGCACCCAACCCGGCGACGGCAAACCCGTGATGGTGTGGCTGCACGGCGGCGCCTACCTGCTGGGGTCGGGCAGCCAGCCCCTCTACGACGGCCGGCGGCTGGCCGCCAGCGGTGACGTGGTGGTGGTGACCATCAACTACCGGCTCGGAGTGCTGGGCTTTCTCGACCTGTCGTCGTTGGGCACCGCACGGCGACGTTTCGACTCCAATATCGGGCTGCGCGACGTGCTGGCCGCGTTGCAGTGGATCCGCGACAACATCGCGGGGTTCGGCGGTGATCCCGGCAACGTCACGCTGTTCGGCGAATCCGCGGGAGCGGGGATCGTCACGACCCTGCTGGCCGTCCCGGCGGCGGCCGGGCTGTTCGGGCGCGCAATCGCCCAGAGTTCGCCGGCCACCTCGGTATACGACCGCGACAGGGCCCGGCGGGCGGCGGTGTGCATTTTGGACAAACTGGGTATCGCCACGTCCGAGCCGGACCGGCTGGTCGATGTCCCCATCGCCACGATCGTCGGCGCGGCGAAAGAAGTGTTCGACGAAGTCCCGGTACGTAATCCCGGCACGCTGGCGTTCGTCCCGATCGTCGACGGTGATCTGTTGGACGACTACCCGGTCAAAGTGGCGCAGGAGGGCCGCTCCCAGCCCGTCCCGCTGATCATCGGCACCAACAAGCACGAGGCGGCGTTGTTTCGGTTGATGCGCTCGCCGCTGATGCCGATCACTCCGCACGCGATCACGTCGATGTTCACTCAGATCGCCGCCGAACAGCCCGACCTGCAATTGCCCACCGAGGAGCAGATCGGGCTGGCCTATTCGCGCATCCGGCGCAAGGCCCGGCCGCTGAGCATCGCCACCGATGTCGGCTTCCGGATGCCCTCGGTGTGGCTGGCTGACGGACACCGCAAGGTGGCGCCGGTATACCTGTACCGCTTCGACTATTCGACGCCGTTGCTGAAGCTGCTGCTGGTCAACGCCGCGCACGCGACCGAATTACCTTATGTCTGGGGCAATCTCGGGGGTCCCCACGACCCGACGCTGCGCCTGGGCGGCGTCAGGACCGCCAAGGCGGTTTCGGGCAGAGTGCGGACCCGGTGGGTCAACTTCGCCAGGCACGGCAAGCCCGCGGGTCCGGTGGGCGAGCCGGACTGGCCGTCGTACGACGACGCCGACCGGGTCTGCCTGGTCATCAACAGAACCGACACTGTCGCGCGCGATCTCGACGGCCACATCCGAGCTGCCTGGGGCGGCGAGGTCGTCGGCTTCCGCTAGCCGTGGCTGGATCGAGAGGTGGGTGCGATGAGCGCGGGCGCCACGACGTCACGAGCGCTGGTCCTGGAGGCGCCGCGCCGCCTGGTTGTCCGGGAGCTTGCGGTGCCGGAGGTCGGCGCTGACGACGCGCTGGTGCGGGTGGAAGCCTGCGGATTGTGCGGCACCGACCACGAGCAATACACCGGAGAGCTCAGCGGTGGCTTCGCGTTCGTTCCCGGTCACGAAACCGTGGGGATCATCGAGGCGATCGGGTCTAAAGCGGCCCGGCGCTGGGGAGTTGCCGCCGGCGACCGGGTGGCGGTCGAGGTGTTCCAGTCGTGCCGTCAGTGCGCGAACTGCCTCGCCGGTGAGTACCGCCGCTGTGCACGCCACGGCCTGGCCGACATGTACGGCTTCATCCCGGTCGACCATGCGCCGGGCCTGTGGGGCGGCTACGCCGAATACCAATACCTGGCGCCCGACTCGATGGTGTTGCCGGTGCCGGCCGGTCTTACTCCCGCGGTGGCCACCTTGTTCAATCCGCTGGGAGCCGGAATACGTTGGGGTACAACGGTTCCAGGAACGGGTGCGGGTGACGTGGTCGCGGTGCTCGGACCGGGTGTCCGTGGACTGTGCGCCGCGGTGGCGGCCAAGGAAGCCGGCGCGGCATTCGTCATGCTGACCGGGCTGGGTCCCCGCGACGCCGACCGGCTGGCACTGGCTCCCGAGTTCGGCGTGGACCTCGCCGTCGACGTCGCGACGGACGACCCGGTGGCGGCGCTGCATAATGCGACAGGTGGGCTGGCCGACGTCGTCGTCGACGTCACCGCCAAGGCGCCGGCAGCGTTCGCACAGGCGATCGCGCTCGCGCGGCCCGCCGGAACGGTCGTGGTCGCGGGCACCAGAGGCGCCGTCGCCGGGGTTCCCGGATTCTCGCCGGACCTGGTGGTGTTCAAGGAGCTGCGCATCCTCGGCGCGCTCGGGGTGGACGTCGTCGCCTACCGGGCTGCGCTGGCGCTGCTGGCATCGGGGCGCTACCCGTTCGAGAGCCTGCCACGATGCTGCGTGCGACTCGAGGACGCCGAGGACCTGCTCGCCACCATGGCCGGTGAGCGTGCCGGTCTGCCGCCCGTGCACGCAGTGATCACCCCGTGAGTCCGGATCGGGCTGGCCTGCGCTTCGTCGTCATCGGCGCCGGAATGGCCGGAGTGCTGGTCGCCATCAAGCTGCGCGAGGCCGGCTTCACCGACGTCGCGGTGTATGAGAAAGCGGACCGGCTGGGCGGAACCTGGCGGGAGAACACCTACCCCGGGATCGCCTGCGATGTGCCGGCACACCTGTACACCTACAGCTTCGCGCCGAATCCGGAATGGAGCCACGCGTTCGCACCCGGCCCCGAGATTCTCGCGTACTTCGAGGCCGTGGCCCGCCGCTATGGCGTCGACGAGTTGATCCGCTACGGCCGTGAGGTCCGCCGCCTCGAGCACGACGGTAGCCTTTGGCGCATGGCCCGAAGACGACGCCGATCGGCTGGACTGGGCCATCGACGGACACGAGAATGTGGTGGCCGAAGTCGCCGCCGCGTTGCGCATCAGTCGTGGCCGGGCGGCGGGGCGGTTGCGCCACGCGATTGCGTTGCGGGAGCGCCTGCCCTGGGTTGCTGAGGTCTTCGCGCGCGGCGATATTGACTTCCGGTTGATCGCTGCGGTGGTTTACCGCACTGGGCTGGTCGACGACCCCGAGCTGATCGCGGAATTGGACGCCGCGCTGGCCCGGCACGCCTCGCGATGGATGCGACTGTCGGCACCGAAATTGGTTGAGCGCATTGATATGTGGGTTGCGCGATTTGATCCGGCTGGTTTGCGCGTGCCGGGAGGGCGCACCGAGGACCGTTACGTCGAGTTCGGTCCGACACATCCAGGGCTGGCCGGAATGTTCGCGCAGCTGCACGCTACCGACGGGGCCGCGCTGGATCGCAGGCTTGACGCATTGGCCGATACGGTCTGCGGGGACGACCCGCGCACCAAGGACCAACGCCGTGCCGATGCCCTGGCAGCCCTCGCTGCCGGATCGGAGGTCTTACGGTGCCAGTGTGGGGCTTCGGATTGCCCAGCGGCACAACGACGCCCGGCCACGAGCGTGGTGATTCATGTACTGGCTGAGCAGGCTGCCGTCGACGGCGATTCGCAGGCGTTGTCCTATCTGCCGGGGTTCGGCCCGCTAACGTCGGCTTTGCTGCGGGATTTGGCCGGTCATGCCAGGAGCAAGCCCTTGCCGATACCGCAGGCTCGTCCGGAAGCCGGATATCGGCCCTCTGCGGCATTGGCTGAATTCATCCGTTTCCGGGATCTTACGTGCCGCTTTCCCGGGTGCGATCAGCCGGCGCAGGTGTGCGACATCGACCACACCGTGCCCTATCCGCGAGGTCTGACTCATCCGTCGAACTGCAAGCTGCTGTGCCGCTACCACCATTTGCTGAAGACCTTCTACAGCGGGTGGCAAGACCGTCAAGAACCGGACGGAACCGTGATTTGGACTTCGCCGACCGGTCATGAGTACACAACCGAACCTCTTGGCGCCCAGCTCTTTCCCGCACTAGGAATGCCGACGGGCATACTGGCACCGCCTCCGGCTGTGCCGCCGCCGGGGGACAAGCGCGGACTGATGATGCCAACTCGCCGCCGAACCCGTGCCCAGGAACGGGCCGCGCGGATCAGCCGGGAGCGCGGCATCAACCACGCCCGGATGGCGGCTGACCCGCCGCCCTTCTAGCTCACAACATCGGGGAGATTCTGCCCAACCAGTGGTGCCGGCTCGGGGGCTCGCGCTACTCCGGTGGTGCCGCGTCGACGACAGACACCAGATGGGGTTTGGCTGCCGCCTTGACCTGCTCGAAAAGGTCCTTGTAGTAGGGCAGGCATTCGGCTGTGGCCTGCTCGGTGGTAAACAGCGGACGGTAGCCCAGATCACGCTGCGCCTTGGCGATCGAAAAGTAGTTGTCGAGGTAAAGCCGCTCCACCGCAAGGGGTTCCAGCGGCGGCTTCGGCAGCCCGAACCGGAAGTGCAGCCACTGCCACGCTGACATGGCGTCGCGCACCAAGCGGCCGGAAACTCTTATCCGCGGCCAACTTTCGCCACAGGCCGTGACCACCGGCCGGGCGAACTCGAACATGTTGATGGGTTCGGCGTCGTTGATGAAGTACGCCTGCCCGGGTGCGGTTCCCCCGGGCACCAAATGCTGCGCGGCGAGAATGAATCCGTGGATCAGGTTGTCCACGTAGGAGTTGTCGAGCCGCGCCGATTTTCGGCCGACCAACACCTTCACCTGGCCCTTGACCACGCTTTCGAACAGCTTGCGGAACATCGTCTGGTCGCCGCGGCCCCAGATGCCGCTGGGCCGGATGGCGCAGGTGAGCATGCCGTCAATACCGTTCTGCGACAACACGAATTGCTCGGCAGCCACCTTGGTCTCGGTGTACAGGTCATTGAACCGGCTGGTGTAGGGCATGGTCTCGTCGCCGCCGGCGATGTTCTGGCCGCCCATCACCACGCTGTTGGAGGAGGTGTAGACGAACCGCTTCACCCCCGCCCGCTGCCCCCCGTGCACCAGGTTCTCGGTGCCGCCGACGTTGACCGCGAAGCTGCGCTTCCGGTATTCGTCGGTCACCGATGCGCCGCCCATCAGCTCGATGATCGCCGCGGTGTGGAAAATCGTGTCGATGCCGTCGACTGCCGTGGCGCAGGTGGCCGCGTCGGTGATATCACCCTGCAGCACCTCGAGCTTCGGGTGCGGGGGTAGCGGCGACGGCGCGCGGTCGAAGGAACGCACCTGGTATCCCCGCTCGAGCAGCGTGGTAACCAGGTTGGCCCCGACGAAGCCTGAGCCGCCGGTTACCAGGACGCGGCCGAGTTCAGTTGTCAACGATGCATCACCCATGCGGCGAAGCATAACTAAAACGTGTTCCAGTTTGGAATAACGGTCGCCCGGGGACACCGGCGGGCATCGGTATGCGCTAGTCGTCCGCAGCCGCGCCGGCCGCCAGCGCATCGGTTACCCGTTGCCGAGCGCCAGCTAAGTGCTCCTCACACCTTTTGGCGAGTTGCTCGCCCCTTTCCCAGAGCTTCAGCGACGTATCGAGATCCAGGCCGCCCTGTTCCAGAAGCCGCACCACCTCGATCAGTTCATCCCGGCAGGCTTCATAGCCGAGCTGACTAATAGGTGTAATAGAGCCGGTCACGTCGTGATTTTCGTCGTTTTCGTCAGCCGCCATCGGTATGTCCTTCGCTGAGCGCCGCAATGGCGCCGTCGGCAACCCGGACCCGTAGCCTGGTGCCCGCCGGCGCGTCGTAGACCGACCGCAGCACCCCGGCCGGTTGTCCGGCGGCCGAAAGCCGCTGCACCACGGCATAGCCGCGGGCAAGCGTGGCCGCCGGCCCTAGCGTGCTCAGTCGGGCCGAAAGGTGGCCGACTCGTTCGGTCTCGGCGGCGATCAACCGGTGGACGTCGCGGCGAAGCGCCGACCGGGCCCGCTGGACCTCCTCGGCGCGCACCGTCAACGACTTCAGCGGATCGGCCAGCACCGGGCGGCTGCGCAGGTGGGCCAGTGCCCGTTCCTCGCGAGACACCCAGTTGCGCAGCGCTTGGGCGCTGCGCCGGCGCAGGTCGACGATCAACCGCTGCTCGGCGGCGGTATCGGGAACGACTCTCTTGGCCGCGTCGGTAGGGGTGGCGGCCCGCAGATCGGCGACCAGGTCGCAGATCGGGTTGTCGGGTTCGTGACCGACCGCGCTGATCACCGGTGTGCGGCAGGCCGAGATGGCGCGGCACAGCGTCTCGTCGGAGAACGGCAGCAGGTCCTCGACGCTGCCGCCGCCGCGGGCCAGCACGATCACATCGACCTCGAGGTGGCGATCCAGCTCGCGCAGCGCCTCGACGATCTGCACGACGGCGTTGGGCCCCTGCACGGCGGTGTTGCGCACGGCGAACCGCACGCCGGGCCAGCGCGCGGTGGCCACCGACGTGACGTCGCGCTCGGCCGCGCTCGCCCGACCGGTGATCAGGCCGATCATGTTGGGCAAGAAGGGGATTGGGCGCTTGAGCCGCGGATCGAAGAGGCCTTCGGCGTCCAGCAGCCGCCGTAGCCGTTCGATGCGGGCCAGCAGCTCGCCGATGCCGACGGCCCGAATCTCACTGAGCCGCAACGAGAACGTGCCGCGCCCGGTGTAGAACGACGGCTTGCCGCAGACCACCACCTGGGTACCCTCGGTCAATTTCACCGGCGCGCCCAGCACCAGGTCGCGCGGGCAGGTGACGTTCAGCGACATGTCGGCCGCGGGGTCACGCAGCACCATGAATACCGTCTTGGAGTTGGGCCGCATCGTGATCTGGGCCAGCTGCCCCTCGACCCAGACCGTGCCCAGCCGATCGATCCAGCTCGCGACCCGGATGGCTACCGCGCGTACCGGGAACGGATTCTCGGCCGAGTTTGCGTCGGAAGCTCGGGTCACTTGGCGGTCGCGCGGGTGATCCTGTTGGCCAGCAGCGTCTGGAACGGGGCGCGCGCCTTGGTGGCCTGCTCGTAGGCCAGCAGGGCTTCGAGGTCGTTGACATCCAGCGATTGCAGCCGGGCCCGCAGTTGGGCCAGCGTCAGCGACGGATAGTCGAGTTCACTCGCGATCGTAGGTGCCGGGACCGCTGAATTCGGCGACGATGTCTTCGGCGGCTTGGGTTGCCTGGCAGGCATCGGCTTGGTCGGGGAATCGGCGGCCCTGGACTCATCCGGGTCGGATACCGAATACAGGGCGAACCGTCCCGCGGACCGGCGGTCGGCGCCAGCGGCGTCGGGACCCGGCAACGCCGTGAACGACCCGTCCCAGCCCTCCGCGGCGTCGAGCTGGTCCTCGTCGAAGGTCGCCCATTCCGGCTGCTCGTCCTTCGGCGGGAACAGCGTCTCCAGCGTGCTGTCGCCCTTGATGACCAGCTCGGCAAGGTTCTGTTGGAACCGCATGACCAGGTGCGCGGCCTGACTGATCAGCGTCATCGGGTACATGAGAATGGTGCGCGGCAGTTTGATCGTCTCCTCGACGGCGACTGTCGCCGCGCCGACCAGTAGCCGAACCCCATACGGTGCAGTAGCCATGGGTCCAAGACTGCCTCAAGCGGCGGCTAACTCCAAGCGGGGCCGCGAAGAGCCGGGGTTGTGTCATGGTTGTGTCGCTGCCGGCGGGCGGAAAGTACCCTGGATGCATGGTGCCGACTGTCGATATGGGGATCCCCGGTGCGTCGAGGTCGGCGAGACCGGTAACCCACGTCCCAACCCGTAAGCGGGTGCTGCTGGCCGAGCCGAGGGGCTACTGCGCAGGTGTGGACCGAGCCGTCGAGACGGTCGAGCGAGCACTGGAAAAGCACGGCGCGCCCGTCTACGTGCGGCATGAGATCGTGCACAACCGGCACGTTGTCGACACCCTGGCCAAGGCCGGGGCGGTGTTCGTCGAGGAGACCGACCAGGTTCCCGAGGGAGCCATTGTGGTGTTCTCCGCGCACGGGGTGGCGCCCACGGTCTACGCGGTCGCGGCCGAACGCAACCTGCAGACCATCGACGCCACCTGCCCGCTGGTCACGAAGGTGCACAACGAGGCCAGACGCTTTGCCCGCGACGATTACGACATCCTGCTGATCGGTCACGAGGGCCACGAAGAGGTTGTCGGCACCGCCGGGGAGGCGCCCGACCACGTGCAGCTGGTCGACGGCGTGCAAGCCGTCGACCAGGTGACGGTCCGCGACGAGAACAAGGTGGTCTGGCTGTCGCAGACCACGCTCTCCGTCGACGAGACCATGGAGATCGTCGAGAAACTGCGTCAGCGGTTCCCCACGCTGCAGGATCCGCCCAGCGACGACATCTGCTACGCCACCCAGAACCGGCAGGTGGCGGTCAAGGCGATGGCACCCGAATGCCAATTGGTGATCGTCGTCGGCTCCCGCAATTCGTCGAACTCGGTGCGGCTGGTCGAGGTGGCGCTGGGCGCCGGGGCCAAGACCGCCCACTTGGTCGATTGGGCTGACGACATCGACCCCGCCTGGCTGGAGGGCGTCACCACGGTCGGTGTCACGTCCGGCGCGTCGGTCCCCGAGGTACTGGTGCGCGGCGTGCTGGAACGGCTGGCCGAATTGGGCTACGACGTGGTGCAGCCGGTGACCACGGCCAACGAGACGCTGGTGTTTGCCCTGCCGCGGGAGATCCGTCCGGCAAGGTAAGGCCCACCGGCGCGTATCGGCTTATGCGTCGTATTCCCGGTCGGGCTGGGGTCTGCGCGGTGTGCGGGAGCGATTCCGGCGCTCAGGTGGCGGCTCGTCGCGCGGCTTGTCACGCAGCTCGTCATAGGGAGCCGAGCCGCGGTAACGGACCTGCGAGATCGGGTGGTGGGTCGGGTTGGCGCCGGTTGGCCCGCCCGGGGCGGAGCGCCGGCGGGGCGGCTCGTAGGGCTCGTACCGGGTCCCCCGCCGTTCGTACCGGTTGGACGGCTCGGCCGGCTCGGCCGGCTCGTAGGCGCTGTAGGGATCGAAGCGGCTGCTGCGTGGGGCGGGCCGTTCGTACGGATTGCGGCGGGTGTGCGGATCTCGGCGCGTCTCCCGTGGCGGCTGGGCGCGCAGGTCGGGATCGTCTTGTGGCCGGGGCCGGCGGCGTGATCGAGGCGGCGGGTCGGCGGCGTCGTAATCGCGGTAATCGCGTGCCGGCGCCGGACGCCGGCGCGGACGTTCGGCGGCCGGATCGGGCTGATCATCTCCCGCCGCGGATCGGGCATGCCGGGAACGGGTCCGATCGGTGCGCCGGGCGGTAGTTCGACTGCTCCGGGCGGTCCGGCCGCTCCGGGACGTACGGCCGGTCGCGTGGGCCGGCTGTGAGCCCGGGTCGGGAGCTTCCTCGGTGCTGTCGCCGGGGGAGAGCCATCCGCTGAGTTTGGCGGCGAGACCGCTGATCGCAGACTTTCGCCGGGCGGTTGTCGTCGTGGCGTCATCGGCTTTCCCGGCTGTGGTCGTGCGCTGGGTCATGCCGAAGTACCACCGGATCAGACCGATCAGCAGCACGCCACCGGCGGTACCAAGCATGTGCGGGAAGCGCTCGATCAGCGGATAACCGCAATTGATCAGCAGATCTTTGAATTTGCCGATCTTGCCCCCGTGGAACAGCCAGTAGGCGCCGGGCACCGCGAAGAAAAGGATCAGCGGCGGCTGGATGACCGCGGTGAACAAGCCCGACTGGCGCACGGCCAGCACCGCCGCCACGCAACCGGCGACGTAGAAGCCGATGAAGACGTGCGTCAACTCTTTGTGGCCGGCATCGAACGCGTACCCCACTGCGGTAGCTGTGACGGCTATCAGCACGGCCGCCCACCAGGGCACTCCGGGGATGCTGGGGACGATGGAGCGGTGACTTGGCTCCACCGCTGAACTCGTCCGCCGCGCTGACACATGTAGACCGTACCGGCTGTGGGCCCGAAGGATCGGCAACACCTCGCCAGCCGCCGGCGGCGTGCCCTCCGCAGCCGATGGCGCCGTGCGCGGGGCAGTAGTCACATCTGCCCCAGGAGCCTCTCGAGCGGAGTCGGTCCACAGTTGGCCCGCGCTGTTGCGCGCAGGGAGCGCCTCGACCCGCGGGATTGGCTGTGACTGATGTCATAAGCGGCTGGGCCCGGATGGCCGACAGGGCACTTGGGTGCTGCCGTCCTACACTTGGGTCCCTGTGAGCCTGAGCCTGGGAATCGTGGGTCTGCCCAATGTCGGAAAGTCGACCCTTTTCAACGCGCTGACCCGCAACGACGTGGTGGCGGCCAACTATCCTTTCGCGACCATCGAGCCCAACGAGGGTGTCGTTTCGTTGCCGGATCCGCGCCTGGACAAGCTGGGGGAGCTTTTCGGATCCGAGCGCATCGTTCCCGCGCCGGTGACGTTCGTCGATATCGCCGGCCTGGTCAAAGGGGCCTCGGAGGGGGCCGGCCTGGGCAACAAGTTCCTCGCGCACATCCGCGAATGCGACGCCATCTGTCAGGTGGTGCGGGTGTTCGCCGACGACGACGTGACCCACGTGGCCGGCAGGGTCGACCCGCAGTCCGACATCGAGGTCGTTGAAACCGAGCTGATCCTGGCCGACCTGCAGACTCTCGACCGTGCCCTGCCGAGGCTGGAGAAGGAAGCTCGCACCACCAAGGAGCGCAAGCCGGTGTACGACACGGCAGTGGCCGCCCGGCAGCTGCTCAACGGCGGCACAACGCTGTTCGGCGCCGGTGTGGACGCCGCGGTGCTTCGCGAGCTGAACCTGCTGACCACCAAACCGTTCCTGTACGTGTTCAACGCCGACGAGGCGGTCCTGACCGATTCCGCCCGGGTCGCCGAGCTTCGTGCGCTGGTCGCGCCCGCAGACGCCGTCTTCTTGGACGCCGCCATCGAATCGGAGCTGGCCGAACTCGACGACGAGTCGGCCGCCGAGCTGCTGGAGTCGATCGGGCAGACCGAACGCGGCCTCGACGCGCTGGCTCGGGCCGGGTTTCACACCCTGAAGCTGCAGACCTTTCTGACCGCCGGCCCCAAGGAATCGCGGGCGTGGGTGATCCATCAGGGCGACACCGCGCCCAAAGCGGCGGGGGTGATCCATTCCGACTTCGAAAAGGGCTTCATCAAGGCCGAGATTGTGTCCTATGACGATCTGGTGGCCGCCGGGTCCATGGCGGCGGCCAAGGCGGCCGGCAAGGTCCGGATCGAAGGCAAGGATTACGTGATGGCCGACGGCGACGTGGTGGAGTTCCGCTTCCAAGCGGCGTCTGGTCAGCAGAAGAAGCAGTAATCGGACTGAGCCGCCGGTTCAACGCGCGGTATGCATTGGTGAGTCGACGTACCTTGACTTTGTGAGTTTTGTCGTCCCACCGGAGGCGTACGCCCGTTTCATGGGCCGGTAAGCGAGCCTCTTGCGAAGGTCTTCGTGGTGTTTGCCGGTGTCAGTGCGGGCGATACGGTGCTCGACGTGGGCTGCGGGCCGGGCGCGTTGACGGCACATCTGCTGTCGGTCGGAGTCCAGGTCGCGGCGATCGATCCCCCACCGCCGTTCATCGACGCGATCCGTGTGCGCTTCCCAGACGTCGACATCCGTCGAGGTACGGCGGAGGAATTGCCATACGACACTGCGGTTTTCGACGGTGCTCTCGCACAATTAGTGCTGCACTTCATGAAGGATCCAGTTGTCGGGCTCAGCCAGATGGCCCGCGTGACTCGGCCTGGCGGCGTAGTCGCGACATGCGTGTGGGACGGGCCGACCGGTACGCTCGCGCCGTTCTGGGAAGCGGTTCACACAATCGAGCCTGAAGTTGGCGACGAGGCGCTACTCCCCGGGGCGCGCAGGGGGCATCTGACTGAGCTATTCAAAGCCGCCGGCCTGCGCGACGTTAAAGAAGGAGCCCTCACCGTCGATGTGGTGCATCCAACCTTCGAGGAGTGGTGGGAGCCATACACCTATGGTGTCGGTCCCGCCGGTGACTACGTCCGGCGACTCGCTGACGATGGTCGCGCGCGTCTCGAATCGGTGGCTCGCGAACGTCTGGGTGATGGGCCGTTCACCGTAACCGCTACCGCGTGGGCCGCCCGCGGGACGGTGTGACCGCGACTGGTCGAGTTGCGGTTTCAAGCGGCGTCGGGCCGCAAGGCTGCTGGTCGCTGATCAACCGATAACGAAGCATCCGCCGGCTCGTCACGGCGCCAACGTCAAGGTCCACCGGCCCTAGACCGGGCCCGTGCGGGTGGACTATGTGTTGAGGGTGCGACAAGTGAGAGCCTGGGATGGCTGAATCAATGCGCACGGCGCAACAGGCTCAACGCCAAGAGGCGGCCGCGCAACGCGAGCAGGCTGACCTGCGCCGAGCCCCGAGCGGAGGACCGAACGGTGGTCGCTGAACATCGCGCCGATGCGGACAACGAGCTTGATCGCCGAGCCGCCGAACTCGACGAACGCGAGAAGGCGCTGCAACGACGCGAGGCCGCACTGGCAAGACGGGAATGGTTCGCTTCCGAGCGGGATCGGATAGCGGCGGAGCGGGACCGGGTCGCCAACGATCGCGAGTTGTCCGCCGACCAACGAGAAAGATGCGCAGACCAACGCGAGGGCACCGCCGCCGACCGGGAACGCGAGCGCTTGCAGCGTGCCGCCGACCAGGAGGAGCGGCTGCGAGCCCATGCCGTTCGGGAACAGGCCGAGATCAGGCGTCAAATGGACGAGTCCGAACGACGTCGCGCTCACATCGACTCGGAAGAATAACCAACCGTGACGCGGTCGAGTAAAGCCCGGCGCTGAAGTCGGGCAGAACAGCGGGCTCGCTGATCGTCGAGTGGATCTGGCCGGGCTTCGGCGAGCAGATCATCGTCCGCCGTCGTCGGCCGCGCGTCGAATCAGTCGATGCGCGATGTGATGGATGTGGTCGATGAGAACGACGATGGGAGTCCGGCCGCGTCCGGCCGGTTAAACGGTCGGTGTACTGACCAGGGCGCCGCCAATGATTGAACACGCAGTTGCAGCGACAATCGGGCGCATTCGCTCTAATGCGCCATTTCTGCTGGTCACACCCCTGGTTGGGGATAACCTTGTGATTAAGTAGCAGTTTGCTGAGTACACATTGATCAGATCTGTTTCGATTTCTAGATAAATGTGTGACATATCTGCTGTATATGCAGGTCAGACGATTATCTGGTTAATCGTGATAACCACCACAATATTTGGTTTCCTATGCATATTGTCGGTAGTGTCCCTCCCCATGATTGCTTTAGCAACGCTGTTGACGCTTATCAACCAGGTTTCGGGAACCCCGTATATTCCGGGTGGCGATTCGCCGGCCGGAACCGACTGTTCAGGGTTGGCTTCGTGGGTGTCGAATGCGGCTACGGACCGGCCCGTTTTCGGTGATCGGTTCAACACCGGCAACGAGGAAGCGGCTTTGGCGGCCCGGGGCTTTCAACGGGGCACTGCTCCCAACGCCTTGGTGATCGGGTGGAATGGTGGCCACACGGCCGTCACATTGCCTGATGGCACCCCGGTCGCCAGCGGTGAAGGCGGCGGTGTACGGATCGGTGGTGGTGGCGCCTACCAGGCGCAATTCACCCATCACATGTACCTGCCGATAGATGCCGACGCGGTCGCAGACGATGCGCCCTCGCCGGATGCGCCCGCTGTTCTGGTCGATGCCGTGGACCCGGGCGAAGTGCCTGCCCCGGCGTCCGACGATCCGGGGCCGATAGGCGATCCGGAAATGGTGAATACGTAACCAACCGGTTGCTGTGTGACACGGACAACAGCAATTCTGCGACCTGGGTCACACATATGACCATCTACGAATAACTGCGGCCACGCCCCATCGCAATTGTGCGCCCAATCACAATGCGGTGCGGGCGCGGCTGCGCCATTTTGTGGGGCATTAATTTGTCACGGTCGCCCGATGCCGAATTCGATTTTCGTGGATGCGGGGATTCGTTCACGCTGAGGCTTAGGCTCGATTCGGCGGTCGATGCTCCCTTACCATTGCGCGGGACGGAAGGAGTTTTGCTTGTGACATCCCAAGCCGCCGAGCACAGCACCGCTTTGGGCCGGATCATCGCCGCCACCCGGCAGGCGGTAACCGCCGACCGGGCAAACGGGCGGGTGGTATTCCAGGCTTCAGCCACCGCTCACGACGCGGTGGCCAGCACGGTAAGCCTCGGCCAGTATCAGGTCGAAATCGACGAGCCGCCACCCCTCGGCGGTGAGAGCAAGGCCCCGAACCCCGTTGAGTACTACCTGGCTTCGCTGCTCTCCTGCCAAATCGTCACCTGGCGCTTCTGGGCGGAAAGGCTTGGGATCGCGGTCGACGACATCACCGCGCATGCCGAAGGTGATCTCGACGTGCAGGGCTTCTTCGGATTCGACGACACCGTCCGCTCCGGCTTCCAGGAGGTCCGCGTGGTGATCAGCGTGACCGGGCCCGAGACGCCGGAACGCTACCGCGAATTGCAGCAGGCAGTCGACCAGCACTGCCCGGTGCTGGATCTGACCCGCAATGCCACTCCGGTGACCACCCGAGTGCAGCTCAGTTGACCGAGGTCTGCTGGGTATTCTGACCCTGCCTGTCAGGCATGCGGCCGGCGGCAGAAGTGGGGAGCGGCAATGATCTTCATCGTCGTCAAGTTCGAAACCAAACCCGAGTGGAGCCAACGCTGGCCGGATCTGGTGGCGCCGTTCACCGCGGCCACCCGCGCCGAAGCGGGCAACCTGTGGTTCGAGTGGTCGCGCAGCCTGGACAACCCGGCCGAATACGTTCTGGTCGAAGCCTTCCGTGACGGTGATGCCGGCGCGGCCCACGTCAACAGCGATCACTTCAAGCAGGCCATGCAGCAGTTGCCGCAGGCGTTGGCGTCCACGCCAAAGATCATCAGCCAGACGATCGACGCCACCGGGTGGTCGGCGATGGGGGAGATGTCGGTGGGCTAGCCGACGATCACGGCGATCTCGTTGCCCAGTCGGTAACCCGGCGCCAGCGGCAGCGTGTCGCCACTCCAGAACTTGCCCGGGTCGAACCAGTTCGCATCCTTGTCGGTGGCCAGCAACCCCATCTCCTCATAGGTGATCGCCACCGTCTCGGCGCAGTACGCCGTCTCCAGACCCAGCGCGCGTCGGGTTGCCTTGCGTCTTTGGGTCTGTTCGCGAACCTTGTTGTCCACCAAGGGGATTCCCCGGATCCAGTCGTTGATGGTGGGAAGCCGGCCACGTAGCCAGCGGCCGGTCAGCCGAGCGGTGGTCGGGAATGGGGTGCCGTCCATCCGCGCGATCACCCGCAGTAGTTGGTTCTCCTGATCCCGGTTGGCATACGGGGTCAGCTGGCGCAGCCAGCACCGCTGCTGGTAGCGCCCGGTCCACTGTTCCACGACCCCGCGGGCGTCGTTGAGCTGCACCCCCCGATGGTGGGTGCCGGTCCACACGTCCACGAGCTTGTCGCCCAGTTCGGCATGCCAGATCAGCGGCGGCAAGTCGTCGATGGCCACCGTCATACCGACGTGGTTCACCGGGCTGTTGGTCAACGTCTGAATGGCGCGGTCCGGGCCGGACCGCCCCCGAAACAACCACAGGTCGCCGGTCCGGGTTTCGTTCAGCGCTTGGTCCACGGGAAGCGTGTTGGTTTCCACCCCAGCACCATAGGCAGACATAGGCTGTCGTCATGCGCAGCGTATGGAAGTGGCTGGGCCTGGCCGGTGTCGCCGGCGTCGTCGCCGGAGGGGCGCTGGTGGTGCGCGACGAACGCAAGCGCCGCGCGTATAGCGCCGACGAGGTCCGGGCCCGGTTGCACCAGAGGCTGGCCGAATCCGGCGCAGCCGGTTATCAGTCCACGTCGGGGACGGACCCGGACGCCACCGCGAACAAGCGGTAGCTGCCGGAGAAGCCCTTCAATTCGACGTCGCGGCCCTCGTCGAAACCGATGTCGCCGCAATCGCCGACGGCGTCGCGAACCGGTTGGCTCACCAGTATTTCGCCCCCGGCGGCCTGCCCGGCAACCCGGGCCGCCATGGCGACGTTGCGGCCGAACAGGTCGTCGCCGCGGCGTACCGAGCGGCCCATGTGGATGCCGATTCTGACCCTGATTCCGTTGCGGCGCTTACGCTTTGCTTCCCTGTGCAGCGCATCCTGGATATCGATGGCGCACCGTAGGGCCTGTTCGGCCCGGGCGAAGGCGACCATGAAGCCATCGCCTTGACTCTTCACCACGTGGCCGGATCGGCGTTCCACGAGCTCGTGAATCATCTTGTCATGTGCGGCAATGAGTTTGACCCAGGCTCGATCACCGATTCGCTCGTTGAGCGCGGTGGATTCCTCGATGTCGGAGAACAGGATCACCACGCGACCGTCCGGGGTGACTCGTGCCAGGTCCGGCCGCTCGACTTCGGCCCAGTCCGCCAGTTCTTCGATCGAGCTGCGCACGGCCGCGCCGAAGCCCTCCTTGCGCACCAGGTTTGCGGTCTGCCACACCGTCTTGACGGCCTCACGGCCGCCGGACAACAACCAATTGCGGGCATCGGCGCGGCGTCGCAGCTCCTCGACCTCCTGACGACTGCGGCTCAGCATCCGCCACAGCACGACCAGCCCGACGGCTTCCGCCACGGCGATCCCGGCCAGCACATAGACCGCGATGTGTAGCGCAGCACCGGAGCCCAACACCCGGTCCATTCTTCCCGGGCCCGGTTGAGTCGATCTTGTCGGGCCAGGGGGCAATGTCTAGGGTTGAGGTCGGCCACCACGGGAAGTAGCTGTCAAGCCGTTGGGTGACTTTCGCAGATGGCGTCCTGGAGGTGGGCATTGGCCGGTAGCGCATCGAGCGCCTCAGACGTGTTGGTGATCTTCGGAATTACCGGTGATCTGGCCCGCAAGATGACTTTCCGCGCGCTGTACCGGTTGGAGCGTCGGGGGTTGCTGGACTGTCCGATCGTGGGTGTGGCCAGTGACGACATCCCGGTGGACAAGCTGGTCGAGCGGGCCCGGGAGGCCATTGGTCAATCGGGGGAGAAGTTCGACGACAAGATGTTCGGCAGATTGGCCAGCCGGTTGTCCTATCTATCGGGCGACGTGACCGACGGCGCCTTGTACACATCGCTGGCCAAGCAGATCGGTTCCCGACGTCGCCCCCTGTTCTACCTGGAGATGCCGCCAGCGTTGTTCGCCCCGATCGTCGAGAATCTGGCAGCGGCCGACCTGGTTCGGGGCGCACGCGTCGCGGTGGAAAAGCCCTTCGGCCACGACCTGGCCTCGGCGCGCGAACTCAACTCCAGGCTGCGCGCGGTCCTCGACGAAGAGCAGATCCTGCGCGTCGACCACTTCCTGGGCAAACAGCCCGTCGTCGAACTGCAATACCTGCGCTTCGCCAATCGCGGCCTGGCCGAGTTGTGGGATTCCAAGAGTATTTCCGAGATCCACGTCACCATGGCGGAGAACTTCGGTGTCGAGGACCGCGGCTCCTTCTACGACGCGGTGGGGGCCCTGCGTGACGTCGTGCAGAACCATCTGCTGCAGGTGCTGGCGCTGGTGACGATGGAGCCACCGGTCGGCGCCAGCGCCGACGATCTCAACGACAAGAAGGCCGAGGTGTTCCGCGCGATGCCGGCGCTGGAACCGGCGCGTTACGTGCGCGGCCAGTACCGGGGCTACGGCGATGTCGCCGGGGTGGCGCAGAATTCGCAGACCGAGACGTACGTCGCACTGCGGACCGAGATCGACAACTGGCGCTGGGCGGGCGTGCCGATATTCCTGAGGGCCGGAAAAGCGTTGCCGGAGAAGGTGACCGAGGTCCGGATGTTTCTGCATCATGTTCCCGGGTTGGCGTTTCTGCCCAACCGCCGGCCGCCCGAGCCCAACCAGATCGTGCTGCGCGTCGATCCCGACCCCGGGATGCGGCTACAGATTTCGGCCCACACCCACAATGCGTGGCAAGACATCCACCTGGACTCCTCGTTCGCCGAAGACCTCGGTGAGCCGATCCGTCCCTATGAGCGACTCCTGCACGCCGGATTGCAGGGTGATCGCCAGCTTTTCGCCCGTGAAGACAGCATCGAGGAGACCTGGCGGATCGTGCAGCCGGTGCTCGACAACCCGGGCGAAGTCCACCAGTACGACCGCGGTTCCTGGGGACCCGAGGCCGCGCAGACGCTGCTGCGTGGTCACCGCAGTTGGCAACAGCCGTGGCTGCCTCGCGGCACAAAAACAGGACAGTAAGGGAGACGAAATCACATGCAGCTAGGGATGATCGGTCTGGGCCGGATGGGCGCCAACATCGTCCGCCGAGTGGTCAAAGGTGGGCACGAATGCGTGGTGTACGACCACAACCCCGACGCGGTCAAGGCGATGGCGGGGGAGGACAACACCACCGGGGTGTCGTCACTGAGTGAGCTGCGTGACAAACTCTCCGCGCCGCGAGTCGTGTGGTTGATGGTGCCCGCGGGCACCATCACCACCGGGGTCATCGAGGAGCTGGCCAGGACCCTGGACTCCGGAGACATCGTGATCGACGGCGGTAACACCTACTACCGCGACGATATTACGCATGCAAAGTTGCTGTCCGACAAGGGAATTCACTTGCTGGACACCGGCACCAGCGGCGGCGTGTGGGGCCTGGAGCGTGGCTACTGTCTGATGATCGGCGGAGATGCCGGCGCATTTGCGCGCGCCGAACCGATCTTTGCCACCGTCGCGCCGGGGGTGGACGCGGCGCCGCGTACGCCCGGCCGCGACGGCGAGGTGGCGCAGCCGGAGAAGGGCTACTTCCATTGCGGGCCGTCCGGGGCGGGACACTTCGTCAAGATGGTGCACAACGGCATCGAGTACGGCATGATGGCCTCGCTGGCCGAGGGGCTGAACATCCTGCGTAATGCCGACATCGGCACCCGCGTGCAGCAGGGTGACGCCGAGACCGCGCCGCTGTCCAACCCGGAGTACTACCAGTACGACATCGACATCCCCGAGGTCGCCGAACTGTGGCGCCGCGGCAGTGTCATCGGCTCGTGGCTGCTGGATCTGACCGCGATCGCGCTGCACGAATCACCGGAGCTGCAGGAGTTCTCCGGGCGGGTCTCCGACTCCGGCGAGGGCCGGTGGACCTCGATTGCCGCGATCGACGAGGGCGTTCCCGCGCCGGTGCTCACCACCGCGCTGCAGTCCCGCTTCGCCTCGCGTGACCTCGACGACTTCGCCAACAAGGCGCTGTCGGCCATGCGCAAGCAGTTCGGCGGACACGCCGAGAAACCGGCCAACTAGAAAAGCTAGCTCGCCGCAACCGTCCGCCTGACGAAGTCCACCACCACATCGCTGAAGGCGTCGTTGTCGTCGCCGGCGGCGGTGTGTCCGGCGTTGGACAGCTCGACGAACTCCGCGTGCGGCACTTTGGCCAGAAAGTCGTGGACCCCTTCCGGGCTGACCACGTCGGAGAGTTTGCCGCGGATCAACAGAATCGGGATCTTCAGGTTCACTGCTGCCCGCTCGAAGTTCTCGGTGCGCAGTTCCGGGTCGTCCAGGGGTGCGGTCATCATCGCCGGATCCCAGTGCCAGTACCACCGTCCGTCGCGCAGCCGCAGATTCTTCTTGAGCCCCTCGGGACTGCGCGGCTTGGTGCGGTGTGGCAGATAGGCCGCGACGGCATCGGCGGCTTCCTCGAGCGAAGCGAAACCGTCAAGGTTGGTGCGCATGAAATCCCGGATGCGGGCGCTGCCGTCCTTTTCGTACCGGGGCACCACGTCGACCAGCACCAATCCGGTCACCCGGTCGGGGCCGGCGGCATCGGCTACCAGGATGCCGGTCAGTCCGCCCATGCTGGCCCCGATCACCACCATGTGACGACCGATCGCATCCATGACCCGCAACACGTCCTCGGTGAGGGTTTCGACGGCGTAATCCGCGGCCGGCGCTCGATCGCTATCCCCATGGCCACGGGTGTCGAGCGCGACGACGTGAAACCCCTCGTTCGCCAGGATCTGGCCGGTTTTCTTCCAGGAGAACCGGTTTTGGCCGCCGCCGTGCAGCATCAAGATGCTCGGCCGGTCAGCGGCCTCGGCGCCGCGGTTCCATTCGTCGGCGACCAGCGTGATTCCCCCGACGCCGGAAAACTCGACGGTGTGGGGGCTGCTCACGGTGCTCACGCATTCCGACGTTACCCACCTGGTTTTGAGGTACGTTGAGGTACCTTCATCCCGGGTGGCGACGTGATCGCGGGCTATCTCCGCCGCGGCGGCTGCGGGCGCCGGGCCTCACAGCAACTTCACGGCTGACACCCACCCGCCCGCGCCCGGGTATATGTCATCCTAGGTTGACAAATGTTGGCGGCGGCCTTGCCGGCCAGGGCGACGTGGCGCGGACCAAAGGAGTTCTCATTCTTACGCTTTCACCTCGGCACCAGGCGTCCCGGCCGGCCGGTCGCGTGTCATTGTTCACATCCCGTGTGTGGCTGGGCCCGATCATCGTCGCCGTAGCGCTGATGTACGGGTTGGGTCTGTTCTATGTCGGCGGCACCCTTAACCCCGGCGCCAACCTGCGGCACTTTCCGATCGCGATCGTCAACCAGGACGCGGGGTTGACGGGCCGACTCATCGCCGACGGGCTGGCGGCAAATATGGACAAGACGCAGTTCGACATCCGGGTGCTGCCGGCCGGTCAAGCGCGCGACCAACTCGAAACCGGCAAGGTCTACGCGCAGGTCTTGCTGCCCTGGGACCTGTCCCAGCGACTGTTCGCGTTGCCGGCGGCGACGTTGCAGCCGGGGCAACCGCTCAAGCCGGTCATCACCATCTCGACCGGACCGCGGGCCGGCGCCGTCGCCGCCATCATCGCCGAGAAGGCGATGCGGAAGGCATTGGCGGTCGTCAACGCCAGGGCCGGCACCATGCTCACCGCGCAATTACGACGGCAAAGCGACGGCGCGCCGGTGCCCGGAGGCGCCTTGATGGTGCTGGCCAACCCGATCGACATCGACACCACCGGGGCCGAGTCTGCCGACCGCGGGAGTGGACTGTCCGTCTTGTACTGCTCGTTGCTGCTGGTGATCGGCGGTGTTACGGCCGCGATCGTGGTGAGCTTGACCGCCGAGGCGCTGCGGCGTTCGGCGCCGGCAAAGTATGGGCGATGGCAGCGGTTAGCCGACCGAATCAGGGTCTCCCGGCTGCGGGCGTTGCTCGTGGAGTGGACGCTGTTATCGCTGCTGGCTCTGCCGACATCGGCGGTCTGCCTCTGGATCGCGGTTGCGCTGGGTATGCCGGCGCCGCAGCTGTTGGCGGTGTGGTTGTTCGGTGCCTTCATTGTCGCCACGGTTGGCGTCATGTCGACCTCGCTGATCGCGGCTCTGGGCACCTGGGGCGCGTTGATTAGCGTATTCGTGTTCATCTTCCTCGGGATTCCGTCGGCTGGTGCCACCATCCCCGTTGAGGCATCGCCGCGGTTCGTGGCCTGGCTCGCCGGGTTCGAACCGGTGCGTCAGGCCTTCCTGGGCTGTCGGTCCCTGCTGTATTCGGACGGCGCCGGCGGTGCCGAGCTGATCCGATCGGTCACGGTGTGCGCGATCGGCCTGGGCATCGCTGTGTCGGCCGGTGCCTTGGTCGCCTACATCCGCGACCGCGACCGGCTGCCCCGCATCGAGGCTTCTGCAACGCGCTGACGCCGAGGCGTCAAGGAGGCCACGGTGGGCCAACGTCTTGTTGAGTCTCCTTCCGGCCATCGTGGCCATTTCAGTCCTGAGCTACTGCCCACAGCGCCAGCAGCAGCTGGCGGCACCGTAGCCGCGCCGTGCGTGTGGTTCTGAACAATGCGCGGTGAGTTTTCGTCGTCGCCGGGGTCTATCACAGCGACGACGCCCCGACGACACCACGACTACCCCCGAACGAACCCCCGAACGAACCCCCGAACGAACCCCCGAACGAACCCCCGAACGAAAAGGAGACGGCCATGCCATCCATCACGCCCGCACTCTGGTTCGACCACAATCTGGAAGAGGCGGCCCGGTTCTACACCTCGGTGTTCCCGAACTCGCACGTCGAAAGCTTCAACCGCTACACCGAGGCCGGCCCGGGTGAACCGGGCGCGGTGGTGTCAGGCACCTTCGTCCTCGACGGCGTGCGGTTCGTCGGCATCAACGGTGGCCCCGAATTCCGCTTCACCGAGGCGGTGTCCTTCATGGTCGACTGCAAGGACCAGGACGAGGTCGACTACTACTGGGACCGGCTGACCCAGGGTGGCGAGGAATCGCAGTGCGGCTGGTGCACAGACCGCTTCGGGCTGAGCTGGCAGATCGTCCCGGCCCGGCTACACGAGCTGCTCACCGACCCTGATCCTGCCGTGGCGACCGCGGCGACCACCGCGATGCTCGGCATGCGCAAGATCGTCATCGACGAATTGGAAAGGGCCGCAGCGCAAGTGTGAGCTCACTCGGTGAGCCGGGCGATCCATTCGATCGCCGTATCGATGATCGGCGCGACGTCGTCGGGGTCCTCGCAGTCGGCGATCATCAACGACGACTCGGCCATCGTGGCCATCAGCAGGCGGCTCAGCAGTTGGCTGCGCAGCGACGTGTCCGGCGGCAGCACGGCCAGCCAGCGGCGGAAGGTGGCCGACATCCGGTCGCGGCGGACGGTCTCGAACCCGGCGGGCGTGTCGCCGGACGACAACACTCTGGCCCGGCATCGGTTGTCCCACATCGCCTCCAGGTAGGCCCGCACGTGAAGTTGCAGGGCGTGTCGCGGGTCGGCGTCCTCCGGGCCGGTCCGGGAGGCGTGCTGCATCGCCGCCTCGATACGGCGTTCCACGTCGTCGGCCACCTGATCGAAGATCGCCAGAAACAGTTCGTTCTTGCCGCCGAAGTGGTGGTAGATGCTGCCGATGCTGGCACCTGATTTGGCCACCACATCGGCCATGGTCGCCGCGGTGAAGCCCCTGGCCGCGAAAACCTCGGCTGCCGCATCCAGGATCCGCCGTTGAGTGGCGCCCGTTCTGGCCCATCGGCGGACGGTGTCCGCGTTGCTCACTGAACCCGCCGGCATGTCAGCCGACCACCTCCGGCAGCACCCGCAGCGAACGGAACTCCAGCCGGGACAAGCCGCCGGTCACGGCCCGGGAACCCAGCTGCGCCAACGGCATTCCGCCCAACAGCCCTCCCGGACTTGCGGTGTCCAGCGTGTCGACCGCGGCGGACAGCGCCGACCGGGGCAACGGCGCTGCCGCCGCGGCGGTGGCCGCCGGGGCCACGGGGGCCGTGGCGGCCCAGGCCTGGGGCACCGACAGGGCGCCGACCGTGGTCGCCTTACCCAACCCGGCCGAGACCGCGGCGGACAGCGTCGACGATGTCAGCGCGCCGGTGGCCGTCGGCGCCACCGACGTCGCGACCTGGGCGCCGACGGCGGCCGCCGCGGGGAACAGACCCTTGAGATTCGACAACATCGACATCCCCAGCCCCGCCAGTGAGGTGGAGGCGAAGAACGGCGTCCCGAAGATGCTCATCACGGTCTGCAGGTCGCTCACCCACGACGGCAGTGCCGACGGCGCCGCCAGACCGCCGATGCCGGCCAGGGCGGCGGGCACCGCGGACGTCAGCTGCGCAGCGGCGTTGGTGATTTCGGTTGCCACGGAGTCGCCGGTGGCCTGGACCAGCGCTGCCAGATTCGCGACCTGGCCGGACGGGTCGGTGATCTCGGCCGGCGGCGTGAACGGGGTCGGGGTGGTCGCGGCCGTCGAGGCGGCGGCGTAGCAGTACATCGCGGCCGCGTCCTGGGCCCACATTTCGCCGTATTGGGCCTCGGTAGCCGCGATCGCCGGGGCGTTCTGACCCAGCGCATCGGTGGCGATCAGCGACTCCAGCTGAGCGCGATTGGCGGCGACCAGTGCCGGCGGGACCGTCATCGCATGCGCTGTCAGATAGGCCGCCGCCGCGGCTCTCGCCTGGGCCGCGGCCTGCTCGGCCTGGGCGGCAGTGGTTTTCAGCCATGCCACGTAGGAGGCGGCTGCGGCCGCCATGGCCGTCGCGGTGGCACCCAGCCAGGGTCCGCTGATCAGCCCACGGATCATCGAGTCGACCGACACCGCCGTGGCGTACAACTCGCCGGCGACCGTGTCCCAGGCGCTCGCCGCGACCAACATCGACTCCGCCCCGGGACCGGTATACATCCGGCCCGAGTTGACTTCTGGGGGTAACGAGGCGAACATCGTCGTTGCTTGGTCCTCCCGTTGACGGCTCTGAAATTCAGGGTGCCGTGACCGCGGCGCGACGTCTGTCGGCCGAGCGGCCACACCGGGGATGAATGCGATGTCCCCCGATCGACGGTCTTTTTGTCCCCCATGCGTCCCGGTTACTTTGGATCATGCGCGGGCTGCAGGTGGCGACAGGAGTCAACATGAGGAACCAAGCTGCCGCGCCGGGCGCCACGCCCGGCATGATTGGCAACGCCGCGACCGACCACGCCAACGCCGACCAGGAAGCCTGTCATGTCTGAACCCCACTGGATCGACGTCCCGGGCGCCGGCGCTGATCTCAAGGCCCTGACCTGGGGTCCGGCCGACGCCCCGATCGCCTTGTGCCTGCATGGCTTTCCCGACACCCCATACGGCTGGCGCAAGGTCGCTCCTCGGCTGGCGAAGGCGGGTTGGCGGGTCGTCGCGCCCTTCATGCGGGGATATGCGCCGTCGTCGATTCCGGCCGACGGCTGTTATCACGTGGGTGCGCTGATGCACGACGCGCTGCGGGTACGCGCGGCCGCCGGCGGAACCGACGACGACGTGGTGATCGGGCACGACTGGGGCGCGATCGCCGCTACCGGTCTGGCCGCAATGCCCGACAGCCCGTTCGCCCGGGCGGTCATCATGTCGGTGCCGCCCGCGGCGGCATTCCGCCCGCTGGGCCGGGTGCCCGATCGCGGTCGGCTGGCCCGCGAGCTGCCGCATCAGCTGTTGCGCAGCTGGTACATCGCCTACTTCCAGTTGCCGTGGTTGCCCGAGCGATCCGCCGCGTGGCTGCCGCCGCTGTTGTGGCGCCGGTGGTCGCCGGGTTATTACGCCGAGGAGGACCTGCGCCACGTCGACGCCGCGATCGGCACACCGGAGAGCTGGCGAGCGGCGCTGGGCCCATACCGGGCCACCATCCGTAACACCCGGCCGCCGGCCGCCTACGCCGAGTTGAACCGATGGTGGACCGAGCCGCCGCGGTTGCCGAGCCTGTACCTGCATGGTCACGACGACGGTTGTGCCACACCAGCTTTCACGCATTGGACGGAGAAGGTGCTGCCCGCCGGCAGCGGCGTGGCGATCGTCGACCACGCCGGGCATTTCCTGCAGCTGGAACAGCCGGAGAAGGTGGCCGAGCTGATCCTGGCGTTCGTCGGCACACCCGGCTGAGGCTGTGGCGGCACACCGGATGGCGGCCGTCGACGCGCAGTTCTACTGGATGTCGGCCAAGATTCCCAATGACCAGTTCCTGTTGTATGCCTTCGACGGTGAAGCCGTGGCTGTCGAGCGGGCTGTCGCGCAGCTCCTGGACCGGGCCCAGGCCTGTCCGGAGCTGCGGATGCGGGTCCACGATCGGTCTGCCCTGGCCTATCCGCGGTGGGTCGCGACGGGTGTCGAACCCGAACAGGTGGTCCGCCACGAGCCGACCGACCACAGCTGGCATGACTGTCTGGCGGCCGTCGCCGGGCTGACCGACGACCAGCTCGATATTCGCCGGATGCCTTGGCGGGTGCACGTATTCACCCCGGTGACCGGGATTCCGGGGGCCAGCGGCACGGGCACCGTCGCGGTCGTACAAGTAGCGCATGCGCTTGGCGACGGCGCGCGCGCCTCGGCGATGGCGGCCTGGCTTTTCGGGCGGACGGCTCCGGTGGCGCCGGTCGCCGGGCCGCGGTGGGGTGTCCTGCCCTGGCGTGCCGCGGCAGCGGCCCGCATGCACCGCCGCCTGGTTCGCGACACCAGGGCCGGGCAGTTGGCACCGGGTGCCGGTTCGCGCCCGCTGCTTCGCAGCAACGCCCGGCCCGAGGGTGTGCGAGCGGTGCGCACCCTGGTGCGGCAGCGTTCGCAATTGCCCGGTCCCACAGTGACTGTCGCGGTGCTGGCCGCCGTGTCCACGGCGCTGTCCCGGCTGCTCGGCGGGTCGGCCGAATGGCTGGCAGCAGAAGTGCCGATGGCTAAACCGGGTGTGCCGCAGGCGCACAACCATTTCGGCAACGTCGTCGTCGGCCTGTATCCGGCGCTCGGTCACGCCGAGCGGGTAGGGCGAATAGCCGCCGACCTGGCCAATGCCCGCCGCCGCATGCAGCATCCCGCCTTACGGGCGGCCGACCTGGCCTTCGCCACCATCCCTGCAGCGTTATTACGCTGGGGTGTAAGCCAATTCGACGCCAATGCGCGGCCAGTGCGAGTGGCCGGCAACACCGTGGTATCCAGCGTGCACCGCGGAGCCGCCGATCTTCACTTCGGTGACGCGCCGGTGGTACTGACGTCCGGCTATCCGGCACTGTCACCGGCGATGGGACTGACTCACGGGGTGCACGGGATCGGCGACACGATTGCCGTCAGTGTCCATGCGGCCGCGTCGGCGATACCCGACATCGACGCCTATCTGGAATTGCTTGACGCGGCGCTGCAATGAATACTATTGGGCATCACCAGATCTGGCTGCTTCTTGGCGGGTCAGGCCCACGGCCAGGATCAGCTCCTCATGGAGTTCGAACCAGACGGTGTGATAGGAGTCGATGAGCGGCCGGCTCAGCCAGGCGATATCGCCGGACCTGACCTTGTCAAGTGCGGCAGTGAGTTTCGCCGAGTAGGCGAACAGCCGCGGCAGCTGGGCCGCTGCCGCCGCGATGATGGGTTGCACGCGCCGGTGCACATCGTCGAGACGGGCCAATACCGCGTCGTCATAGCCGGCGTCGTCGTGGACATTGGGTTGACCGCTCTTGAGTTGCCAATCCGTGACCACAACTTTGAAATCGGCGTTGACGCTGCGAAACTCGTCGTAGGCGGCGGCCATTGGCACCGGGTCGATCCCCTTGCGTTCCTCGGCGAGCAACGCATTGAGCCGCGTGCGGCCTTCGGGGCTGATCCGCAATGTGGCGCCGTCGACCAACAGGCCCGATGCGGTGAGCTGATCGACGATTTCGGTGATGGCGCGGTGGTCTTCACCCAGCGTTGTAGCCAGGTCGGCCGGACTCACCCGGCCCTTCAGACGGACGGCTTGTAACACTTTGATGTGCATTCCAGGTGCTGTGGGGTTGACTTCTTCGTTGTCCATGTCACCGGGTCTGGTCGTTGTGAGGGGTTAGCCCAACTCCGCGGGTCTGTTTCCGGACCGCGGTGATTCGCTTAACCTCGCATCGTTTTCGCAAGCCGGCAAGAATGCGAATAACACCTGTCCGCCGAAATACAATATCCAGTTGGCGGCATACAGGTCGAATACCGGAACATTTCGATCCTGCCCGGGTGCCAGCCACGTGCTGAACAGGTACAAGTCTGATAGCGGGAGAAGCAGCCCGCCGATCAGCACGGGCAACGCCGGCAGGCTGAGTCGGTTCGCCCAGAAATACCAAATACTGAAGCTGATCATCAGGGTGTAGATGACGAGGTTGAAAAGGAAGCTGCCAAGCTCGAGGAACCGATGCCCGGCAACTGGTGCCCGCACGTACGAGACCCAGCCCACAGTGTTGGCCACCGCAACGATCATCACGACGGACCAGCGCATGCGGTAACCAATTCCGTGACGTAGTGCGAGTCTGGGCTGAGAAAAACGGTAGAGGACGTAGACGTACAAGCTGTACCCGGCGCCGAACAGAATGATCGCGATGGACAGCTTTTGGCTGATGGGTTCGATGCCGGATATGGCGCTATTGACCACGTCTCCCAGGGCACACATTGCCATCCCCGCGATCAGTATGCGCGCATACCTTGCCACCTGCGGGGAAAGCTGCTTCTGATAAGCCAGGCGTACGGTGATGACAAAGAGCATCAGAGCTGCATGCCACATGTGATAGATCGTCGTGGGTGGGCGGGAGATATTACCCATCCAGAGCACTTCTGTTGTGACGCTCAGGGCGAGCAGGCTCAACAGTATCGTGGCGTATGGGAATTTCATGGTCGCCAATTCTTTTGGGGGGTTCGGGTGCGCACGACGGCCCACGGCCATCGTCGAGTCTGAGCTGTGCCGAAAACCCTCACAGTGGTCCGACTGTATAGCACCAGAGTTGGTCGGAAATTGAGAGGGGAAACGATCAGCGTCGGGTGGGTATGTGCAGCCAACTGATTTGACCGCGGCTGGTGTCTGCCACACCTGGCCCCTGTCCCGCGTTACTGCGGGTGTTGATCAGCGGTTGTGGGGGTCTTGGGTTCGCGGGTGGGTGCGGTGCGGGTTGGTTGTGGCCCCGGGTGTCCACGACATGGTAGGCGGCCGGGTTGTGTGCTGATTTCTCGATGTCCCAACGTGTTTGGGTTTCTATGCGGTGCCGGTGGTGACCGGCACCGGTAGCCACGTTAGTTCTGTGGTGGTGGTTGGGGCTGGAAGGGTTCATACCACCACCAGTCGGCGCGCTCGCCAATAGGTCCTGGGCAGGGCGCCACCGCGGGTGGGGGTTGGGTTGGTGGGCGCGCCAGCGATCCTGGGCTCAGTAATCGACCGGCGTCGTCGGTGACGATGAGAGCCTCAGCGGATCCGGTGATGGTGATGTCGCCGCGATGGTGGCTGCGGTGATGATACGGGCACAGCAGCACCAGGTTGGCCAACTCGGTGGCCCCGCCGTCTTCCCAGTGACGGATGTGGTGGGCGTGCAGACCACGGGCGGCGCCACAGCCAGGAACCGCGCAGCTGGGCTGGCGGTGCTCCAGCGCGCGGCGCAGCCGCCGGCTGACCAGGCGGGTCGTTCGGCCGGCGCCGATGAGCCGGCCGTGACGTTGCAACCAGACTTCGCAGGTGGCATCACAGCTCAGGTACCGGCGTTCGGCCTCGGACAGCAGCGGACCCAGATGCAGCGCCGCGGCGCGCTTGGCCACGTCGAGGTGCACCACCACCGTGGTGTGCTGCCCATGGGGGCGGCGGGTTGCCTCGGCGTCCCAGCCGGCCTCGACCAGGCGCAGAAACGCCTCGAGGGTGCCCGGCACCGGCGGCCGCTGATCTGAAGCGCCCGGGCCATTGCCGTGATCGTGTTTCCACTCGGCGATCAGCGCATCACGATGAGACGCCAAGGCGGCGTCGAACTTCGCCGCGTCGTCGTGCGGCAGTGTGATCCGCCAACAACTGAACTGCTCGTCGCAGGTCTTGGTGATCGAGGGCTGCGGATGCGGCCGCGAATCGGGTTCGGGTCGCGGTTCCAACTTGACCGCGGTGCGCAGCTGGTTGACCGTGGCGACCTGCGCCAACTGCGCGTAATGCGCATCAGATCCCGCACCGGCGCGCGCGGCGATAACGCCGATTTGATCCAGCGACAGTCGACCCTGCCGCATGCCGGCCGCGCAGCGCGGAAACTCCTCCAGCCGGCTGGCGATGGTAGTGATCGTGTGAGCGTTGGCCGACGACGAACCCAGCTTCCAGGCCACCAACGCCGCCACCGACCGCGCCCCCGTGATCCCGCACAACTCGTCGCGATCCATCTCGGCCACGATCTCCACGATGCGCCCATCAATGGCGTTGCGCTGACCGGCCAACTCCGCCAACTCCTCAAACAACACCTCAAGACGCTCGCCAGGACTGACCACCACGGCGCCAGCCGGTGCACCCGAAGACATGACCTCATCATCGCAGCCACCCCCGACAACTCCGGGCCAAATCCGGGCCGCCCCGATCCCCGCCCAGCCAAGACGGGAGACCTGGTCGGAAATTGAGAGGGAAATGACCAGCGTCCGGGGGTATGTGCAGCCAACTGGTTCACCTGCAGCTGGCATCTGCCCTCTCGTCCTCGCCCACGCCCGAAGGTCGGTGACGCTGGCACAAATTTCGGGGGCATTTCGGGCGGTGTAAGTGCGTCGACGCCGGGTCAGTTCATTGGCGGCGCCGCGGACAAGTGCGCTGCGCAGTTCCAGGTGCGCGTAAAGATTTGACGAAGCGTCGAACATGTGCCGACCCATTGTCCCGCAAGCACATAACCACTTCGGCCAGCGGGTTGTCGGATTCCGGTATCAAGCAGTCGATGCTCGCAGCGAATGCAACATGGTGATCAGTGGCGCGTCCGAAACCACATCGGTGTGTCCGGCGCTCATGGCAGCCCGCGTGGCGGCCTCGGAATGATCCTCGAGCCTGGGGTAGTCGCCGGCTGCGTGTGCCCGCAGCGGGCTGATCCGCAACGCGATGCCGGTGAGTTCCCGCAGCTCCGGGGTGTCGTTCTCGGACCAAGCGGACAGCGGCAGGGTCCCGGCGCGCACCTCGCCCTCATGTCCGTCGACGGTGATCTGCTTGCCGGCCAAGGTCGCGGCTACGCCGTGTCCGCAGCCGACGACGGCTACCCTGCCGAGCTCGCGGCTGACGACTGCCGCGTGGCTGGCAGCGCCACCGACCTCGGTGACAATGCCCTGCGCGGCCAGCATGCCCAGGACGTCTTCGGGCCTGGTGTGGTCGCGCACCAGGATGACCGGCTCGCCCCGGTCGGCCGCGTCGAGCGCCGCATCCACGTCGGTGTAGGCGATTCCGGTGGCCACACCCGGACAGGCAGGCAGACCCTTGGCCAAAAGCGTTGCTGCCAAACGTGTTTCGGGCTGCAGAGCCGGCCGCAACAGGGCTTCCACGTGGGCGGGGGCTATTCGGCGCAGTGTTTGGGCGTCGTCGATGAGACCTTCGTGTCGCAGTTGCAGAGCCAGCCGCACCGCGGCCTGCGCCGACCGCTCGGCAGACCGTGTCTGCAACAGCCAGAGCTTGCCGTTTTCGACGGTGAACTCGATTTCCGGGACGTCTGAGGTCAGTCGCTCCAGACATCGGGCGGCCGCGATCAGCTCGTCATAGACAACCGGCAGCTGGTCGCGCAGGGCGGCGATCGGCTCGACGTCCACCAATCCCGAGACCACGTCGTCGCCCTGCCCGCCGGGCAGCCAGTCGCCGAACGGTTCGTTGGCGCCGGTGATGGGGTTGCGGGAGGAGAACACCCCGGCGCCCGAGTCGGCCCTCTGGTTGCCGAACACCATGGCCTGCACGACAACCGCGGTACCGCCCTGGTCGTCTCGACCGTAGTGCTCGCGGTAGGCCTTGGCCCGTGGAGAATTCCAGGAAGCGAAGACGGCTCCGATGCCGGCGCGCAACTGCTCGTATGGATCCTCGGCGGGGTCGCGGCCCGTCACTCGCCGATACATGCGGATGAACCGCCGGCGCGTGTCAGCGGCGAAATCAGCGGTGCTGGCCGCCGCCAGGGCCTGCTCGACGGCGTCGTTGAGGCCCAGATCCAGGATCGTGTCCATCATCCCGGGCATCGACCGGGTGGCCCCCGAGCGCACGCTGACCAGCAACGGACGCGGCCCGCGGCCGAACGTGCGCGTGGTCTCGGCCTCCAGCCAGCGCATCCGCTCCATCACGTCGTCCCAAATCGCGTCCATGGTCGGCTCGGGGCCGGCCAGGTACCGCACGCCCACTTGCGTGGTGATGCAGAACGCGGGCGGTACCGGCAGCGTGTGACGTCGCATCACGTCGATGCCGTGGCCCTTGTTGCCCAGAACCTCGCGGGAATGATCCGCTTGTCCGTCCAGCAAGATCACCAGGTCTTTCCAGATGCCCTTCGGGGGGTCTTCGAGGGGGTCTTCGAGGGGATGACTGCCTCGTGGGATACGAGCCATTGAGCACCCCCTCGTGGTCGGGCAAGCCTGAAGCGGTTGCGGGCAAACGTCGGAACGCCCGCAATGTTTCCACACCGATCATCGGAACCGGCGGCTCGCCGCTGCTGCCGGGAGCCGGGCCGGATGATCTAGTTTTGACGGTATGAATCCCTATGACGCCGGGTTGCTGATCCTGCGGCTGGTGCTGGGCCTGACACTGGCCGCGCACGGCTTGAACAAGTTCTTCGGTGGCGGCCGGATAGCGGGCACCGCACGCTGGTTCGAGAGCATCGGCATGAAGCCCGGGAAGTTTCACGCGACGGTGGCCGCCAGCACCGAGACTGCCGCCGGACTGGGGTTGGCCGCGGGTCTGCTCACGCCCATACCCGCCGCGGGATTCGTCTCACTCATGCTGGTCGCGGCATGGACCGTGCACCGGCCCAACGGCTTCTTCATCGTCAAGGAGGGTTGGGAATACAACCTGGTGCTGGCGGTCAGCGCTGTCGTCGTCGCCACCCTTGGCGCGGGAAAGCTCAGCCTCGACTGGGTGATCTTCGGAAAGAATTGGTTCGACGGGTGGCCCGGCCTGCTGATCGCGCTCGGACTCGGCCTCGCCGGCGCCATCGGGCAGTTGCTGATCTTTTACCGGCCGCCGGTCCAGCAAACCGGGTAGCGCATATCCGGCACGCGACCGGGCGGGTCCGCCTGCGTTGTCACCGGCCGTTGTTGCCGTCCTGGCCGAGCAGCTGTCCGCCGGTGCCGCCGGCTCCGCCGGACCCGGCGATGTTGGCGCCGAACCCGCCGGTACCGCCGGTACCGCCGGTACCGCCGGCACTGTCGGCGGCCCCACCGGCGCCGAACAGGCCGCCCGCTACGGCGCCCCACAGATCCAGCCCGTCCCGCCGACGGCGTTGCATCGCTAGGCGGGTGCCGCGGTCAACCTATCGCGGTCCTCAGCGCGAACGAGCCCGTTCGATGCCGATCCATATAGGCTGTCGGAGTGGTTCCGCACTGGCGGGTAGGACCGCTGACGCTGCCGGTGCACGGCGTGTTCGTCGGGCTGGGCGTGCTGGTGGCCACGGTGGTTTTCTTCACCGAAGCCCGCCGCCGCGGTGCGGTGAATGACCAATCGCTGGTTGCGGTGACCGGAGCTCTGGTCGGCGGGGCAATCGGCATGCGCCTGTCCGGGTGGGCGGAACATATCGATGTCCGGCTCAACCCGACCTTGTTGCAGGCCTGGGAATTTGGGTCGCGCAGCATCCTGGGTGGCCTGGTGGGAGCCTACGTCGGCGTGCTGATCGCCAAGCGGATCGGAGGCTACCGCGGCAAGACCGGCGACCTGTTTGCCCCGGCGGTTGCACTGGGAATGGCTGTCGGTCGCATCGGCTGTCACCTCACCGAAGCTCCCGGCCGGCCGACCGGCCTGCCGTGGGGTGTGCACGCCCTGCCGCCGCGCCGAAATGCCCGGGTTGCCTCATCGGCGCCGCGATGCATCCGTCGTTCCTCTACAAGATCGGTTTTCAGCTGGCCGCGTTCGCCGTTATGCTGTGGATGCGCAATAAGCTCACCCAACCGGGTGAGCTGTTCGTCCTCTACGTCGCGGGTTACGCGGTATTCCGGTTCTTCGTCGAGTTCGTCCGGGCCAACGAAACCGTGTGGCTGGGTTTGACACGGCCGCAATGGTTTTTGCTGCCCTCGGTTGTTCTCATCGCCGTTCGGCTGGGCTACGGATACCGGCGTGGCCACTATGACCCACTGCTGCAAAGGCAGGCACTACCAGCATGACGAACCCACCACCAGGTTGGCCTCCGCCGGGCTATCCCTACGACCCGAACCAGCCCTACCCCGGCTGGCCTCCGCCGCCCCGCAGGTCCGGTGGGGAGATCTTCGGGGCGGTCGTGGTAGGTGTATTCCTTTATCTTGGAATCAATCTGGTGGTCGGGTTCATGGTGGTCGCGGGCCTTGCTCAAGCCGTCTCGTCCCACGCCGCTGTGGTGACCGGAGCTATTGTCCTGGGGCTGATCGCCTTCGGCGGCGGTGGCGTACTGGTCGTGCTGCGAAATCCTTGGGCGAGGGGAATCGGGATGGGGTTGATGATCGGCTGGGCGATCACGTCGATCGTCACGGTCGGCTTCTGCACCGGCTTGAATCCGACGCTGTACGGATCTGCCGGATGACCGGCATGGGGTTGCGGGGAGACAGCATTCATCGCTACGTCAACGCGTTCTGCCCGCGCTGTCACGACGAGGAACCGGATCGTCCGTTGAGTGATGTTGTGCGGCTTAGCGGCTGGCTTGCCGTGCGCGACGGGCAGGTCTGGCTGGAGCGCGGCTGCCGCTCCCACGGCCTGGTCAGAACCCTGTACGACGAAGATCCGGAAATCCTTGCCTATCTTGAAGAATGGACGGCTCCGACGAAGGCCCACGTCCCCGATACGCCGGGTAACTTCGACCCGATTCCGTCGGCGTATCTGCGTGGTCTTTCGCAGATGCAGACACAGCACACCTGCATCCTGCTGGAGGACATCGCCGAGACGTGCAACCTGCGCTGCCCGACCTGCTTTGCCGATTCATCGCCGGACCTGCCTCGTGTCGTGGCGATCGGCGACGTGCTCGCCAACGTCGACCGGCGTCTCGAGCGCGAGAACGGCCGCCTCGATGTGCTGATGCTCAGCGGCGGCGAACCCAGCCTACATCCGCAATTGCCGGAGTTGTTGGCTGAACTGAGTGCGCGACCAATCACTCGAATATTGTTGAACACCAACGGTATCCGTGTAGCCCAGGACGACGGACTGCTCGACCTGCTCATCGAGCACCGCGAGCGCGCCGAGGTGTACCTGCAATACGACGGGCTCTCGCAGGCCGCACATCGATACCATCGGGGCGGGGATCTTCGTCGGATCAAGCAAGACGCGTTGCGCCGGCTGTCCGAACGGGAGATCTTCACCACCTTGGTGATGACGGCCGCGCTGGGCCTCAACGACCACGAGATCGGCGACGTGGTTCGGCTTGCCCTACAAACACCCTATGCTGGCGGGGTCTGCATTCAACCCCAGTTCGGTTCGGGGCGTTCGGGATTCATCGACGCTGACAATCGGCTCACGCATACCGGTGTGCTCAGGAGGCTGGGGCCACAGACCAACGATCTGGTCACGTGGCGGGATCTGACCGCGCTACCGTGCTCGCACCCGCATTGTTGTTCGGTGGGGTACCTGCTGCGCGACGACGGCGGGCGGTGGCGCTCACTGGTGGCCTTGATCGGTCAGGACAACCTCAAAGCCAAGCTGGGCCTAGTCGCAAACCGTATCGCCGACAGGGATATTCCCCGCGAGTTGCGGCTGGCGGTGCGTGAATCGCTGCTGGCGTTGCTCTCGGAACAGTCGTCGTTGTCGCACCCGCAGATGTCCGACGTGTGGCGTCTGATCTGCCGGAATTGCGACCTGGGTATGGCAACCCTGCTGACCTTGGCCTCCAGCGCGCTGCCCGGGCGACGGCGCCAGCTGCGGCGGTTGCTGGGGGAGCGGGTGCTCCGTATCACGGTGAAACCGTTCATGGATATGTCGACGATGATCGAAGAGCGGCTGGTCCAGTGCTGCGTGCATGTCGGCACGCGTTCGTCGCAGGATCAGTGCGCGCCGTTCTGCGCGGTGCAGGCCTGGCCGGCGCTGGGCCGGCAGCGGCTATCGGTGGCTGCCGAGCGGCTGCTGCCGGTGGTCTGATAGTTCCGGCAGCGGCAAGTTCGTCGTCGGTGCGCAGCCGCATCTAGGCTGGCCGAGACTGTGAACGGCTACTACAAGTCCGAGCTGATCTACGGCCCCGCACGAACCGGCCCGTGGAGGACCGTCGAGGACGTCGAACTGGCCACCCTCGGGTGGGTGTACTGGCACAACACCGTGCGGCTGCACAGCTACCTCAACGACCTACCGCCGGCAGAGTTCGAAGCCACGTTCTACGATGCCCAACGGAGCGACCAACACCTCGTCGAAATCCAATAGCCCGAGCCTCCGGAAGAACCAGGGCCATTCATGGCGCTAATCTGCAAAGCCTGCAAAGTGCCCTCGCCGCGAACCCGCAGCCGTTGCTGCATCAGTTCCTCAGCAACCAGACGGGCTACCAACAGACGCTCGCCACCGCGATGCAAAGCGCCATCCAGAACTTCCCCGCCGACCTGGCCACCGTGCCGGCGGCCATCCAGAATCTGCTGTCCGGTGATCCGGCGGCGGCGTTGCAGACGATCATCAACCAACAGATGGGCTACGCCCAGACGATCAACACCGCCCTGCACAGCGCCGCTCAGGACTTCGGCATCGGGGTGGCCGGCCTGCACGATACCTTCCAAGCCGCCCTCCAGGACCTCGCGACCGGCAACGTCAACGGTGCGGTGGGCGACATCTCGACCGGCCTGCGCAACCTCTTCCTGACGGGCTTCGAGCCCACCGTCGACCTGGATACCGGGATTATCACCATCACCCCGACAGGCACCTTGGGAGATCTGATACCAACCCTCGCCATCCCCGGACAGATGGCGCAGAACTTCACCAACCTGCTACCGGCGGGCTCCATTCCGGCTCAGATCTCGTAGAACCTCACCAATGTGATCCAGGCGGCGACCAGCACCACACAGACGCTGGATCTCGGCACTGGTGCCCTCCACGCCGGATTGCCGTTGGTGCTGGCTCTTGACGCGATAGGCCCGGCGGTCACCACTGCGAACGCGTTCGGATCCAGCGCCAACGCGGTTATCGGTGCGATGCAAACCGGAGACGTGCTCGGGGCCGTCACCGCTCTCATCGATGCTCCGGCCGTCGTCGCGAACGGCTTCCTCAACGGACACGCGACACTGCCGCTGGCACTGTCGGTCCTGGGGCTGGACACGACGACCAATATCCCCCTCGGCGGTATTCTCACACCCGCCGAAACCGCTTCCCTCACACTGACCGTCTTCGGGGAGACGGGGACACTTCCGCTCAGTGGCACGGCCTTTGGAGGTATCGCCCCGGCGCTGCTGACGTTCCTGCCCGAACAGCATGCCGAGGCAATAGGTGCACCCGTACCCGTTCCGCCCACCATGTGACAGTGCCTGAGGGAACAGTTGATTCGGGGTGCAGGCGGTGTGGTTGGAGGCCGAGCATCAGGCGATCGTGCGTGATGTGTCGGCCGCCGGGCCTGACCGGCAAGCCCCGCGCACGCCCACCGAGAAGGCAGGTCGGACTGCTTGCTCCGGATCGAATTATGTTGCGGCGAAGGTGATTTAGGCTGCCAGCACTTCCGACGCGGCGCGCTCCCCGGAGCGGATTGCGCCGTCAACCCATCCGCACATGGTGGCCGAGCTCTCGGTTCCGGCCCAGTGGATGCGGCCGCACGGCGGACGCAGGGTGTAGCCGAATTGGGTCAGCACACCGGTCGGCGCGTGACTGATCATCCCGCCGCCGGAATAGCGTTCCAAAATCCAGTCCTGCTCATGGAATTCGCGCGGCGCACGTGCCTTGGCGCCGAACCGGTCGGCGAGTTCGCCGATGACCACCGCCTTGCGCTCGGCCTCGTCGAGCCGCGCCAGCCGGCGCGCGGCAGGTCCCTCGGTGATGACGCACATGATCCCCGGCACCGCGGTGTCCGTGCAGGCGTCGATGGTCAACGTGGCCGGGGAGCCGGGCGCGGCGGACTGGCCGGACAAACCGTCGGCACGCCAGAACGGCTCGTCGTAGACGATCGAGATCTTGTAGACCGCGCCGCTTGGCATCCGATGATGCAGGAGCGCCCGGTCCACCGGAAGCACCGGCTCGTAGTCGATCGTGTTGGCGATTGCCAGCGGGATCGCCACGATTGCTCGCCGTGCGCGCACCGTTAGATCGTCCGAGCGGACGGTCACGCCGTCACCGTCTTGGGCGATGAGCCGGACCGGCTGTGAAAAGTGCACCGCACCACCAAGTTCGGCGACCATCGGGCCGTAGATTGCACCCATCCCGCCAACCGGGCGGGCGTCCTGCGCGCCGCCCTTACCCGAAATGACGAAGGTGGGACCACCCCCGGAGGCCATCTGCAGCAGCACCCACAGCAACGACGTCTCCGATGCCGCGGAGGTGTAGGGCCCGGCCAAAGCCATGTCCAGCATGTCGCGGGCGGGCTTGGACAAGGTGTTCTTGTCGAGCCATTGCCCCAAGCTGATGCGGTCCCATTCGTCGGCTCGCTTTGCCTCCCATGGGGCTTCGCGTGGGATCGACTTGCACATCTTCTCTACCGCGGCCAAACCAAGCCCAAGGTTGGTGACCGCCCATGGGCTCATCGTCCACGGGATGGTGCCGCCGTAGCGATGCTTTTTGCCGCCGACGATCATCATGGCCTCGCCGTCGTTGTACTGCTTGTATTCGGGCACGCCGAATTCCGCCATCAGGGCGTAGATGCGGTCCTGGCCAGGTCCGATCCATGCCCCGCCGCGATCGATCCATACCCCGTTGTCGCGGGTCACGGTGTAGGTACGACCGCCGGCCCGGTCACGGGCTTCCAGCAACGCCACCGAACGACCGGCTCGATTCAACCGCAGCGCCGCCGTCAAACCCGCGAACCCCGCGCCCACCACGCAGACGTCGACATCCGCCACGATTCGCTCCTCGGTCGATGTGCCGCTGGCCAGCAAAACTACACCGATTGCGGCTTCTCGGCGGCCGAATTCGGGCGGATGCAACGACTCGAACAACAAGCGCTCTGGAAACGTCCGGTTCGGATCAATGCGGCAGTAGCCGTTGTTTCTGCTCGGTGAATTCGTCCTCGGTGAGGATTCCCGAATCGCGCAGGGACGCAAGCTCACGCAGCTCCGCCGCGATACTCGTGATTGGCCCGGTTGCCGAGGTGGCCGCCGGTGATATCGGATCTCGCTTGACGGCGCCGACCCGCTCACGCCTGCTCCCATTGCCGCCACAGGCCATCGCTCGCCCGGCCATGCCGGCCAAGGCCATTTGGCTGAACAGGCTTCCGGCGCCACCGGCGGAGACTTCTGCCGCAGCCCCGAGACTGGTGGCCGGCAATGCGACTGCCAGCGAGCGGATCTCGGGTGCGGCCGCTGTCCACGTCGGCGGCACCGTCAGCACGGCGATCGAGTTCGCTTCGCCCAGACCGGCCGAAACCGCCGACCCGCCCAGATCCGTGATGGGTGCCGACGGCACTGGCGCGGTCCCGGGAAACGACTCGATTCCGGCCCAACCACTGACGATGTCATCCGTGTGGATACCAATCTGATAGCCGACAATGTCGTAGGGAAGTCCGGTAATCCCGACGATTGAGTCGAAACCAAGTCCCGCGGCCCCTATTTCCGGGTCGACTAACAGGCCACTAAGGTCCGCCAGCAAGTCCAGCCACTCTAGCGGTGTCAGTGAGGGAATGGCCGCCGCCGGGCTCGCGAGGCTTGTCAGCGTATTGGGCACCGCGGACAACGATCGGCTGGTGCTCGACGCGTTGTGCCGGGCGTTGCCTGTTGAGGCCCCGGTAGCCCGGGCCACCGCGGCGGCTTGGACCGATAATCCGCCGGGCTCGGTGCTGGGCGGTGGCGGGGTGAACGGGGTCAACCTGGTCGCCGACGCCGACGAACCCGCGTAGCCGTACATCGCCGCGGCATCCTGGACCCACATGTCGGCATACTGTGCCTCGGCGACCTCTATGGCCGGGGTGTTCTGCCCAAAAAGGTTGGTCGCGATCAGCGCCGTCAGCAGCATGCGGTTGGCCGCGACCACGGGCGGCGGCACCGTTTGCGCAAACGCCGTCTCGTACGCGGCGGCCGCGGCGGCGGCCTGGCCCGCCGCCTGCTCGGCTCCCGCGGCGGTGGCTCTCGTCCACGTCACAAACCCGGCGGCGGCGGCAGCCATCGACACCGATGACGGGCCAACCCAGGGGCCGCAGGCCAACCCCCCGATCACCGATTCATACGAGCTCGCCACCGAGTGCAGCTCGGCGGCCAGCCCGTCCCAGGCCGTTGCGGCTGCCAGCATCGGTCCCGAGCCGGGACCGGCGTACATCCGGGCAGAGTTGATCTCGGGAGGGAGTACCGCGAAATCCAACGTCGTTTCTCCGATCGGTGCGGCGCGGCCGGGACGGTGCCAGCGGCGGTGACGGCATATTAGGGGCGCAGCCCCCGTCCCGCGAACCGAACTGGAACCCAACTCGTCGAAAGTCGTCACGTCGCCTCGGGCCCACAGGTCTTGTCGCCCCCATCCGCGGCAATCCACGACACCACCGCGATTCGGGCGGTCGCACGCCGAGGGCTCAGCTCACCCGCTTGTCGGTGCAGCGCCGCTCCGGTCCGTGAGTACTTGTGGGACTGCGCAATTGGTCATCGCCCGGGATCGGTATCGACGAGATTGCCTACCCAGAGCGGCACCGCGGTTTTACGGTGTCGTCGGTCGCGGCTCGGTTCGCAGGGTGTGGACGGCGAAGGCTGCGGCAGGGGAACTCGGGGCCGGTTCTTCAACCCGCTAGGTGACCAACGCCACGTTGTCGGTTGGTCGGCAGCGGTTGGGCAAGTGGCTGTCGTGGGTGTCTTACGCACGCATTCCTGAACTCGTCACCCTTCCCCGCGGCATCTGTCACTCACCCGCGGGTATCGACCAAGCCCGCCTCGGGATTTTCACATCTCGCAGCCACGACGGACCGTAGCTGAATCGCCGTACATCGGACGCGCCGGCCAGTTCACGGTTGCCATTCCGCGGAGATTTGACATAGGCCAAGGACCCGCACGCCGGTAGGTAGTCGCGAAGTCTGGCCACCCGGATCGGGGGCCGGGTGCGCTAACCCGGTCCGCCGTATTGCCACACCAGGCTGTGATCGCCGGTCATGGTCGGGTTGCACCACATCGTCCGGCCGTTGGCGTCCTGGGTGGTCGCGTGCAGCACCGTACAGGAATCACCCGGAGACGGCGCTTGGGCCGCAGCGATGCCGGCCCCGGCGACCGCGATCGGCGAGAACACCGTCACCATGGTCAATGCGACAAACCGCCATCTGCTCATCTGGAAACCTCCTCAGCACGGCAGAACTCCACGCTATCCGCGCCCGCCGCGGCCGGTAAAGAATTGGCCGCCAAGATGAACCCACGCGGCTAGAACACGTTCTAATCTGTGACACCATGGGATTCCTCAAACCCGAACTGCCTCAGGTCGACATCCCCGAGTGGAGCAAGGGCACCCGCAGCGAGAAGATCCGCCCGATGGCGCGGCATTGGGCCGAGGTGGGTTTCGGCACACCGTTGGCGCTGCACCTGTTCTACGTCGTCAAGATCGGCCTCTACATCGTGGGTGCCTGGCTGGTGGTGCTCAGCACGACAGGGATCGACGGGTTTACCCACGTCAGGTCGTGGTACGCGGAGCCGATAGTCTTCGAGAAGGTCGTGCTCTACACGATGCTGTTCGAGGTGATCGGATTAGGTTGCGGCTTCGGACCATTGAACAACCGGTTTTTCCCGCCGCTGGGGTCGATCCTGTACTGGTTGCGGCCCAGCACCATTCGGCTGCCTCCGTGGCCGGGTAGGGTCCCGCTGACCAGGGGCACCGCGCGGGCTCCGGTGGACGTGCTGCTGTACGCGGCGCTGTTGGTGATGACGCTGTGGGCGTTGTTCTCCGACGGCACCGGTCCCGTCCCGGAGTTGGGCACCAAGGTCGGGTTGTTACCGGTATGGCAGATCTGGACGATCCTGGCGATCCTGGCTCTCGCCGGATTGCGCGACAAGGTGATTTTTCTGGCCGCCCGCGGTGAGGTCTACGGTTCGCTGACCGTCACGTTCCTGTTCAGCGGCGCCGACCTGATCGTCGGCGCCAAACTGGTGTTTCTGGTGATCTGGATGGGGGCGGCGACGTCGAAGCTCAACAAGCACTTCCCGTTCGTGATCTCCACCATGATGTCCAACAACCCGCTGATCCGGCCGCGGTTCATCAAGCGGATGTTCTTCGAGAAGTTCCCCGACGACCTGCGGCCCGGACGGTTGTCCCGGATCATCGCCCACGTCAGCACCCTTATCGAAATGGCCGTGCCGGTGGCGCTGTTCTTCGCGCACGGCGGCTGGCCGACCGCGGTGGCGGCGTTCGTGATGGTGTGCTTCCACCTGGGCATCCTGACGGCGATCCCGATGGGGGTGCCGCTGGAGTGGAACGTCTTCATGATCTTCGGCGTGCTGTCGCTGTTCGTAGGCCATGCCCGTCTCGGCCTGACCGATGTGAAAAACCCTGTGCCGGTGGCGATTCTGTTCGCCGTGGTGGCCGGCACCGTCGTCTTGGGCAACCTGTTCCCGCGCAAGATCTCGTTTCTGCCCGGCATGCGCTACTACGCCGGCAACTGGGATACCACGCTGTGGTGCATCAAGCCGTCGGCAAGCGAGAAGATCGGCAAGGGCATCGTCGCGATCGCCAGCATGCCGGCTGCGCAGCTGGAGCGCTTCTACGGCAAGGACAAGGCGCAAATCCCGATGTATCTCGGATATGCGTTCCGCGCCATGAACACTCACGGCCGGGCGCTGTTCACCCTGGCGCACCGGGCCATGGCCGGGCAGAACGAAGACGACTACGTCATCACCGACGGCGAGCGGATCTGCAGCACCGCGATCGGGTGGAATTTCGGCGACGGCCACATGCACAACGAGCAACTCATCGCCGCGATGCAGCAGCGCTGCCACTTCGAGCCGGGCGAGGTACGGATCGTCCTGCTCGACGCGCAACCCATCCACAAGCAGACCCAGGCCTACCGGCTGGTGGATGCAGCGACCGGCGAGTTCGAACACGGCTACGTGCGGGTGGCCGACATGGTGACCCGGCAGCCCTGGGCCGACGACGTCCCGGTTCACCTGCTGTCCGACGAGTTTCGACGGGTGTGAACGGCCGTTGCGTCGCGCCTTGCGTCGGCGTCGAGTGTCGCGCCTTGCGTCGGCGTCCGCGTCTCGCGTCGGCGTCGAGTGTCGCGCCTTGCGTCGGCGTCGGCGTCCGCGTCGGCGTCGAGTGCGTATCGAGGGCTTTCAGCGTGAGTGTACGGCGGCCGAAGGGCGCTCGGGCACACCCTGGACTCACAGTCAAAGCCCCCATGACACACTCGGCCGAGCGAGGTGTGGTGGCCGCTTCGCGGCGTGCGTCGTCGCCGGGCGTAAGCCGGGCGTAACGCCCGGCGAGATCTGGCCCGCCAAATTTCGCCGTGGCGTTACGTTCGTGAGCCCGAACTACATGTCCGCGCGGACCTCTCGGGCCGCGGCCACCATGTTGCGCAGCGATGCGGCCACCTCATCGGAGTTCCGGGTCTTCAGGCCACAATCGGGATTGACCCAGAGCCGCTGCGCCGGAACAGCTTTCAGCGCCGCACGCAGCGACTCGGCCATCTCGCGGGTGCTCGGCACCCGCGGCGAGTGAATGTCGTAGACGCCCGGGCCCACGCTGTTGGCGAAGCCGGCCGCATTCAGGTCGTCCAGCACCTCCATGTGCGAGCGCGCCGCCTCGATCGACGTCACATCCGCATCCAGAGCCGCTATGGCGCCGATGATTTCACCGAATTCGGAGTAGCACAAATGGGTGTGGATCTGAGTCGAGTCGGCTACACCTGACGTTGCCAACCGGAAAGCGGCTACGGCCCAACGCAAGTACTCGTCCTGCTCGATACGGCGCAGCGGCAGCAGCTCTCGCAACGCCGGCTCGTCGACCTGGATGACTGCGATCCCGGCGGCCTGCAGATCCACGGTCTCATCGCGGATGGCCAGCGCCACCTGGTTGGCGGTGTCGGCCAGCGGCTGGTCGTCGCGCACGAACGACCACGCCAGGATCGTCACCGGCCCGGTCAGCATCCCCTTGACCGGCTTGTCGGTCAGCGACTGCGCGTAGGTGATCCAGTCGACTGTCATCGGGCACGACCGGGCCACGTCGCCGTAGAGGATCGGCGGGCGCACGCAGCGGCTGCCGTAGGACTGCACCCAGCCGTTCTGGGTGGCGAAGAACCCCTCCAGCTGCTCGGCGAAGTACTGCACCATGTCGTTGCGCTCCGGCTCACCGTGCACCAGCACATCCAGCCCGAGTTGCTCCTGCAAGGTGATGACGTCGGCGATCTCGGCCTTCATCCGGCGGACATACTCGGCCTCGTCGATCTCACCGGATCGAAAAGCTGCGCGCGCCTTGCGAATCGCCGAGGTCTGCGGGTAGGAGCCGATCGTGGTGGTCGGCAGCACCGGCAGGTGCAGACGCGCGTCCTGGCTGACCCGACGGAGGGTCGCCTCGCCCCTGCGGGCACCGGAGGCGACGATCGAGTCGATGCGGGCCCGGACCTGTCCGTTGTGCAGGCGCGGGTCCCGCTTCCGAGACGCCACCGCCGCATTGGACGCCGCGATCTCCTGGGCGACCGCGTCACGCCCGTCGCGCAGGGCTCGCGCGAGCACGACGACCTCGCGCACCTTCTCCGCGCCGAACGCCAGCCAGCTGCGCAAGTTGTCGTCCAACTCGGTTTCCGGCTCCAGCGAATACGGCACGTGCATGGTGGAGCACGACGTCGAGACCGCAACCGTGGCCGCCGAACCCAGCAGGGTCGCCAGCCGGCTCAGCGCCGCTTCCAGGTCGGTGCGCCAGACGTTGCGCCCGTCGACGATGCCGGCCACCAGCGTCTTGCCGGCCAGCTCGGGCACCCCGGCGACAGCGGTGCGCGCACCGGCCACCAGGTCGACACCGATGGCTTCCACCGGAGTGCGGGCCAGCGCCGGCAGCGCGGCGCCGGGATCGCCGAAATAGGTGGCGACGTGGATGGCCGGCCGGTCGCTCAGCGACCCCAGCGCCGTGTACATCCGCTCGGCCAGCGCCGGCGCGTCGGGACAGATATCGGTCACCAGCGCGGGTTCGTCGAGTTGTACCCACTGGGCACCCTCGCCGGCCAGCAGCGACAGCAGTTCGGCGTAGATCGGAACCAGCTCCTGGAGCCGTTCGATCGGCGGGGCGGCACCGTCGACGGCCTTGCTCAGCAACAGGAAGGTGACCGGCCCGATGATCACCGGACGTGCCGGAAGCCCGAGCTGGTGCGCCTCTTTCAGCTCGCCGAGCACCTTGTCGGGGTTCAGCGTGAACGTGCTCGACGGCCCGATCTCGGGCACCAGGTAGTGGTAGTTGGTGTCGAACCACTTGGTCATCTCCAACGGTGCGACGTCGGCGTTGCCGCGCGCGGCGGCGAAGTAGCGGTCCAGCTCGTCGGGGATAGTGCTCACCCGGGCCGGCAGCGCACCGAGCAGCACCGCGGTGTCCAGCATCTGGTCGTAGTAGGAGAAGGTGTTGATCGGCACCGAGTCCAGGCCGGCGGCGGCCAGGCCGGTCCAGGTGTCGCGGCGCAAGGTGGCGGCTATGGACTCCAACTCGGATCGGCTGGTGCGTCCGGCCCAGTAGCCCTCGGTCGCTCGCTTGAGCTCACGGCGCGGGCCGATGCGGGGGGACCCGGTGATGGTTGCGGTGAACTTCTGAAAATTACGTGCGGTCACGACGTGTCCTTTACTCGACGGTGTGGTCACCGCCCGCGGACGCTCAGCCGAAGCCGGTTGCGGCGCAACACCGTAACCGGTACCGCCAAACGCCCACTCCACGAGGCGATGACCCGCCGGACGCGGCGCGTCCGGCACGGCTGGCAGGTCTTCGGACTCGCAGGCGCGCACCTGTGTGGTGCTCCTAGTGGCCGTCGCTTCCCAGTCGTGCGACCAGTGCTGTTGACGGCGGTCGTTCCTGCATACCGCTGCGGGACAGTTCCGGATTCTCACCGGATTCCCTCTCGCAAGGCATCGCTAACATGTCTCGCTCGGTGCCGGCGCCGCGGGATGCGACGACGGCAGACCAGCTGCGTGGTCCAGGTTACGCTGCGGGCCGGCCCGATGGATCAGCTGCCAGGGCTGCAGCACTAGGGCATCGGGACGCGGCCCATGATCAGGTCGAGGATCGGTTTGCCCGGCGGGTAGGCGCCGGTGAGCGACGCCATGGTGTGTCCGTAGTCCACCAGCAACGTGATGCCGCTGATCCCGAAGGCGGCCGCGCTGTTGAGGAACACCATGACGTCACCCATCTGCTCCGGGGTGTGCACCTTGGAGCCGGTTTCGTCGCGGTAGTCCTGCGCGTAGCTGAGCCACAGATCCGCGTTGGCCTGGGCCAACGGGGTGTCGGTGGGCCCGGGGCAGATGGCGTTGATCCGTATTCCCTTCTTCAGCAGGGGATAGGCCTGCGTCGCCACATAGGCGTTGATGGCCTTCTTGCTGAAGCCGTAGTGGATGATGCCCTCGGCCTCGTGCGCGGCAACCCAGTCCTGGGCCGCCGCGTAGTCGGGCGTGGCCAGGAACTCCTGCAGCCGCGGCAGGTCGTTTTCCCAGCCCATGCCGGCGACCGAGGAGATGAAACAGATCGCCGAGCCGGACGGCAGCTGGTCGTTGTCCAGCAGCCGCTGGATCAGATGGCGATGGCCGATGAAGTTGATCTTCATCAGCTCCGGGCCTTCGGCGACCCCCGCTGCGGAGAACACCGCGTGGACCGGTCCACCGAGTTGCCCGATCGCCGAGTCGATGGATGCGGGATCTCGCAGGTCGACCTGCAGTGACTGGGCGACGTCAAAGTTCACCGGCGCGTAGTCCATGACGATGGCGTCGGCCCCGAGTTCGGTTGCCGCCTGGGCCGCCGCGGCGCCCATGCCCGTCGCGCCGCCGACCACCAACGCCCGCTTGCCGTCGTAGCGCAGCCGATCCAGAACAGTCATGGAGATCCCTTCCCCGCGGGCCCTACGTACTCGCCGTTTACCTGCCCCACTCTAGGGAGAACATATTTTTGGTTCAATACTTTCAATACCGCGGACGCAACTCGCGTCACGGCTCGCCGCGTACCGCGGCGCCGCGTAACACCGTGTCACGAGCATGAATCAGCGCGGCACGCGGGCCGACGGCGCGAAGGATGTTCTCCGGTATCCACTGCAGGGCGATGACCGATCTCGCCAGCATCGCCAGGGACGGGGTCTCGATCCGTATCTCGTCTGAGCGGAACCCTTCGGAGAGTAGCGATTTCAGCTGACGCAGCCGGGTGGCATACAGCCACCCCGGGTTGGGGGTATTGGGCGGCGATTGCCGCATCCAGGCGAGCTGTATCCGGAATTCATCGGAAAACTGATCCAGCGCATTGATATTGATCCAGCTCAGCGCGTCCAGCTTTTCGATCGGCGTGGCATCCGAGCGCAGCACGCTGACCCAGCCGGCCTCGACCTTCTGGCCGAAGGAGCGCATGATCGACGCCAGGAGTTCGTCCTTGGATCCGATCACCCGATAGACCGTGCCAGTGCCCATACCGGCCGCAGAAGCGATGTCCCTGATGGTCGTGACTTCATATCCCCTGCGCCCGAACTCGGTTCGGGCTGCCGCACGGACACGGGCCGCCTTGTCGCCGGGGTCGGCGTCCTTGTCGTCGGTCCAGGTCGCGATGGCGTCGTTGGCCGCCGCCAACGCGCTCGATCCGTCCAGCTCCGGATCTCCTGGAACCCGGGTTGCCAAGCCGTGCAAAATGATTCGGCACATCAGCCGGGCGACCTGGTCGGCTGAGGCGTGGTGACGGATGACGTCGAGTCCCACCTGCAGCATGGTCTGGCAGATGCGGTCGGCCAACGTCGGAAGATCCATTTCCGGTTTGATGTAGCCGCTCCACCTGGCGGCGCGCAGCGTCTGCAACATCGCCTCGTGCAGCGCCGCGGGCCGCTGCTGGGTGAGCTTCATCAGTTCGGGATCCGCACTCGGTCCCTCGTAGAACGACATCTGCAGGGCTGCCCGATGGGCAACGGCACAGTTGGCGATCGCCGATCCCAACTCGGTGATCTTCTCGACCACCGGCCGGGAGTCCGGCTCATCCAACTGCTGCTGTGCGGTTAGGCCGACGCGATTCAGATCGGATTGATAGCGGCGGATCAGTTCGATCAGGATCGCTTCTTTGGACTCGAAATGGTGGTAGAGGCTGCCCGGCAGAATGCCTGCCGCATCGGCGATTTCCTGCAGCGATGTGCGCAATCCCGACGACGCGATCAACGACGCCGCGGTCTGCAGGATCTCGGCCCGGCGTGTCCCGGAGTCGTCGGCAACGGCGCGGTTGGGGAGTTGCCGGCCTTTTGCCAACGCGCTGGCTTTCGACATCGCTACTGGTGCGCAACTACGGAGGATTGCGGCCTGGCAACAATGCGCACTCGTCCTCCTGCAGAACCAAATCTTTGTTAAAGGCTACCAGACTGCTGGTCGGTCAACGGCCTGCCTGAAGTGCGTGGCAGGCCGATTCTAAAACGGTCGCGCCCGCCGTGGCTGTCGTGTCGACACGGCTGGATCGCCATGGACAGCAGAGTGCCCGGATATCGGCGAAAGCTGACAGGAAACTTACAGGAGGTTTGATCGCCGGACGGGAAGACCTTTGCGGGCCACCGCCCTACCGTCACTGGCCATACTAAATATAGTAGGTGTAGAGAACTATTGCTAAAGATTAATATTGATTAGGGCGAGTCTCAGTTGGTAGGCGCCGCGGCCACGTTGTTCAGCTGTGCCGCCGCTCTGCGCGGGGCAACACACAGGCCCATTTGGCGAAGCGGCTTCTAGCTGGTGGTGATGGCAGTTGAGAACCGAGCAGATACCGACGCGCAGTGGAGTGGCTGTAATCAGGTTGGTTCAGAACCGAATTGGTTGGCGGGCGGGCGTAGCATGCCAGAGGCTAGAACAGCAACCAACATCCACGCGGCGGCGTATCCGAATGCGGCCACCGGGGAGACCACGGTGTACAGAACCCCGGCGACCACCGTGGCGACGACGTCACCGCTAGCTTTTACCACACCCAAGAGGCCAAACCCAGTGCCGCGCAGTCGGTCTGGCAGCAACTGAGCCACCACAGCGGATTCGGTGGGTTCGGCCAGCCCGATGCCGGCACCGGCGGCGCCGAACGCCACCAGAAGAAGCCACACACTGTTTCCGCCGGCCGCGAAGACCCCATACCCAACCACGTACACTGCGGCTCCGGCGGCGAAGACGACGCGCGGTCCGGCGCGGTCATACCATCGGCCGGCAACCAACGAGGCGAGCGTTGCGATCACGTTGTGGCTGGCGTAGATCAGGATTGCCAGCGACGTTGCGGCGGTGATTGGTCGGTGTGGCGTGGTGAGCAGCTGCGTGGCGCGAAGGATGAGCAACGTAGTAGCGACGTTGCCGAACTCAAAGAGCGCCACCGGCGCCAGCGCCCGAAGCATTCCGGCGTTGCGCACTGCCGCCAAATCGAGCCGTCGTCGCGCGACTTCACCGGTTGGGCGGGTGCGGCGACGGCACTCCGACGCGGCCAAAAAAATTGCGATGGCGGCGAATAGACCCGGAATCGCGGCCAGCAGCAGGGCTGGGCGCACGCCCACCCACGCGACGAGACCAGCCGCAAGCAGGGGCCCGGCGACCGCGCCCAGGTTGTCGCCTGCCCGCTCCAGGCCGAACGCTCGCCCGTGGGCCGCGGTCGGGGTGATCGAGGCCAGGAGAGCATCGCGCGAGGGCGAGCGCAACCCTCTCGACACCCAGGCCAGCGCGCGCAACACCCCTGCTTGCCACACCGTGGCCGCCAGCCCGACGGAACCCGTCGCAACTGCGGTGCCGAGGTAGCCACCGGACGCGGTGCGGGTTCGCTTGCTCGGATCGTTGGCCAGCGGCCCGCCCACCAGCTGCATCACTCCGACCAACGCGTCGCTGAAGCCGTCGATCACGCCCAGGGCTGCTGCGGAGCCATGTAGCGTGCTGGTCAGGAAGGTCGGTAACAGCGCGGTCGTGATTTCGTGCCCGGAATCGGAGAAGAAACTTGCTGCCCCAACGGCCCCGACGCCAGGCGTTAGCCAACGCTCGTCGGCCCTGGCGCGAGTCATCGGGGCTTGTGGTCGTAATAGTCGACGCGCCAACCGGCTGCGTCGCGGGTGATTTGGTTGTAGCAGGCCGTGCGCTGCTCGATCCCCTCCAGGGCGGGATTCAGCATTCGAAGGAGCGCGGTGTTGAACGCGTCATGAGACACCAAGACCAGCGGGCCCTCGTGGTATTCGCGCGTCAACTCGGTGAACGCGGCCAGCGCGCGGGCGGCTACTGCGTCGGCGGGCTCGACGCCAGGCGCGGCGTCGACACTGCCGAATCGTTCTTCGACTTGGGTACGCGGCTGGCCGGTCCACGGCCCATAGTCACGATCATTGAGCCGGTGATCGATCTCCACCCCGATGTGGGCCGCTTCGCCGATCGCTTGCGCGGTGGACACCGCCCGCTGTAGTGGGCTGCTGATAACTACCCTCGGCCTGAATGCGGCGAGTGCTTCGCCGAGCTGTTTGGCCTCCACCTTACCGACGTCGTCGAGCGGCGGATCGGATAGGCCGCGCAATCGCCCATCGGCATTGAGGGCTGTGCGTCCATGCCGGGTCAAGTAGACCCGGTCGACACCGCTGGTGGGCATGATTCTCCTTCCATTCGGTAGGAGTCATCATCCCGTGTGGGCGGTTCGGATAGTCAACATGATCCCGGCGGACATCCATCGCCGCGACACCCAGCCTAGCGAGGGTGCGATAACGCTTGGCATCCACGGGATGCAGTCACGTCAAGATGCCCGCGAAACCTGATCTATGCATCACGTAAGGAATGCCCGCGAAGTGGGTCAGCTGGCGGTCTTGTTGTGGATGGGGATGGCGGGCCTGACCTCGGGCAGGGCGGTGGGGACAGCGGCGAGGTAGAGCTGTTCGGTCTTGTCTTTGGCGAGTTTGAGCAAGACGGCCTGGAGGTCGGCGATTTGGCGTGCGATTGCGGCAGGGTTGAGGCTGTCGCGGTAGGCAAGCGGCTTTGATTCGTGGGCCGGTGAGAGGATGCCGGCGGCCGGCAGCCGGTCCAGTGGCGTCATGGGGTCGTCGTCGAGGCGGCGGCGCTGACCGCCACGGCCGCAGCCGTAACCGCTGGGTTTGATGGTGGGGGTCAGGTAGTTGAGCCGGTCGTTGACCAGCTTTCGGAGGCGGTTGAGCACGGCGCGTTCCTCGTCGGTGTCGTAGCGGTAGTAGAACACGTACTTGCCCGCCAGATGGTTGTTCTTGGACTCGATGGTGGCCTGGTGGTTCTTTTTCTACGGCCGGGAGCGGGTGAAGAAGATCTCCATTTCCGCTGCCCATTTGATGACGGACTTGTTGAGGAACTCGGTGCCGTTGTCGAAGCAATGCCGATATCGGCATTGCGTCGATTATGCCGACCTCACGATTATGCCGATATTGAGTGGGATCGGTTGTGGTGCAGGGGGTTCAGTCGCGGGGTATCGGCATAATCAGAGGCCTTCGAGGAACGCGAGGATCGGATCGGGCGGCTGGTATCGCCCGGGCTTGGTGTGCGTGGGTGCGGTGGCGGCGATTGCGCGTTCCTTCAGGGTCATGTCGGCGTGCAGGTAGAGTTCGGCGGTGGCAGTCTGTTCGTGACCAAGCCACAAGGCGATGACGGTGATGTCGACACCAGCGAGCAGCAGGGCCATGGCCGCGGAGTGCCGCAGGGTGTGGGCGGTGACCCGCTTGCTGCGCAGCGACGGACACGATCCGCGGGCGCGGTTGGTGTAGAGCGTGATTCGGCGCTCGACCGCATCGCGGCTGAGCGATCTGCCGGTGCTGGTGGGGAACAATGGGTCGTCGGGGGCGCCGCGACGTTCGGCGAGCCAGCCCCGCAGCACTTCCACGGTGTCGGGCAGTAGTGGTGTGTTTCGCTGTTTGCGGCCCTTGCCGATGCAGTGTACGTGCGCGCCGCGGCCGAGCTGCAGGTCGGCGACTGACAACGCGGTCAGTTCGGAGATCCGCAGCCCGGTCTGCAAGGTGAGCGCCAGCATCGCGTGGTCGCGTCGTCCGGCCCAGGTGTCGGGGTCGCAGGCGGCCAGCAGCGCGTCAGCCTCCTCGTTGGTGAGGTAGGTGATCAGGTTGCGTTGGAAGCGTTTCGGCGGGACCGCCAGCACGCGTTGGATCGAGGCGGCGTGTTCGGGATGGCGCAGTGCGGCGTAGCCGAACAGTGAGTGGATGGCCGCCAACCGGGTGTTGCGGGTGCGCACGCTGTTGCCACGATCGTGTTCGAGGTGGTCGAGGAACCCGGCGACCGAGGGCGCGTCCAGATCGGCGAGGTCGAGCTGGCTGGGCGGTTTGGCGGTGCGGGTTGCGGTATAGCCGAGCAGCAGCCGGAACGTGTCGCGGTAGCCGGCGATGGTGTTCGGGCTGGCCTGGAGTTGCCCGATGAGCCGGTCGGTGAAGTAGGCCTGCAGGATCGGGGCGAGCGCGGTCATCGCCGGCCTCCGGGTCTGCTCGCCTGCAGCCGTTGCGCGGCAAGGCCCATCAACTCGGGCGTGGCCGTCAAATACCAGTAGGTGCTGGCCGGGTTGACGTGTCCGAGGTAGGTGGACAGCACCGGCATCATTGCCGCGACGTCGACGCCGGATCGGTACCAGTCC